>JADFYG010000020.1 GCA_015233155.1 Candidatus Rifleibacteriota bacterium
CGTTGATGACGGTCAGCAGCATGTTAAGAATCGCCGAGTTCGCCTTGAAAATTTCGTCGAGAAAAGCTATCTTCGCCTCGGGAAGATGCCCGCGAACCTTGCGGATATATCTGCCGCTTTTGAGTTCCTGGATGTCGACCGGGCCCATGATCTCGCTCGGTTCAGTAAACTTGGTAAGCATGTACTCGAAATATTCACCCGTCGGTATGCCAAGTCCCTGACAGAAAACAGACACCAGGAGTGATTTGGCGGTACCGGGACGGCCGATGAACAGCATTGGCTCCTGTGCGGCAACGGCAGTTATCATGAGCTTCAGTAGATCGTCACGCTTGAGAAAGAAGCCGCGAAGACGCTCGTAGAAATCGACGATCCGCTCACGGACAAGATTTATGGTATCGGTGGCTGGTGTGGTGTCGGTCATGAAAAGCCCGTCCTTACTGGAAAGAAGTTGTTGTTCCTCCGCATTATGAGCGTCTGTCTGACGGGAATGCGCGATTAAGTTACCGAAACATAGCACACGGATTCCTGTATTTCAATGGGCAATTTGCCCTGCAGATCCCGCAATCCGTCAGGGTCATTTAATTTTCCACCGTAGAATGGCTTGAATAGACTGATTTCAATGAATGGTAGGGCGGGACCGCCGGGCCCGCCGAAAAAGCTCGTGGCGAAAGGCGCGGCGCGCCCGGCGGTCGCTGCCCTACCTGTCAAGAATTAAATGACCCTGGGAATCCGTAAGATGCCTTGGAAACGTGCTATAATAGATATAGACCTTCAGTATTTCGAAAGGATAAATAAATGGACGAAAAAACAGGAAACAGAGTCACCGTTAGTGGAATTTACAAGTGCAAGGAACATCCGGATTGCAACAAGACGTTTACCAAAGGAGCTATTTTCCTGCCCTGTGGTAGAGCTGGAAGCCATGGCGCCACCTGGATTCTAGTCAGAAAAACAGGTTAGTCCGTCTGATTTCTCTGGCATTATTGCAGTAGTGAATTTTGCTGTGTGAATGGCAGAAAGAAACGACGCAAGCGAACGTTCGTGCCCATCCACAAATAGTCTCCATTCACCGCAAAACACCGGACTCCTCCCGCATCATATTTATCCCAGAACAGCCCGTCAAAATAATTAATTGAAGCGGGAGATTCAGGAGGAGTTTCCACCTGCGCATATTCATCGCTCTGATTGGCTGATAATTTCTTTCCTGTGCTATGTACATATTCATAAAACTTTTTTTCCACCGGCTTTAGTGGAACATTGTCTTGAACCTTTTGTTCCAGCTTGTTAAACGACAATATGACCGGTGGACTATCAGAGCCTTCAGGATTTTCGTCGCAAGCGACCCAGATGGCTGTTTGTCCGCTTGAATTCTGGCCTCCAATAAGCGCCGTGATG
Organism: Candidatus Rifleibacteriota bacterium; assembly: GCA_015233155.1. Taxonomy (GTDB): domain Bacteria; phylum Muiribacteriota; class Ozemobacteria; order Ozemobacterales; family Ozemobacteraceae; genus JADFYG01. The sequence goes on from JADFYG010000020.1 coordinate 1,393, forward strand.
TTGTTGGAGGCGAAATTTGCATTCGTCCTGGTATAAAGATAAATGTCGCCTTCCCCGGACAAACGAAAAAGTCCCTTGTTTGAACCGATCCAAAGGTCTCCCGCTCCATCCGCGGTTATGCAGGAGAATTGCCCGTCAACGGCAAGCTGAGAAACAGAAAACCCCGAACCATTCCAGTAGGACAACGCATTTGAATGCAAAATGGCAAGAGGTGCTTTTTTTCCTGGATGCAGTGGGCGTGCAAAACCCACGATATCTAAAAACGGCAGATTTTCTATGGGGCCGTAATGTTCCCACTCGAATTCCGAAAAGTCTGATGCACTCAGACCGTTTTTCAAAATATAAAAACCGTCCGTACGAGTTCCGATAAAAAGGTTTTTTCCTTCCGCCATTAGCGCGGTCAGGTCAGTTCCAGAATTCCAGGGGGATTTGTCTTCCGGAATTATTTCAAAGACGGCCTTTCCAATGGTGCCGAGGTTCTGAGAAAATCGCAGGCGCGCCAGTGATTTTTTGTGAGATGAGTCTCCGACAATCATCCATAAACTCTGATTTTTATCGACAGCAATGCGATAAACATTATCGACAGGCAGGTTGCCGGCGTCCTTATTATAGTGTTCCCACGTTTTCCCACGTGCATTCAGCAATTTATTATTAGTTTCATCCGTGGGCTTTGTTAAACCTTCCTTTGATACGGCAAGGTCGATGTCGTCCAGGATCGTATCTTCCGTTAGGCCCTTTCGACGAACATAACGAGCCAGACCATCTTTGTTTGCCACCCAGATGTCATCACTGACGACAATTTGAGAAACAGGGGCATTTCCCGCGATGGGGGAAAAAGTCTTGAAATTTCTGATTTCAAAGGCATTGTTTCTGAATTCATTGTAACCATATGCATTTTCGGAAATAATGATCAGACCGCCATCAGTACAAACAGCGATATGAGTACCTGTGCGATACAATCGATTCACGTTGTTAGAAGGAAAACCGGAATTTGTCAGGGAAAAGTTCGTCCACTTCCCGTTGAAAAACCTCCATAATCCCGAGGATCTGGTTCCAACCCATAGGACATTGTCGCTTCCTATGAAACTCGTCAACGCATCCGAGCTTTTTTTCTCGCTTTCGAAAATGCTTTTTCCAATGACAATACTGGTAATCAAGGTATCCGGCTGCGGAAATACATTTTTTTCCACTGCAAGTCGCTCCCGAAAAAGAGAAAGCCCTCCTGATACTCCGATTAAGATTTGTTCCTGGCCGTTATTTGGATTCCGAAAAAACAAAACAGAGTCGACCCGATCTGAAGCAAGACCCTGTTTTTTATCAATCCGCCCCTCTTTTCCGTCTTCGATAAAAATCAGACCAGCCCCCTTTGTGGAGAGCCATCCGTGGGTGGTATCCGTGAAAGAAAGACCGGTAATCTCATCAACCTTTAAAGATTCCTTTGAAGAATAATTCACGGGAAGGAAATGAGTTTTGCCTGTTACCCCCGGAAGGCTGGCTCTTGCGATAAATCCTCCAAAACAACCGATAACCACTTCCTTTTCAAATGCCTGTACTCTTTCGACATCCAGGTTGGGAAGTCCGTCGGAAATGCCATACACCTGAATAATTTTGTTTTCGGGCTGATAATGTCCCAATCCTTTTTGGGACGCTATCCAGAGATTTCCGCCTGAATCAAATACAATGTCTTTTATCGGGCTGGAAGCAATTTCTTCCGGGAGTTGCAGGGGGGTCCAAAGACAGATTTTTCCATCATATATGGCAACCCCGTTGTTTGTTCCGGCTGCCAGTCTGGTTTTACACGCGGCAAAGCTTGTAATCTTTTTCCCAAAAAAACCATCCTGGGTAGTAAAAATCTGCATTGTGGCACCAGATAAAACCGTGGAAAAAGCGGACAGAAACAAAAATCCCAAAACCAGGGTCCGGCTTCGTAAAAGCCGCATATTTCTTCTCATCATTTCAGTTCCGTCCTTTCGGGGAAGAATTCAGCGCGCCGCTGCGACAGGCGGCCAACCAGCGGGGAAATGCATTTGCTCCGCCGCCTGAAAGAGCGCGGGCATGTTCGAGCCAGAGAGAGCGTCGACGCTCTCTGAATTGGTGCTGCTCCAGTTTTTCCGGGACGAGGTCGGCAAGGACGCCGATCTCGAGAAAACTCAGGATCGTGAGGATTTCATCCATCATCGTCTCGTCCGCGGTCGTTCCGATGTGACCCAGCCAGAGAAGTGCACGGTTAAGCAGCTCATCGAGTTGAAAACGCCGTTTTGGCGAAGAACTCAGAAACAGACACATCGTCACCCATTCGGCGGAGCCGCGAAAGTCCGCCCACCGATTCGGAGGTCTCGGAATATGCGCCAGCAGCATCTCAAACAGTCGCTGATCGTTTATGGGAATGTGGTAGGACATGCATAAGCGGTAGATGTCACAGTACAGGGTCAACAGGTGGATATCCCACTGTTGAGTCTGTCCGTGCTCAAAATCAGGCGGAAGAATGTACCTACGGAAATCAGCCATCGCCCCATAATCGGCCACCAGAAAAAGGAGGACGCGTTGACTTCGCGCCAGTCCGGCAACGCCATCCCGGGCATTCATGCAGAGCTGGAAATATTCACCCCAGTCGGAGTGTCCATCGACGTACCGATTGAAGATGGCTCTGGCAACAGGTTTCCCATCACTGGTTTCGGGGAGTTCCGAGGTGGAAAGCGCCGCAAGCCATGGTATACGTTCCAGTTCACCATCGCCGGACGGTGCGACGCGCGGAAACGTTAACGCCGGACGATAAAGAGAACCGGTGAAAAAATCCTGCAGTGAGGAATCTTTCATCCGATCCATGGTTAACAGGCTATACCAGCGGCGAGTCGATTCGGAACGTGAGTTTCTCGAGGGAAGATCTGGCCAGGCGTGCAGATCCACGAGTTTCTGTTTCTGGAGGTCGTGTGAGATTTCCATTTTCGTAGACGTGAGCACAGCGCCCAGTTCGATGCCCAGGATTCTCTGTTTCACGACGTCGTGCGATATTTCCGGAGAATGGCTTTTGTCTCTCGGCCACTGGTAAGGAACCAGTCTCTGTGCGATATTTTCCGAAAGATGTGTTTTCAAAAGCAGGTGGAACTGAGCTTTGACTATTGGCAGAAGCCATACGGCCGGGCCACAACCAGCAAGCTGGAGAAAGCGGTTGACATTGACCTGTATGCGGGCGAGATCTTTCAGACCCATCAGGGAAAGCTTTCCCGCGGAGCCGAGTTCAGCGACCCCGGCCCCGTCATGTTCCGAAAAATTATGAAATACTCGGCGTTCGGCGGCATATCCTGTGCGCATCGAATCGACCGCCTGACGGAAAATATCCGGATCTTCGAATCGCTCCGCAAAAGCCAGAAGAAGTCCGTAATGAACCTCGGCCTCGAGTTTGTTGCCACGGATGGTGGCAAGAAGCTCCCCTTTGGAAGCTATGTTCACATCGTCGCGAGAGAGAGCGGCGAATTCGGGAAAAAGCTTTGCATAAGCATGTGCGGCAGCGAGGAAGCTCTTTTGATCCGCGTCAAGAATGCCGGCGGTCATCCTGCCAATCGTGGCGGAAAGTTTCGCATCGAGTTTCAGGCTGAGATCCGCCCGCTCCCGCCAGAGAAGGGGTTGTTCGATATGTCCGAAGAGTATGTTGTCGATTTCCCGGATACGTCTGAGGAATTCACCTTTTCCCGAGTCGGAGTATGTGTGGACCTCTGATAGCGCGCCCTCTCGGAACTGCGTGGGACGTCCCTTCAGAGCTTTGAAGGAGCCCGCTTCTCCGACCTGACCGTCTTCTGACATGGCGAGGAGACCAAGACTGCGTGCCACATCGTCAGGAATCTCTATTTCCAGAATCAGGCTTTTTTTTTTATCTCCGGAAAATCGAATGTCCAGAGGGACTCGTAGTTGTCTATTTTCGTGAGGGCCTGTTCGGCGCGAAATGTCAGGAAAAAATCGATCGGCCTGATATTCTGACCAGGCAAATGGGTAACGCACATTCCGCTCCCGTCGCCTTCAACGGATTCAAAGCATAACCAGTCGCCTGAAGGACAGTTAAATATACGGTAAAGCGCTTCGGGCGACAGACGCGGAATCAGTGTTTGTCCGGTTGGAACATATATTCGTTCATCAAGATGTACGAATGAGGGAAAGGCGTCACTGAGAACGCTTGCGAAGCCACGGTCCGCGTGTTCAGAGGATGCGAGAATCCAGATTGTTCCATCTTTTCCAAACCATCCTGAGAAGCCGGAGATACGTTTCATCGATTCAGCCGAAATGATCGCCTGGAAATGAGCCGGATCAGATATTTTCCATAAATGAGCCGGGGCGGCCTCGTCTGTCCGGCGGAGCGTCGGTTCGATGATGATCTTTTCCGTTTCTTCCGGTTGGGGGGTGGCGGGCGAAGGAAGCCGAACCTCAATGACTGAGGCGGCCTGGCGCCATGCGGGAGCAATAGGGGTGGTTTCACCATTCTGGTTGATCAGCAGAACACTGTTTGCCAGGAAGCGAAAGCTGTTGAGACGCACTCCGTTTCCGGGGTCGGACAGGCTCCAACCAGCTTCGATGTAGAGGCCATCTTGTCCGGGAACCTGATTGTACCACACAAGCTTTTCCTCCAGCTGCTCGAGAACCCAGATTGAAGGTTTGCGGATACGGATGAGCCGAACGGTCAATGCAGGATCATTTCCACCGGACAATCCTGCAAAGATGCCACTTTCCAAAATGGCAAAGTCGATGATTCCCTGTTGAAGAAGGTAGTGGCGTCGGATAACATCAAAAAAGAGTTGATTATCCGATGTGCGGATAATGATTACTTCGGCTGTCCGGCGAACGGGTTCGCGTGTTAAAATGCTGTTCCGAAAAACATCGATCCAGGCGGCCTTTCGAACAATGCCGGCCGGGATACCGACTGACCAGACATCCTGGGGAATAACCGCTGACCCGCGCAGGATTCCACCTATCTTGTCGCCGATTTTGTCACCGATTTTTCCGAGAAAGCTGGCAAAGCTTCCTGAGGCTGGAGCAGGGGATGGCGTGTTCTGCTTTCCCCGCCACCAGATTCCCCAGGGGGGCTGCACTTCCTGGACAAATTCTCCTTCCAGCTGCCCCGTGTCGGAAAGAACCTTCGCCGCCAGGAGATCGGCGGGACAGGTCATCTTCAGAAACAACTCTTCGGACGGCACGCGAAGCATTTCTCCACATAATAATGTCGGCGGTGGGGGTCCCGCCATCCAGATTCACATTTCATACCCTACCAGAATCATCTTGTCCGGGCAAGATAACTTTTGTTGATTGTCTGCGCCAGGCAGAACACACTTTTATTTGAGTGTCTGAGAGTAAGTGACGCCTCTATGACTTAAGAATTCTGCTGATAATTTCACTGACCTGAATGGCGTTATATGGTTTATTTATTACACCGCAGAAGCCGTATTTCTTATAATCTGACATTATAGGGTCGACGGAATATCCGCTGGAAACAATAATCTTTGCGTCAGGGGCTATCTCATGCAGCTGGAGCGCTGCGTCTTTGCCTCCCAAGCCTCCTGGAATAGTCAGATCCATGATAACAAGGTCAAACGGTTTTCCTTTTTCAGCTTCTCTTTTGAACATCTCTATGGCCGCCTTGCCATCTTTGGCGACATCAACCTCATAACCAAGAGATGTTAAGATGTACCCGGATACATTTCTCACCAGTTCTTCATCATCCATGACAAGGATTTTACCCCTGCCTTGTTTTATTCCTCCTGATGCATCATGTTCAGGATTGACTGTATCGAATAAAGCCGGAATATGAATCGTGAATGTGGTTCCAACGCCCGTGACCGATTTTACCGATATACTACCTTCGTGGCGTTTCAGAATTGAAAATACGGTTGCAAGCCCGAGTCCGTTACCGGTTTTTTTAGTCGTGAAATATGGGTCAAATATTTTTCCTATATTTTCATCCGGAATGCCAATCCCCTCATCGGTGAAGGTAATTCTGACATAGTGACCGCCGCGCAGTTTCGCTATTTCTTCTTCAGCAATACTCGTATTCTGAAAATATATTCTGACCGTCCCTCCGTCAGGCATAGCTTGTACGGCATTTAGTGCGAGATTGCTGAAAACCTGATTCATTTGCCCTTTATCAACTTCGACACTCCAGAGATGCGTTGGAATGCTGTAAATGCATTTTACGTTCGAGCCTGAAAGTGCAAAATTCACTCCTTCCCTGACTATATCAGGAATGGATGCTATTCTTTTTATTGGTGCACCACCCTTTGAAAAAGTCAGCAGCTGGTGGGTCAGATCGGCTGCCCGCTGCGCAGCATGTTCCGCTTCCGACAGACGGCTGTAAGCCTTATTTTCAGCACCTATCAGCATTTTTGAGAGGCTAACGTTTCCCATGATTGATGTCAGCAGATTATTGAAATCATGAGCCAATCCCCCGGCCAGTAACCCGAGTGACTCCAGTTTCTGCATTCGCTGCATTTCCTGTTCCATTCGATATTGCGCGGTAATGTCGCGGAACACAAGTACAACTCCGATGGTTACACTCTTGCTGTCTCTTATTGGGGCGGCACTGTCGGCAAGTATTATCTCAGTCCCATCTTTTCTGATCAGAGCGGTATGGTTTGCCAGCCCCACTATTAGTCCGGTGTTGATAACTTTTGAAACCGGATTTTCACATGCTTCTCTCGTGTTTTCATTGATAATGTTGAAGACCTCGGCTAACTGTCTGCCGTTCGCCTCTTTATCAGACCATCCGGTAATCTCTTCCGCCACTTTGTTAATCGAAGTAATATGGCCGGAAATGTCGGTTGTTATAACTCCATCGCCAATACTTCTGAGCGTCACAGCCAATCGCTCTTTTTCGCAGGCAATAGCTTCTTCCGCTTTTTCTCTCTCTTTTATTTCGGCTTTAAGATGCTTAGTTTGGTTCTGGACCATTTGTTTCAATCCTGTATTGAAGAAAAACAAAACAATTATGACAAATAATCCTGAGCCTGCGGAACCCGTTACCATAAGCGCCATGTATCCCTGCTCATCTACGGGCATCCGCATGGATTCTATGGCTCTAATTTCGCCTACTTTTTCATGAAACCCACCTTCCTGGGGATATAGCCTGCGCAAACCGGGTGGGGCTTTTTCCGGGTCACCATGGCATCTCATACATCGCTCTTCATTTTTTAGAAATGGCACTGCATAATACAAATACTTCTTTCCGTCTATCCGCATAATTTCTTGATAATCCCGAATTTTTCCATCCTGGTTTTCATTAAAAAGCCTGATCAGTTTGGCTTCCAGTTCATCCGCTTTGTTGATCGGATTTCTGGGGTTGTTCGCCGCCATTTTATAATAGACTGGTATAAGTCCGTCCTTTGCCCGTTCTTCATTATAAAGACCATGCATAGTTCTGACGATATACGTTGAAGAAAGGAGTTTCGGATTATAAAAGTCTTTAGAGATCAGGCCATCATTGATTGCATCGAAGAGTGCCGGATGCATAACTTTCTGAATATACTGATGAAACCCTCTGTTAGACAAAAGAATATTCAAGATCTCCTCTTTTGCCTGGCCAATAAAATAATTGGTTATCGCATAGTGGAGAATGCCTGATGCAATAACAGCAACAAGCAAAGGAGACACAAGGTAGATCAATACTTTTTTGTTCACAGCTCTATTTCAGGATACAGCTTTTTCATGCATTCTCCGCACAGGCTGTGGGTGAATTCAGCTTCGGAGTGGTCACGGATATAAACCTCAACCTGCTCCCAAAACCCTTTGTCATTTCGTATCTTTTTGCAGGAACAGCATATCGGAAGCAGTCCGCTCAGGGTTTTGACTTTTTCGAGAGCAGTTCGGAGCTCCTTGGTAAGTTGCGCTTTTTCCTTGTCTGTTTTGGATTTGTAAAGTGCCATCTCTACGGCAATCTGTAGCTCTTTTGGGTTGACCGGCTTCAGCAGATATCCATACGGGCCTGTCATTTTTGCACGAGTAATCGTGCTTTCCTCAGAATGCGCCGTAATAAATATTGATGGGATATCAAACTGTCTGCTTATGCGATCTGCAGTCTCTATACCATCAATATCGCCAAGAAGATTTATGTCCATTAATACGAGATCAGGGGGAGCTGCCGGGATACCTTCAAGAGCTTCCTCGCCTGAGGGATATATCGCGGTGATGGAATATCCCATTTGCAAAAGGTTCTCTTTCATCTGTAAGGCAAGTATAGCCTCATCTTCGACTATGAGTATTTTTTTGATTTGGTCCAAAACTATTTCCTCTTGTTTTTAAACGTTATGATAACTTCCGTGCCTTGATCGGAATTAATCCGGAGAGTGCCTCTGAGTTGTTTTGTCAGAACAGTGACAAGTTGAAGTCCCAGAGTGCTTGTTTCATTATTATCAAAACCTTCCGGCAGGCCGACACCATTGTCTTTTATGATCAATGTATAGGTGTCGTCACTTCTTGAAAAATTGATGCTTAAAACTCCGGTTCTATTGCCGACAAAAGCGTATTTGAACACGTTTGAGAGAAGCTCGTTGATTATCAGACCGCATGGTATGGCGGATTCCAGATCAAGTTCAATGTTCTCGATGTTGATTTTCGTGGTTACTGACCTCGTATCTACACGATAAACGCTGATAATATCCGAAACTATTGATCTGATGTAGTCTTCAAAATTAATGGATGATAAATCCTTCGTCTGATACAGCTTTTCATGTACAAGAATCATGGACTTGACTCTCTGTTGGCTTTCTTCAAAGAGGTTCCTCAACGTGGTATCATTTATTCTCTTTGCCTGCATGGCGAGAAGACCTGACACCACGGCCATGTTGTTTTTAACCCGGTGATGGATTTCTCTTAGAAGTGTTTCTTTTTCTCTCAGAGATTGAGTAATCTGCTGTTCGACCATTTTTCGCTCCGTGACGTCGCGGGCGATGGCATAAGTAATCCCTTTTTCAGGCACGGGATTCGATGTCCATGAAAGCCATCTATAGGAGCCGTCTTTATGGCGGTATCTATTTTCGAAATCAAATACAGTAATCCCCTGGGCAAGTTTCTGATTTACTACGGCCAGCGTGCTCTCTACATCATCCGGATGAACAAAACTCATAAAAGGCTGACTCAATAATTCTCCTTTGGTATATCCAAAAGTTTTTTCCCAGGCAGGATTTATTTTCTTGAAACAACCATGAATATCCGCGATGCAAATCAGGTCAGCAGACAAAATGAATATTTTTTCCAGTTCTTCTTCGGCTTGTTTGCGGTCAGTAAAGTCGCGTGCCGTGGCATAAGTAATTCCTTCGTCCTTATTGAAAATTGCGCGCCACGATAACCACCTGAAGGAACCATCCTTACATATGTAGCGATTTTCAAAATTCAGCGAAAATCCTTTCTGCATCTGCCTTGCCATTTCGTCCAGCGTAGACTGTTTGTCACCGGGATGAACGAAGTCTATAAACGGCTTTGCCACAAGCTCACTTTCGGAATAGCCAAGAATCTCAGTGCAGGCGGGATTTGTCTTCATAAATGCCCCGTTTGGATCGGCGATTACCATAAGATCGGCAGAGGTTCGGAAGAATTTATAAAATTGCTCTCTTTCAGCTTCCATCTTTTTACGATCGCTGATATCCATAATGTTGCCGAAAACCCTGATGACCGTATCAGCGCGCTTTTCAGCCCGTCCCACAGTGCGGATCCATCGTTTCCGACCTTTTTCGGTTGTAAAAGGCAATTCAAGGTCATACGGTTCGCCATATGAAACAGCACGTTCAAAGGCTTTCGTTAACAGCATCCTATGCGGTTCATCGAAATAGGCGATTACCTGATCTACATTATTTGGATTGAAATCAGGCGGCACTTCATAAATATTATAAACTTCTTTTGTCCAGAAAATGGTCTTCCGTTCTAAATCGTATTCCCAGCCACCAACCCTTGTAATATGCTGGGTCTCATTCAGAAGCGCCACGGTTTTCAGCAACGTCTGATTTAAGGCCTGTAACTCTGCTATGCGTTCCAGGTCCGTCAGCGCCACCCTGTTCTGATTCTCTTCATTATGAGGTTTCATATTTTAGTATGAAAATATAATATCACCTGAAACGGAAACATTTCAATGATAGTTGTGAGCCTGGGGTGAAAGGGGTGGTAAACATCTGCGTGTTGTATTATACTTTTGTCACAGGGTTTATATTCAGAAATTACCCGGGATTATTTGAAGTTCACGAGAGAATCAACACCATTTGCAATGAGGAGGCTCAATATGACCACAAAGTCTGAATCCGGATCCAGCTCTCATGCAGGCGATTCACGTCTTGCGGGTATTCTCGGACGCCGATCTATCCGCTTATATACTGACCAATCCGTTTCGGAGTCGCTGGTGAATGACATTCTGCGGGCAGCTATGACGGCTCCATCAGCAGGGAATCAGCAACCATGGCATTTTATTGTAATCCGTGACCGTGCTGTCCTGGACGCAGTCCCTACATTTCATCCATATGCCGGCATGATCAGGAAAGCATCAGTAGCTATTCTGGTATGCGGTGATGAACGTCTTGAAAAATTCAAGGGGTATTGGGTGCAGGATTGTTCAACCGCCGCAGAAAATATTTTGCTTGCGATTCACCTGCTGGGTCTTGGTGGGGTGTGGCTGGGCATCTATCCTGGGGCAGATAGAATCAAGGGCTGCGCAGAACTGTTCCATCTTCCAACCGGAGTTACACCCCTGTGCCTGATTCCCTTCGGTTATCCCGCTGAAGTTAAGGGTCCCGAGGACCGCTTCAGGACTGATCGCATCCATCAGAACGTGTGGGGATAACAAGTTTTTCAATGAGGAGTTTCAGTGTTGTCAGGGCTTTTTCAAAGGCGAATTTCGATATCATTTTCTCAATTTCAGCAAATTCCGGATTCTTAGAGAGTAGAGATCCGTATTCGGTTTTTATCTTCTCCAACTGTTGAGCAGATTCGAAATCACGGTTTTTCAGATTGTCTTCGAGTTCTGAAAGCATCTCTAATGCTTCAGATATTGCTCTCGAACCAGTTTTAGTTACAGTTTCAGTTTTTGGAATCGTCGTTGTTTGTTTCGCAAGACTCGTAAGTTGATCTTTAACGACATTTATCGACCCGCAGACTGCGTTCAATGAGTTCTCAAGATTTTCCAGCGATCCGGAAATTGCAGTGATGTTGCTTTCGGAGGCCATCTTTTCGATAACGGCGGCAGTATCTAAAATCTCGTTCATTCCAAGATTGCCCGCAGCTCCTTTCAATGTGTGCGCCAGAAATCGCGCGTTTTCGCAATCCATTTTATTGAAAGCCGCTTTGAGATCCTGGATCATTTTGGGCTTCGATTCAATAAATCTCAGCAGAAGAGTTGAATAGCTTGCGGCATTTCCGGCCAGTCGCGCCAAACCTTTTACAGTGTCGATTCCAGGAATCGCTGGAACATTGGATAAGTTGCAAAGGGGCTTTGTTTTGGCTTTGTCGCTATCACCCGGAATCATTTTCAGATATTTCTGAAGATTTTTTTTCAATGCATCCGGGGCGATCGGCTTTGATATATGACCATTCATCCCGGCTTCAAGTGCTCTGCTACGATCCTCGGAAAAAGCATTCGCCGTCATGGCAAGAATCGGCAGGTTCGTGAATCCACAATCCTTTCTGATCAGTCTTGTGGCTTCATATCCATCCATTTCAGGCATTTGAATATCCATCAAGACGAGGTCAAAAGGTTGCGATCTTTTTTCCATAACCATGGTGACGGCCTCGCGACCGCTGGTCGCGACAGCCACGACTATTCCCCAGCTTTCCAGTAATTCTCTTGCAATCTGCTGGTTGAAATCATTGTCTTCCGCCAATAAGACATGGCAACCATGAAAATGCCCATCAGAACCATAATTTGATATTTCTCCAGTATATGAAACTCTCTCCCGCGGAGCAAAAATAGAGAGAATGGAATCATATAGCGACGAAACCGTAAATGGTTTGAAAAGAATATTGCTGACCCCTAATTCGCTCAGTCGGACCCTTGCCTCAGTGGAGATAGTAGCTGAAATCATAATAATTGCTGGAATTTCTTCAGGAATAAAACTGTTTTTTATTTCCTCAATGAACCGAAATTCCTCTGCCGATGGCGTCTTATTTTCCATTAAAACTAATTTGAATGGATCTATACGTAAGCTTTCCCTGATAATTGAGAATGTGTCATGTGGTGTAGAAGAAATCGACAATCGAAATGGAAATCTTTTCAATGTTCTGGATAGAGCCTGTTGCATTGCGACATTGGTATCAAAAAGCAGGACGCGAAGTCCGTCGAGTACCGCTGGAATGACTTTTTCCGGCACATTTTCATTTGAACTTATCGACAGCCATACATAAAAGAGGAATGTGCTGCCGCCGCCTAATTTGCTTTCTACCGCAATATCTCCACCCATCATTTCTACGAGTCGTCTGCATATGCTCAAACCCAAACCGGTTCCACCGAACTTTCTACTCGTGGAGCCATCAGCCTGCGTAAACGGCTGGAATAATCTGTTCACTTGTTCCTGACTCATTCCAATGCCCGTATCTCTCAGGAAAAATGCAATCTTCACTTTATCGAAGCTCTTCTCCACCAGATCTATTTTAAGAAGTATTTCGCCCTTTTCGGTAAATTTCATGGCGTTCGAAGTCAGATTGGTGAGTATTTGCTCAATTCGCAATGGATCACCATTCAAAATTTGAGGAATATCAGGGGAAATATCGAGAAGAAACTCCAACCCACGATCATTAACCTTGGAACTGACTATTGAAACGACGTTATTAATAATATTATCCAGATTGAAATCGATTTTCTCGAGTTCAAATTTCCCGGCCTCTATTTTCGAAAAATCCAGGATTGAATTGACAATTCCGATCAGAGACTTCCCGGCAATCTGAATTTTATTGACAAAATCATACTGCTTCTGCTCTAAACCGGCTTGTATCGCGAGATTCGCAAATCCGATGATGGCATTCAGAGGTGTTCTTATTTCATGACTCATATTAGCCACGAATTCACCCTTCACCCTGTTAGCCACTTCGGCTGCGTCCTTGGCGAGCTGTAGCTCCTTCTCGGCAGTCTTGCGGGAAGTGATATCGTGAATCGTCTCGATTGCTCCGATGATATTGCCATTCACATCACGAAGTGCCGATGCACGACAAAGAAGATGGGTGCCACGGCCCCATAAAGGTAGATAAGTTTCGCCAATCAGCACGTCGTCTTCAAAATGCAGATTGCTGTAATTAATCTCAAACTCTTTGTTTGGATCGAGAACCATATCTATGAGCAGAGATCTTTCCTGTCCATAGAAAGCAGCAGAATATGCAGCGTTTCCCTTGCCGAGCATATCTTCAGCTTTTACCTGGCTCAGCTTCTCGATTGCCTTGTTCCAGATGATGACCTTTCCGGTACTGTTGATAACGAAAATCGCGTCGGGCATAAAATCGACGATATCCGCAAGCCCGGCCAAATAGCGCATATTCCCCTGCAATTTTTTGCAATTTTCCGATCCATCATCCTCTATTGTGAGCGTTTGCGACATATGGCCTTCCGCCATCACACGAACGGAATTCCTTGCCTCAACCAAATCGGCCGAAAGTGCTGAAATCCTTTGTTTCAGATCATCGCTGACATCCAGTTGTGGCTCAGTCGATGAGCCTTTATACCAGATATTTTCGAAAGCTTCCAATAGTCTGCGGACTTCATCACTCATGATTTTCCCCTTAGACCTACTTTTCGAGCAAGGCTTCTTTCAGAGTGGCAACAATCTTGAAAAATTTATTGAATCCAACCATGGTAAAAACCTTTTTAGTGATTTCATTACAGCCGGACAAGATGAATTTCCCCTTTTTCTCCTGGAGAATCCGACAATATTTTGCCATTATTGTAACTCCCGAGCTGTCAATCAGTCTTACCCCGGCGAAGTCAATAATTATATTAATATCACCCGAATCTATAGTTGCCTGGATCAAATTGCCGAACTCCTGAGCATTTGATGATAAAATTTCTTCCTGTATCGCAAGAATGATAAAACCTTCTTGCTTCGAAGTCTGGTATTTCACCGGCACCCTCCCCAAATAATTGAGAATCAAGAACGACGAAAACGACTAACCATACCAAATTATTTTCCTATCGTCCATCAAACAAATTCAAGAGAAATTGCTCGGACATGCCATTAAGCAATGAAAAAATCTGGCTCATAGGATGGACTCTCAAGGAAAGTATAATTTTAATATCGAATAATCGTCCCCCAGGTTTTTTGCGTGGGAATATGCAAGAAGATGGTGATATAAATTCTCGACTTCCAGATGATCAGGGCTGGACGATTTCAAAAGATAATCTTTCAACCCCGAAATATCCCAAAATTCACCATCCGGGTTTCTGACCTCGTATACGCCATCAGAGAAAATATATAAAGATGAACCCGGCTCAATAAGGTGTGTTTTCATTTCATAAGGAACTCCTGGAAATGCTCCGATGAGAGTGTTTTCACAACTCATTTCAATAGGCGGCGTTTTATCAGACGGAAACAGAAGTGCTGGAGGATGGCCGGCAGACGCGTAAGACAGGATTCGAGTTTCCTTGTCATAAACTCCATACCAAATGGTAAAACTCAAATTGTTGTGCTTTTCCATTTGAAATGTTTCGTTCAGGTGATAGCAAACCTGGTCGGGGCGAGCAAAATCAGTGTCAGGTAATGTCTGAGACGTCAGCACATTGTAAGCGGTTACTGAAAGCAACGCCGATTTTATTCCATGCCCTGATACGTCAAGGAGATACATTGCCAAAAGATTTGGCTTTATCCAGTGGTAACCTAAAGTGTCACCACCTAATTGCGTGGAAGGAATGAAACGCCATTCCGCGCGGATGGGACCCTCCCTTACCGGCTTGGGGAGAAGCGAAACGATGTATTTTATTGCGTAGGAGAGTTCCTCTGCCAGCTCTCGTCTGCTTTTTATCAAAACCGAAAATGCATCATTTCTTTCACGAAGATTGATATATCCTTTGGAATGGTATCGAATACGGGCAATAAGTTCGATTTTATCCGGAAGTTTTTCAAGATAATCATTGGCTCCTTCCACGAAGGCCTCGGCTTTGGTAACGGCCTCCTTGCGACTTGATAAAACAATAAGTGGTACATTCGTAAGGCTGGGATGGTTTCGAAAAAAAAGAACCATCTGCAAACCGTCAACATCAGGCATTACCAGATCCTGGAGGATAACCGTCGGTTCAATTTCCAAAGCCTTCTGAAAAGCCAGCCATGGATTCTGGGCTGAATAAAAAACGATATCTTCTTCCCCTGCCAGCATCTGGCGGACCGTTTCACCGACCAAAACCTCATCATCGATTAAAAGAACCTTTATGCTATAGTTTCCAAGCATTTTCGAGGTCTGCTCATCCAGCTCCTGATCCGGACTTTTTGCCATGATCTTCTTTTGGTGTGGACGGTCAGCGTTCTCTACCGGGGAAGGCACCGCATCGGGGATAACCGCTGCTCCAAAAGCTTCGTGTGCTGTAGCAGGTTCATCAGAGAAAATAAGGTCGGAAACATCCGTCTTTCCATCTTCGAGGGCTTGGGTAAGCCTATTGATCAACGATTCCTGCTGTGTCAGCCAAAGTCCAATCTCTGCAGGATTGATTTCAGCCAGCCGGGAAAAAAAAACAGCGCCTTTTTGCAGCGCTAAAATCAGTTTTGGAGACAGTTTGGCCGTTCCGGACTGGACGGATAGAAAAACATTTTCCATGGCGTTCGCGATAGAAGCAGGCGCATGAAGTCCAACGATGCGGGTTGAACCTTTGAGAGAATGGGCCGCTCTTGTAATTGGCTCTAAATTTTCCAGAGTGGGGTTGGTGCCCATGGTTTCCAGTCCGGAATTAAGAATTTGAGAGTGATTTTTGACTCCCGTTCGGAACATATCAAAAAGTTTTGATCCAGGTTTAATTCCAATCGCTCCCGGTTTCTTATCAGTCTTTGAAACAGGTTGATTCAGCGCTCTTTTCGGGATTGGCTTGACTGGAAGCGGCTTTTCAATGAAGAAACGCTTTATCCTGGATAATTCGTCTTTCTTCTCGTCCAGGAAACTCGCAAAAGAAGATTCTTCTAATTGAGAAAAAAGTTCCATGAAATTATTGAATTGTTCCAAAGATGGTCGATAAAGATTTCTAAAGTCTGAAGAGGCTGGAAAAGCTGTCTGGAGTTCTTTGGCCAACGAGACTATGGCTTCGAACCCACATATTTTTGCCGCTCCCCGAATTCTGGAAACCGCTTTTTGGATGACACTAAATTCCGCCTCTGAAAAATCCGATTCTGAAACGTTTAATGCGCCTTCAATCAGGGACAGATGACTTTTTACTTCATTTTTCAGCAATTTTAGAATTGAAAGAAACTTAGGCTGAGTTGAACACTCAATATTCATATTCAACATTTTGCTGCAACTCGCTGAACCGCGGCAATGATGCTTTCCTGGATATTTTCATCTTTGGCCAGACATTCGGCGGCTTCAGCGTCGATCGCTTCGAATGCCACCTCGCTTCCGGACAAAAATATAAAGGAAGTTCCCGGCTTCCCCGCACGAATCCGCTTCATCAGCTCCAAGCCGCCCATTACCGGCATATTCAAATCCGAAATTACCAGATCAAATTCGGAATTCTGAGTAAACTTTTCCAGGGCCTCTTTCCCATTTTCCGCACAATCAACGGAAAAATTCTCGGATTCGAGAACCATGGCCAACACGTCGCGGATAAATGCATCGTCATCGACGATGAGAATTCTGGAAATGTTTCCCGCCATGTTTATGTATCTCCTTTTGGTCTACCTTGTCAGACTTTGAATAGTATCAATAAGACTTGTCTGGTCAAATGAACCCTTGATAATGTAAGCATTGGCTCCGGCCTGAATACCGCGCCTTTTGTCAGAATCCTGGTTTCGGGAAGATATCAGAATGATGGGAGTTTCCCGATATTCATGTGTCATGCGCAATTTTTCGGTAAGGGAAAAACCGTCCATTCTGGGCATTTCAATATCAGTAATGATCACATCAAATTGATTCTTTGTCGCCTTTTCAAGGCCGTCCTGGCCGTCTTCGGCCAGGGTTACATGATACCCATGAGCATTTAAAATGCTTTTCTCAATTTCGCGCGTGTTCAGAGAATCATCGACTACAAGGATATTAAGTTCCCTGGCTGGCCGGGAAGATAAGGATGTTTTGGGTTTTAACGTAACTCCCTCTTTGGCAGTGCTCATTATTTCCGGAATCTGAAGAACATTGACGATTTCTCCTCCCCCCAGGATTGCAATTCCGGAAACCAATTTGACCTTTGCCAAAAGCTTGGGGAGAGGTTTTATAACCAGGTCTTCCTCATCGATGATTGCATCCACAAGCAGGCCGAGGGAATCTCCTCCGGAATAAACCACAAG
This sequence comes from Candidatus Rifleibacteriota bacterium, assembly GCA_015233155.1. Lineage (GTDB taxonomy): Bacteria > Muiribacteriota > Ozemobacteria > Ozemobacterales > Ozemobacteraceae > JADFYG01. The sequence goes on from JADFYG010000020.1 coordinate 18,810, forward strand.
AATCAGAGAGTCAGCAGAAAACTTGTTCGAATCCGTTTTAAATCCAAGAAGAGCCGCCAGATCAGTGATAGGAACGAGCTGCTCCCGGAGGCGAATTGCTTTCCGGTCAACGATATCAATGATTCCGCTTAAATTTACCTTCAGAACTTCTTTTGCAAAAGAAGAAGGGATGACCATAGACTGACCGCCTGCCCGGACAATCAGCCCTCGCACGATAGCAAGAGACAACGGCAATCGCAAAAGGAAAGTGGTTCCTCTTCCCTCAACCGATTTAATTTCAATAGTCCCCTTCAGCTCTTCAACGATACTTGATTTGACCACATCCATTCCTACGCCACGTCCCGAAACGTCGGTTATAATTTCGCTGGTACTGATCCCCGGGGCAAAAATGAATTTCATGATTTCCGCTTCAGGCATGGTTTGAAGATCTTTTTCTGAACACAGATCAGCTTTGAGTGCCTTGGCTTTTATTTTATCCAGGGCGATGCCGCGACCATCATCACTTACTTCGATTGTCACACTTCCACCCTCATAATCAGCATGAATGGAAAGAAGCCCGATCTGGGGTTTTCCGGCCTTCACTCTCTCGGCAGGAGTTTCAATTCCGTGATCGATTGAGTTTCTAATCATGTGTAAAAGGGGGTCACCCAGTTTCTCAATAATTTTTTTATCCAGCTCTGTATTTTCACCGGAATAGCAGAAGTTTACTTTTTTACCGAACTCACTTGCCAGATCACGCGCAGTTCTATCAAAAAGGGAAAAAATTGTGTCCAGGGGCAACATTCGCATTCGAAGTGCCCTCTCCTGAATCTGCCCCGTAAGAATTTCCTGTAGTCGCTCATCATTCTTAATTTCCCGGGCCATCTGCCTGGCCAATGAATAAAGTTCCTGGCAACTACCCAATAGTACGGATGCTTCAGCTCCCGCCATTCCACTGCTTACGGTGGAGAGATGGTTTTTCAAAAAAGCGTTATGGAGAGCCTTTGCCGCTTTTTCCAATTCCCGGGCATTACTTGCGCGATGCCGTAAGCGACTTTGTTCGGAAATGATTTCACCGACCAGCTTTATCAGATCATCCAGTTTTTCACTGCTGACACGGATCGTGTCGCTTACAACCTTTGTCCCTGAAGCTCGTGGCTCATGGTGTGAGATAACATTTTCGGAGACGGGAATTTCATGGAATTTCTCACTCCGGCCATCCACTTCAGGCTCATCATTTGCAGGAGCTGAGCTCTGATTGGGTTGAGAGTCTGTTTTGACCGCGCTTTCAAGCTCAGCGCAGAGTGTTGCATCCTTTTCGGTCAGTTTTTCCCCGGCTGCTGTCTTTTCCACCATTTCCCCGATGGCGTCGATTCCCTTGAAAAGAAGATCGGACAGCGAGCTGGAGAAATGCAGTTTTTTTTGCCGCAGGGCATCCAGGATATCCTCTAATTTGTGTGCTGTTTCGCTGATAGGAACAAACTTGAGCATTCGTGCCAGGCCTTTGACTGAATGAGCCGAGCGAAATGCGGCGTTCAACAAATCCAGATCGTCAGGATTCTTTTCCAGGTTTACCATGCACTGATTCAGCTTCTCAATATGTTCCCTGGACTCCGTAATGAAGCGCCCCATAAACTTGGAAAGATCGATAGCCACTGCGGTTAAACTCCTTTTCCAATCCGTAGAATCTGCAGGGCGCAAATTTGGCGTATCTGAGCCGGGTGAAATAAAAGAGGAAACTTTGCTAACTGGCTATCAGCATCGGGCTCATGGTCAAGGAGGTCGATTACGGCTTGATACTCATCCTTCGCCTGACGCGCTTTTCCGCGATTCCTATGAATTTCCGCCAGCTGAAATCGGGCAAACCAGCATGACGACTGTACATACAAAGCATCCTTAAAGCATTTTAAAGCGAAAATTTCGTCACCACGTGCCTTTGATGATAATCCGAGGAGCAGATAGGCTTCAAGGCAGAGAGGAGCAGCCTTTAGTAAAATCCGACAGAGTCTGTCGGTTTCATCGAACTCGCCCAAATTTACAAGAATCCCGGCCTTGTACAATGTCAGAACGTGATTGTCAGGGGCCAGACGAAGCATTTCATCAACCTTTTGTCGGGCAGTCGAGTATTTCTCATCACGAAGAAGAGACAGAATTTCCTCGGGTATTCCCTCGAATCTCCCCTCCGAAGCCACTCCATCCGTGGAATTAGTCGGGGTTTTATACTGCCGGGAAGGCTTGAATCCATGAGTGGTGTGATGATTCGCAACTGCACGCAGAGTCAAAGGCCGGCTTGCCGATGCTGCGCTTTTTGGGGATTGAGAGTCTTCTTTTAAATTTTCCGAACTGCTCTTATGAAAAACAAATATCCCTTCCATTTCCACCAGCGGCAAAACCCCGGAATTATGGGACAGTGTTTCGCCCGCCCCGACAAAAAGATAACCTCCCGGAATCAGACTTTCCGCAAGTTTGGAAAAAATTGCCTGCTGGATTTCCGGCGAGAAATAGATGGACACATTTCGGTAAAAAATGACGTGCAAAGGTGGAATCCCTGCTGGAACAGCATCCTGCAAGAGATTGAACTGGTGAAAAAATACACTTCCCTTGATTTCATCCGTGATTCCGAATAACCCGGCCTCTTCAGAGAAAAAATACCTGCCTTTCAAAGTCTCACTGATATTGCGAAAAGAATGTCTACGGTACCGGCCAACTCGGGCGTGATTAAGCGCGCCATGGTCGATATCGGCGCCATGAATAGATACAATCTTTTTGAATCCTGGTCCGAACTTTTCGGAAAGAGCCATGGCCAGCGAATATGGCTCTTCACCTGTGGAACAACCGGCGCTTAGTACATGGATTTTTTTCCCGACCGGCTGCTTTTGGAGAAAGGATGGAAGAACCTTTTCCGCAAAAAGATTTATATATGACGGCTCACGGAAAAAATATGTCTCATTAATAGTTAATAGATCGATAAGACGGTGAAACTCCTCTTTATCCGCTAGAATCCTTGAGAAATATCGATTCTCATCCGAAATGCCTGTGGCTGCAAGACGAGTCTTGATTCCGCTGATAAGAGCGGTTTCACGACTTTCCTCAAAGGTGAGACCGCAAGTTTTTTCAATCAGCTTTTTGAACGAAATCAATTCCATTTTTATGATTGTCTATGAATGAAGTTCAATGAACTTCTCAACTAACCCCTCCAGGGGTAGGACCTGATCGACAAAACCTCTTTCGATAGCCACCTTGGGCATTCCAAAGACAACCGACGTCTTCTCGTCCTGTGCAAAGACTTTTCCTCCGGCCTCACGGATTTTTCCGGCCCCTTCAACCCCATCGTCCCCCATCCCTGTTAGTATGGTGCCAAGACATTTGGAACCATAAACGTCTGCGACCGATGACAAAAGCGAATTGCACGAGGGATGGTAGATCGCGGTGTTTTTTTGAGCCACAAGCGAAATTCGCCGGGCATTGCTGACTATCATGTTCCGCTCAGGAGGGGAAATATAGATTGTACCGGCTTTTATTACTTCGCCTTCCTCTCCGATTTTGACAACAAGTTTGGTCATACCCTGAAGCCACTCGGCAAGACCAAGAGCGAATCCTTCAACTATATGCTGGGCAATAACGATGGGGAGGGGAAATTCAGGCCGCAGTTTTGAAATAATGCGGGAAAGAGCGAAAGGACCGCCCGTCGAGGAGGCAATGGCAATTATTTCAAACGGACACTGTTTTCCGTTGGTGAAAGGAGGCAAGGGAGGGCGCAATGATTTTCTTCTTTGAAATTTAACATGGGCAATTACCTTGACCCGTGCGAGGTTTTTGACTTTTTTTATAAAAGGAGCAGGATTATCAAAGTCGAGCTCCGACTTGGGTATTAGTTCCAGCGCTCCCTTTTCAATGGCTTCGAACGAAGTCTGGGCATTGTCAGTAGAACTAATAACCAGTATTGGGCAGGCTTGTGAGGATGACATGATCTGCTCGATGGCCAGAAGTCCATTCATTATGGGCATTTCGATGTCCATGGTCACGATGTCCGGTTTGAGCATAGTGGCTTTTTCAACGGCTTCCATCCCATTTACAGCTTCACCCACAATCTCAATATCCTGATCGGTAGTGAGAATCGAGCTGATTATTTCTCTGGCCACGCAACTGTCATCAACAACGAGAACTCGGATTTTCGGCATTCTGATTCCTCTGTTAATTCTTACAGAATCGGTTTTTGCCGACGATTTTCCAGAAGCTTTCTGAAATCTGAGGCTAAGGTTACCAGGCCTTTGCAGACATCGTTTATATGTCTTATCGATTCCGATGTTTGCCGGGACCCAAGCTCTATTTCCTTGAGTGCCACAACCACTTGGTCGCTTGCCGTTCGTTGTTGCTGAGTCGAAAGCGAAATCTGCCTGGCGGCTTCAGTAGTAGCCAGGTTTCCCGAAACTATTCCTTCCAGCGTTTCCACAAAGCTTACTGAAGAATTCACTCCCTCTTGAACAGCAGTTGAGCTTTTCTCAGATGCCAAAACCAGATTCTGGGTTGCTTCCTGGATTTCATTTATTTTGTTTTCAATTTCTCCGGTTGACTCCATTACGTTGTCAGCCAGTCGTCTGATTTCTGAGGCTACAACCCCGAATCGCTTTCCGGCCTCCCCCGCGCTGGACGCCTCCAAAGCTGCATTGAACGCAATGAGTTTGGTCTGATCCGCTACATTGTTGATGATTTCCATGACCTTGGAAATCTCTTTTGATTTCTTACCCAGCTGAAGAATCTCATCGATATTCTTCTGATTTTCGGAACGAATTTCATACATTTTCCCGGAAAATTCTTCAACAAATTGAGCTCCGCGCTTTGATTTCTCCTGGGTCTGGTTAGCAATTTCAACTACCTCTTTTGAATGCTCGGCAATCTGCCTGGAGGAAGCGGAAAATTCCTCCATTGTGGCTGTTATTTCAGTCACCGAAGCCGACTGTTGCGAAGCAACCGATGCTTGTTCCTCTACTGCCGCCAAAATATTGTTGGATGAAAGATTCAACTGGTTTACCGAATCAAAAAGTTTGCCCATAAGCTCCTGGATACACTCCGCCTGGTTCTTCAGGGGGCCTATGATGTTGACGATTTCTTCGATGTCGTCAATTTCGATTTTGGCGGCGAGATTGCCGGAAGCCAACTGCTCGGCAAATTCCATGAGTTTTTTAAATGGAAAAACAACGTTATTCCTTACGACGAAAACGATTCCGAAAATTACCAGTATTAAGGTTATCAGAGCGCTGATAGTCGGAAAGATTACTGATTTTTGTGCAACCGAGTAAAAGGCATCCTTTTTCAGACCAATAAAAAATTTGCCGAGAAGTTTTCCGGCATCGTTTTTTATTTCGCGCTCGAAAACCAGTAAGTCAGAAGAATCCGCGGGCCTTATCGATACATGGGTCAACGGCTTCAAATTATCATCGTAAAATACAGCGAAAGAAATATCGGCTGATTTGGTAATCTCCTTAACCAGGCCGTCGAGTGAACCTGAATCGGGACTTGCATAACCCGACGCGCAGCTCTTGGAAATGCAGTCGGCCAGTTCGTTTCCACGGATATTGAACTGCTCCTTAATTAGTTCCCTGTTAAATGAAATATTAACAAGGGTCGCGATGAAAAAAACAATCGCGGACAATAAGAGGATTGGGACCAGTATTCTGGTGCCAATGGTGTTACTTCTTAGGAAATTCATTGCTTGATTTTCCCTCCTGAGTTACTTGTACAATCAACAGTTTTATGAAAATCAACAAGCAAAACCATTTGATCTTTTATCATAACCTCGCCACGAATAAAGCTGTTCCGGATGGTTGCCTCCAGGAGTCGGGGCAATGGTTGGATTTCGCTCGATTCAACTGGAAAAATATCATCGGGGGTGTCAATTATAATCCCAGAGGCCTCATTCCCTTTCAAAATCACGACTCTGGGAAATTTATAAATGATATTTTTTTCGCGAAAAGGAATCATTTCGTGGAACCATTGTACACTTACGCCTTCTGTTTCCGCGGTTTCGAGGTCAATCAATTCCAGGATCTGTTCGGTATCAGCACCGAATTTTATGCCTGAAACCTGGAAGACAAATAGTTTCAATTCAGAGTCTATATGAGTCATGAGAGAATTCTCGAAAAAATCCCGGCCAAATCAAGAAGCGTGATATTTTTATTCTTTAGAGATATTTCTCCAACCGCAAAATCTTTTATTTCTTTCCCGTGAGTTGAAAGAGGCGGCGCAATCTGCTTCTCCTCGATATCAAGGACGTCATGCACCCTGTCGACTAAAATCCCTGATTTAATTCCGCCACTCTCGGCCATTGTGATATGTCCGCCGGAATTTGAAGTCGGCTCCGGAAGAGCCAGCAAGCTATGAAGGTTCAAGACCGATTCGATATCTCCACGGACATTAATTATTCCATGGATGAAATCCGGCGCTCCCGGAACAACGGAAACTGTGGGGGTCGGAATAATTTCCTTAATATTCTCGCCTGGAAAACAAAAGAAATGATCTCCGAGAGAAAAAATGACCAATTTTCGCTTCTTTTCCTCTACGTCGAGAATCTCCCTGGATAGCCTGCGATTCTTGGCTTCCTCGACCATGCTTTCTATTTTGCTCACTCTTTTTTCAGCCTCATCCAAGGTCTAAGCCTCTGGAGAAAGATAGCTCAAATCATACCTTGATAGTTGCACGTTTGGCTGTGCCACCCTCGTCCTTGAGACTGATCAAAACCTTCTTCATTCGCTGGCACCACCCCTTCACATCCACTTCGAATGTCGGACAGTCAGCAATTACTTCAATGGTATCTCCCGGCTTAAGCTGGGCAACCGTGGCAGTCAGCCTTAAAGTGGGCTGGGGGCATTTAAGTCCTTTTGCATCAAGTACTTTGTTGGCCATCTTCAACTCCTCCCATAACACATGCACAATAAAAAATCAGATATGAAAAGATAAGTAATTACCCCCCAAAAAGCAACTTATTCCAGTGACTCAATCTCCCCATAATGAAAACGCGGCATTCCAGACAGTCATAAAAATCACTATGATGATCGCTAATATTGCCCCTGCAAATCCTCCCCAATTGAGTAAAGCCAAAATCACTGCGCAGGACAATAAACGTTTCAATAACATTCCGGCTGTGAATACATGATAATCCGACATTATTATTCCAAAACCTGATCTTTTGAAGCAAGTTTCGCACGATTGAGCGGGCCAAGAGCCCTTATTTTTTCTATAATATTTCCAATAACCCGCGCATATTTTTCCCCTTCGGCGGCTGAAACAAAATCAAACAGGCAACGCTCCTCGGAAATACCGAATTCTCTGAGAATCCTAAGCAGGATCCGGTGTCGTTGAACTGCCCGGTAATTCTGTTCTTTGTAATGGCAGTCCCCGGGATGACACCCCAGAATAATGACTCCGTCAGCGCCTTTGTCAAACGCATGAAGAACAAATTGCGGATCCATTCTTCCGGTACACATGATTTTGACCACACGGACATTCGGCGGGTAGGACAGCTGGGCTAATCCTGCCTTGTCGGCTCCCGCGTAGGAACACCAGTTACAGAGAAATCCAACTATTTTCGGCTCAAAACCGGTCTGTTTGGCCTTGAGTAACTCCTGATCAGTCTCGCTTTCCTGTGAGTTCATGACAGCATTCCTTCGATTTCCTCAAGGATTTCCTCATTGGTGAAGTGATTGCCAATGATTGAGCCGGACGGACAATTCGGGACGCAGGTTCCGCATCCCTGGCAAAGAACCGGATTGATTTCCGCCACCTCATTCGCTTCGTCAAAAGATATGGCCTTATAGGGACAAACCAGAATGCAGCATTTGCACCCTGAACATTTGTCTGAATTCACCTGAGCGTTAATTGGCTCAACTTCAATTTTGCGCCCTTCCACCAATTCTGAAAGAATGTATCCGGATGAAGCCACACCCTGATTCATGGTTTTTTGAATATCCATCGGAGACTGGCAGGTGCCAGCCATGAAAATACCACGGATTTTAGTTTTGCCTGAGTCGACACGGGGATGCAGCTCTTCAAAGAAACCAAATTTATCCCGGGGAATCTCAAAAACAGCGCTCAGCTTTTCCGTGTCAGGGGAGGGAATCAATGCCGGACACAGGACAACCATGTCGGTCCGGATTTTTTCAGCTTTCCCGCAATCAGTCTGGCTCAGAATGAAACTGCTACCGCCTTCTCGAATGACCTTCAGGTCATCAATGGCATTATATCTGAAAAAACGTGTTTCTCCGCGCTGATGGGCCTGTTGGTACAATGCATAGTCCGATTTGCCGGCAATCGCCACTTCCCTCAAAAAATGATCCACCTTGGTCCCAGGGGCTTTGTGAGCAATCAGGCTATTGTATTTGAAAGCGCATTGGCAGCAAATTCCTGAACAATACTCGGCGTGATTCTTATCAAGACTGCCTACGCAATGGATGATCGACACATGCTTCGGAATTTCGCCGTTGGACATTTCCAATTTACCCTGTGTCGGACCGTTCGATGCGAGCAGACGCTCGAATTCGAGACTGTTCACTACATCCGGAACGGTGCCGTAGCCGAGGTTCGGGAATCTGGACACATCATATAGGGATGCGCCAATAGCGAGTATTACAGCTCCAAAGTTTTTTTCTATGACGGATGGAGTCTCCTCATAATTCACCGCTTCCGGCATCGGACAGGCGGTTTTGCATATACTACAGTCAGTTCCCTTCGACCTTTGACAACTGTTCCAGTCGATGACTGGAGCGTTAGGCAGCCCTCCGGCGAATGGAAAATATATGGCCTTACGCTGATCGCGACCGAAATTGTAATCATTCGGCACCGATACCGGACAGGGATTCACACATTCACCACAGCCGATACAAACGTGCGGATCGATGAAACGGGCATTCTTCCGGATTTTAACCTGAAAATTCCCGAAAAAGCCCTTTACCTCCGAGACTTCGGAAAGAAGCAACAGTTCGATATTATGTGCATGATCACCGTGCAGGAATTCACCCATCATGGGCTCCAGCATACAAGGTCCGCATTCCATGTCGGGAAAAACATCTTCGTAACGCACCGGAAGGCCACCGATTACCGGCCCTTTTTCAACGACCGTTACTTTTCTACCCGCCTGAGCTAGGCTCAGAGCCGCTTTTATCCCTGCGACCCCGGCGCCGATCACCAGCACTTCAGGTATGATATCGATCGTTTTTTTTTCGAGAGGTTTGTGCAGTTTCACCCTGCGAATGGCGGTTTTGATATAGATTGCCGCTTTTCTGACGGCCCGATCTTTATCCACGGTGACCCAACTGACATGCTCGCGGATGTTGACCATTTGCATAAGATACGGATTGATTCCGGCCTTCACAAGAACACGCCTGAAGGTTTCCTCATGGTCACGCGGAGAACATGCAACCACTACCACCCGATCCGGGCGGACTTCAGCCAGTTCTTTCTCCATCATGTTTTTCTCTTCTTCGCCGCAAAGAAAATCCACGACCTTGAAATGAATGGTGTCAGGAAGTCGCTTCAGTTCCTGCTCAATGAATGCCGCATCAACTTTATCCGAAATATTGCCGCCGCAGCGGCAGAAAAATACGCTGATTTTCACGGGTTTGTTGTCCATTCTTCCAGGAACCTCGCAATAGTTGTCAGTGCCAGGGGAACGGCCTGTTCCACTTCAGGAGTCAGAGTTTCGCTGAATGTTTCCACATCTCCGGCTTCAATGCCCAGAATTTGCATGCGCCGTGGCAGCTTCAGTCCCAGCGCCTGGCCGGTTGAAACTGCGTGGCCGAGAGAAGAATCATGGGAACAGGAAATATTTCTGGTCGTCGAAACGGAATCAATGGAAAACTCAATGACTGTTCCGGGAACTGAACTCCCGGTTTCCATGGCATCCACCACGATAGCCTGATCATATCCGACCATGGCCTCCATGAGCCGTAGACCACCCGCTCCCAGTTCCAGGGTGTCGGCACGGGAAGCCAGGTCCGGGGTTTGGCAGAACCGGCGTACAACCTCCAGCCCGACCCCATCGTCGCTCAGAATGGGATTTCCCAACCCGATCAGGATTGTCCGCATAACATCAGTCCCTCCGGTGGGTTTCCAGAATGTTGCCCCTGGAATCCCTGATGTTCACGATCAGCTGCATTTCACCCGGCAGCGAATGCGTGGCACAGGAGAAGCACGGATCATAGAGTCGAAATGCCATTTCAATCTGATTCAGCAGACCTTCCGAAACAACTTTCCCTTAGGCTATAATCTTCTCTGCCGCACATTTCAGGGATCAGATAGGGATTGGCTTTTTTCGAGCGGAGCATACCACATCTCAGTTTTGCGAGTCAAAGACCGATTTTTTGAGTATTTCTGACAATTGAGGTAAGGATGGATTTTAGATCGAAAAACAAGGAATGGTATAATGTAGTCAACTACTCGTTATCGTTCTGTTATCATTGCTTTGAATTGAGGCGAGGTGCGAGCTGCGGCCTGAATGTTTCTTGTGGAAAAATTGTTGGCAAATTGTGAGGTTTGCATCATGAGTCATGATGATATGAAGGTTCCATTTCCGATACTGTCGACTTCCAGTTGTTCATCGAGTGATGGTGATGTGAAACTGGCGTTTGAAAAATACATGGAATTAACCAATTTATATCAAACCCTTGTGAAGAACAATCGGCTTAAGGATGCGGAAAAAGTCCTGCTTGCCATCGAAGCCGCGAAAAACGAGTATGAAGCCGAACTTATTGATGAGAAAGAACGGGAAGAAGTTGAAAAAGGGGACGAGAGCCTACGTGTCCAGTATATGAACAAGTGTATCGATGTTGCCCGAAAGAGTCTCGATATGCTGGATAAAAGTCTCCTGGAATTGAAGCAAAATCCCACCAATTCTGAGGCCTTGCGGGAAATCAGGCACTTCGTGCATACCTTTGGCTGCAAAATGGTAAGGTTGGGCTATTTTAACTTTTTCTTATTTACCTCTGATTTATACCACTTCCTTTTGTCACTATCGCAGTGCAAGTTAGCAGTTTCCTCTCAGATAATGGATTTGCTCATTGAAGTGGCTGGTATGTTGCGGGTTCTGATGAATGACGTCATTTCCAAAACCGATTCCAAGGTTCATTCGGAAGTGATTTCCCAAATACTTAAAAAACTCGAAGATGCAGAGTCAACCCTGCCCGAAAAAATACCGGATCCCCGGTATGTGGAAATGTGCATTGTTGATTTCCGGAAGCAACTCGATATGTTGGATAAAAGTCTCATTGATTGGAATCAGGATCTCTGCAATTTACAGGTCATGCTGAAAATCGATTATATCGCGGGCGAATTGAAAGCCATGGCGGATATCATGGGTTTTGGAAATGTTATCCATTTACTCAAAGAAATGAGAAATATAGTTTATAAACTGGAGGATTTCGAGTTGGCAGTTTCCTCTGAGATAGTGGATTTGCTGATTGAAACGACTGGTGTGTTGCGGATTCTGATAAATGACATCATTTCCAAAACCGATTCCAGGATTGATGTGGAAGTGATTTCAAAAAAACTCAATGACGCAGCATCTGTCAAACTCCATGTAGCAAGAGTGGATCCCCGGTTTAAAGGCATGTATATCAGTAGCTCCCAGAATTGTCTCGAATATATGGATATAAATCTCCTGAAGTTGAAGCAGGATCCCGGCAACTCCGAAGTTAGGCGGATAATCTTTATGACCGTGGTCCAATTGAAAGGCTTGCCGACTATCATGGGTTTTGAAAAGGTGGTCCATTTGGCTCAGCAAATGGAAAATATCCTCAATAAACTGGAGACTAGCGAGTCAGCAGTTTCCTCTCAGGTAGTGGATTTGCTAATTGAAACTGCCGGTGCGTTGCGGATTCTGATAAATGACATCATTTCCAATACCGATTCCAAGGTTGAAGTGGAAGCGCTTTCAAAAAAACTCAGTGACACAGTATCCGTCACACTTCCTGAAAAATGAGCGGAACCCAAAAATCGAAAGTTGAAATTGAGGTTGGTATATAATTTTGAGCGAAAAACAAGGTTTGGTATAAACCGGTTCGTGAAAGCAAATTCCCATCTGATGGTATTCTGTGTCTGAAAAACATATTCGACAATCTTCGCACGGAGGCTTTCCGATGAAAGCTCATCGCACCCTTTCTGGAAATATTTTTGCAAATAGATGCGTTCAATATCTGCATCTGTTTGCGTCGGTTACAATGTTTTTGCTGGCAATTGGCGGAATTAGTGCGGTTGCGGTGGCGGCCGATGAAATATACAAGCTCCCGCCGCAGCGCATTGTCGAGATTGTTGACACTCCGGACACGCCGGCCAGCGTGATGGCGCCGCAGGGCGATATGCTGATGCTAATTGAGCGTCAGGAACTGATATCGATTGCAGATCTGGCCGAGCCGATCCTGCGCCTCGCCGGCATACGTTTTTGGCCACGGAGAAATTCTATTCAGAGGAAGAGCTTTACGCGTCGGGTGACCGTGAAGTCTATTAAGAATGGTACTGAAACTGTCCTGCAAATGTCCGCCGGAATGAAGGGCGGCTGGCCGAAGTTCTCTCCGAATGGCCGAAAAATCGCAATCTCTAATGTTGCCAGTGAAGGTATCGAGGTCTGGGTCTTTGATTCGGCAAACGGCATAGGCAGAAAGGTCGTCGATGCACGTACCAACGGCATACTGCTGCCGGTATACGGCTGGGAACGCGACAGCAGGCATTTACTTGTGCCACTCGTTCCCGCTGATCGTGGCGTTGCGCCGGTTAACCCGTTGGCTCCCGCCGGACCCAATATCCTGGAAACGCGTGGTGTGCTGGCAAAGAACCGCACCTACCAGGATCTTCTCCAGACCGCTGCAGACGAGGAGTTGTTCGCGTATTACGCACGCTCCCAGTTGGCACGGATCGATATCGAGAGTGGCGAGACGAAGCCGATTGGCCGACCGGATTGGTATGTTGGTGTTTCACCTTCACCCGATGGCTCGCAACTGCTCGTAGAACGACTCGATCGGCCGTTTTCGCGGTCCGTTCCATATGATCTGTTTCCGCGTGTGTTCGAGATATGGAATGCGAGTGATGGCACGGTGCTAAAAACCTTGTGGCATCGTCCCCTTGCGATCCAGCTGCCGATCGAAGGTGTGGTGACAGGTCCGCGTGACTTTCAGTGGAATCAGCTTGCCTCAGCTTCTCTGCTTTGGAGCGAGGCGCTGGATGGCGGCGATCCATCGGCCACGGCAACTTTCCGGGATAGATTGATGATACTATCGGCTCCGTTTACTGGTTCTCCTACGCCGGTCATCGATCTGCCCCAACGATATTCCAACACTATTTGGCTTGATCGACCTGGTTGGATGCTGGTTACCGACTATGATCGAGACAAGCGCCGGCGGAAAACCAGACTTGTCGAGCTGGATAATCTAAAAACAGCGTCCGAAGCTCCTTTGATCTTCGACCTGTCGGTTCATGACGAATACAATTTTCCGGGAGACCCTGTCCATCACAGTTATCCGGACGGTCGAACCGTCGCGATTCTCGCATCCGATACAATATTTCTTTCTGGGTATGGTGCAACTGTCGATGGATATCGTCCATTCCTGCAAAGATATTCGTTATCTGACAATAAAAAGTTCGAACTGTTTCGCGCGGCGACCGATACCTTCGAGTATTTCGTCGACTTCGCAGACGAATCGCGCTCAAAGATCGTCACGACCAGGGAAAGTCCCACGCTGCCACCAAATATCTTTGTCCGGTCATTGCCTGCAGCGGGATTGAGCGGTGAGCGCGCAGGGGAACCGGTTGCGGTGACTGCGTTCACGGATTCCATCCCGGAATTCGGGCGGATAAGGAAAGAGCTGTTGTCGTATCGCCGTGCAGACGGCATACCGCTTTCCGGGACATTATATTATCCGCTTGACTATGCCTCTGGAACGCGAGTCCCGGTTGTTGTTTCCGCTTACCCGCTCGAATACACGAATGCCAGTGATGCAGGGCAGGTTCGCTCTGTAACAAACCGTTATTCAAGGATTGGGCGTGACTCTTTCCTGTTTTTTGTTCTGCATGGATATGCGGTTCTCGAGAATGCCGAGATTCCGATAGTGGGTGATCCATTGCATGCGAATGACACATTCGTCGAGCAATTGAAGGCTGGGGCTCAGGCGGCAGTCGATGCGCTGGTCGCGAAGGGAGTCGCCGATCGAGGGCGGATCGGCGTTGTTGGCCACTCATATGGCGCGTTCATGGTTGCGAATCTCCTCGCGCATACCGACCTTTTCGCTGCCGGAATCGCTCGCAGCGGCGCATACAATCGGACGCTGACCCCGTTTGGTTTCCAGGGAGAGCGCCGCACCTACTGGGAAGCGACCGACGTCTACACGAAGCTGTCGCCATTCACCCATGCTGACAAGATAAAGAAACCCCTGTTGATGATCCATGGAGAAGTCGACGATAACTCGGGCACGTTTCCGATGCAGAGCGAGAGGATGTTCGCGGCGATTGGCGGACATGGTGGCACCGCCCGTCTGGTGATTCTTCCTTACGAAGCGCATGCATACTGTGCGCGTGAATCAGTTCTGCATGTGCTCGCGGAAAGTTTTGACTGGTTTGACCATTACGTTCGGGAACAAAAACCCTGAACCCGATCTTCACAGTTCCATAACATCAGTCCCTCTGGTGGGTTTCCAGAATGTTGCCCCTGGAATCCCTGATGTTCACGATCAGCTGCATTTCACCCGGCAGCGAATGCGTGGCGCAGGAGAAGCACGGATCATAGAGTCGAAATGCCATTTCAATCTGATTCAGCAGGCCTTCGGATACAACTTTCCCTTTGGTTATAAGCTTTTCCGCCGCCCGTTTCAGGGACATTGTAATGGGAGCATAATTGTTGGTGGTTCCGACGATGAGATTTACACTCGTCAGAATCCCGCGACTGTCAGCTTCGAAATGGTGGGTCAGCGTTCCGCGGGGCGCTTCGACAGCACCGATTCCGCCGGCCGGATTGATCTCACCGGAAGGCAGTATCCGGGTTTTGTCAGACAGGATCTCGTCGTCCCGGGCCAGTTCAAGCATGCGCTCAGCGGCATAGAGCAGCTCTATAAGTCGCGCCCAATGAGTAGCCAGACGATGATGTACGGGCTGATAACGGCCGTCAATTTTCCTGCTTCCAAGGGTGTTATAGAAGCGTTCAAAATGCTCCTGGGCCTCGGGTGTTGCCATGGAATCGGCGGCATTGAGCCGGGACAGAGGAGATGCACAGTAGACGCCGCTCTCATTGCCATCGACAAAGCCTTTCCAGCCGACATTTTTCAGATACGGATATTTCAGATACGTCCAGGGTTCGACCCGCTCCGCGATATGCTTGGAGTAATCCCTGGCCGGATATTTGATGAACTCTTTTCCCTCGGGGGTCACAACCCGAATCTTGCCATCATAGAAGTTGACCTGGTTTCTCTCATCAACCATGCCCATGTAGTAGGTCTTATGATAATAAATATCTGAGGTGACCATCGACAGGAGTTTAGCGTTCTTCAATACCAGGTCATCAAAAATCTTCAGGGAAAACCTGGCGAAATCAATGTTTTTCATCGCAGAATCCAGGATCGTCTTCCGCTCTTCATTGGAAATTCTGCGCGACCACCCCCCTGGCACTCCTCCAACCGGGTGGACTGCCCTTCCGCCTATGGTCTTGATGATGTCATGGTTTCTTGACCGGCACTCAAAAACCTGTTTTCCTATGTCCAGGCCTACCTTGCGGATCACGCCCAGAATATTCCTTTCTTCAGGAGGTGCATCAGGACCCACAATGAAATCCGGTCCACCGAGGGCATAAAAATGAGTGGTATGGTCAGCAACGTAAAAGGCTGAATACAGCAGTTCCCTGATCTTTTTTCCCGCCGGAGGAACCTCGACCATGAACAGATCGTCAAGCGCCTTGGCTGCAGCCATGTGATGGGCTTCCGGACAAACTCCGCATATTCGGCTGGTAATGACGGGCATTTCCTCGGCCTGACGCCCTACACAGAAACGCTCAAAACCTCTTAACTCCGGAATCTGAAAATACACGTTCTGAACGCTGCCGTCATCATTCAGGAATATTTCAATCCGGCCGTGGCCTTCGAGACGAGTGATCGGATCAATGGTGATTCTTGTCATGGAAATCCTTTGCCGGGACTATTCGCTGGTTTTCTTGAGAATGGAATCCGCCAGCGAAAACTTGTAGGCCATTCCGGGGAAATCCGGGATCCTGGCTATTTTTTCATCGATAATCCTCGACAATTCCTGTTCCTCTAGTTCCTTCAGATCATCGAAGTTCAAAAGACCACCAATGGTTCCAGCCATTTTTGCGCCCTGGTCTGATACACCGTCCGGCGGGCCATAGCAGCCGGTGCATGGCATGTTTGCCGTCGGGCATAAAGCGCCGCAGCCATCCCGGGTCGCAACTCCCATGCAGAACAAACCTTGTTCCAGGAGACATTTTTCCGTGTCCGGAATGACTTCGTGACAGCGAACCAGACGTTCGATTTTCCTGTTCTCATTCTTCTTTCTTGCACATTCGTCGCAGACGCTTTTTGTTCCCGCACCAATAACGCTTCCACGCGGCGGAAGAGGTTTGCCATTTATTATGTGCTCGATCACTTCCAGTATCCGGTGGGTTTCCGGAGGACACCCAGGAATGATGTAATCAATCGGAACTGTCTGTGCGAGGGTTCTGACCTGTTCAAAGAAATCAGGCAATTCAACTTCTCCGCCGGGAACGGTGGTTTTCCCGCCCGGAATGATTCCATCCGGGTTGTCGATTGACGGGTTATTCAGGTAAATTGTATCAAAATGATCTTTCCTGGAATGGAAATTCGAGAGGGCCGGAATGCCGCCGCCGGCGGCACAGGCTCCGAAAGCGATCAATAAACCGGATTTTTTCCTCATCAGTATTGCCATTTCCTCGTTTTCACGAGTGCGGATCGCTCCGTTAAAAAACGTAATGGCGATGCTTCCATCCGGCATGGCTTCCACATCTTTGCGCTTCGTATCCATGATGCATGGACAGAAAACCAGGTCAAAATGATTGTCTACCAAAAGAAGTTTTTCATGGAGATTGATCAGCGAGATTTCGCAACCTCCGCATGAAGACGCCCAGTAAAAGGCAATTTTGGGTTTACCGATCATTACTAGAGCCTCTTAATAGAAGTACGACAGGAATACCACTAAGTTAAGGACACTGAACTGAATTTTAACCACAGATGCACACAGATGTACACGGATAAAGCCGGACAAATTCTCAGTTCAACTTGTAGGGACACGGCATGCTGCGTCCAGGAAAACCGATTTATGCGTTAACTTAGTGAAATTCAAGTATGTCACAATAATATCAGATTAGTATGTCCACCGCACTGTAATAAACGCGCAATGTCCTTATTTCCCGAGCAGTTCGAGAAGATCATTTGAAGAAAGGGTTCTGCGTCTTATCAGCTCATTGGTGAGCCTGTCCAGATCGGCCCGGTGCGCCGTTAGATACCGGCTCGCCTCCTGCAGAGCATCGGAAAGAAGAAGTTCGATGCGCGGGGAAAGCTGAGGCTGGAAATATGGATCCGGGCGGTCATCGGCCCCGATGAAAGCTCGCGGCGCCACCGTTCCGCCCATCCCGTATCTGCATGCCATATCAGTTGCGATATGTGTCGCCTGACGCAGATCCGACGAAGCTCCGGTCGATACTTCTCCAAAGACCAGCTTTTCCGCGGCGTAACCACCCAGTGAAACCCCGATCTCGCCTTTCAACCGCGTTTCCGTGAAAAAATGATTCTTCCGGGCGGCCTCAGCCTGAACGAAGCCAAGTGAATCTCCGCCTCCCTCGAGAGTGACTTTTTTAATCTCGTCTTGTCTTCCGGCGCTCTTGTACAAGAGAGCGTGACCACATTCGTGAACAGCCACGACGCGCTCCTCGTCAGCTGTTAACACCGCAGCACCGGCTTTCTTTTTCAACCATTCGGAAAGAAAAGCCTCATTTGCCGAGTCTGCTCCGGAATTCACGAGGCGTCGTTTCAAATCCCGAATGAGCGCATTGAGGTGGTCTCCGGTATAGGGGGTGCCCAGATCTGTAGGCCGACTTGTCCAGCCGGCGAGCATGTCGATATTCGCGGGTGTCAGACCTGTCTCGAAGATACGGTTATACAAATCAAGAATAGCCAGACGGTCATCCCAGTCGGGGTAGGGGATCTCGATCTGTTCCTCGAAACGCCCTGGCCGTAAAAATGCGGGATCAAGACTCTGGACGAAGTTGGTCGTTCCGATGACAAGTACGAGTTGCTCTTTGCGGAACCCGTCCATTTCTGTAAGCAGTTGATTTACCATTGAATGTGAAGCCTGCGAAGCTCCATCACCAAGGTTTCCGGTGCGGGCTCCCGCAATCGAGTCGAGTTCGTCAAAGACGATTACGGATGGAGCGGTGGCGCGGGCGCGGGCAAAAAGCCGCCGGATGTTGGCTTCCCCTTCACCAACCCATTTGGACTTCAATTCCGGACCGCTGATTATATAGTATGCGGCATTGAGTGCTTCGGCAATTCCCTTCGCGAAAAGTGTTTTTCCGGTGCCGGGGGGGCCGTGGAAGATCATTCCGCGGGGAATGATCGACTCGAGACGCTTTATTTGCTTCTCGTCAGAAGTCTGGGTCGCACGGCGCAACAAATCAAGAATATTGTCTTGAATGCGCTTTTTTACGCCTGCATATCCGGCAATATCTTTATCGAGGCTGATCGTCGAAAGCGCGGCGCCACCGCACGCCGTATAATCGCGGAGTTCCTGTATATAGCCTTTGAGGCGTTCCGGGGCGGAGGCGTCGAAATCCGCCTTATGCGAAAAAATGCCCATGATTTCACGGAATCGGACCGGATTCAGACCGGAAACGAATTTGAAAATGGTCATCAGATTAATCGTGCCTTTGGCAAATTTACACGCTTCGTCCGATGTGATCAGCCCTCCAAGCCGGTTTCGGGCGATACCGAGCATTTCCAGGCGGGCCGGGAAGGCCTGGGCAATGATCTCCGGAAGCGGAAAATCGGGATCTTCGAATGTAACGAGCAGAAGAAGGGGATTTTCATGAATGATCGTCATGATTTCCCGGGCTTCCTGTGAAAGGCCGCCTGCAGCTACGGAAGTTACTATATCGAGATATGGCAGGAAGAAAACCTTGCTGGGCTCGGTATTATTGACAAGCGCCCGTAACTGATTCACGATTCCCGTTACACGCGAAGGGGGCGGGGAACCCTGCAAACCGGTCGCAGAGACGGCATCAGGGCGTCCGTCGATGATCGAGACCGTTTTCCCATCGGCGGTGAGACGCCGTTTCAAAATCGTCTGAAGATATGGAATGATCTGCTTCTCGCAACGAATCAATACCGACACGTTTTCGCGCAAACGGGCGGACGCAAGTCGCAGCTGTTCCGCATAGCATGCATCGACGGCGTCAAAGGTGGAAATTTTTCGCGGCAGTTCAGGAATCGGAAGTTCGAGCATAATTAGCTTCTCCCTCAATGTTTAATAAAAGTATTCCAGGAAGGCTTTCTTCGATAAATTACGTATTGTTCATCGACCACAATTGCACCCTGAAAGGTTGCCAGTCGCTCAAGATGAAAGGAGGACTCCAGGTCTGGAGGGAAGAAATAATTGCAAACGAGAATCGAAGAAGTGGCATTTCGCGTTGCCCATTCCGACCATCGTCCCAGAAATTCAGCTGATGAAAGGGAACGTAAGCTATCTCCGGTTATCAGCCAATATAGCCAAGTGTCCCGTATTCGTGGCGCGTAAAACGGTAGTTCCAGATATCCTGCCACCGAGACCATCTCGGTCGGCCCGTCTCCTGCAAGAGGGGAATTCGACAACCCCTGTTCGCGAATAAAGTCAGCCACTCGGGGAGCTTGCGAGAAGGGGATATGCCAATCGATCCAGGCGGCCATCAGAAATGCGATGAGTTGAGCGGTCAAAATGCCAGCCGACAAAGTGCGACGGCGCATCAACAGCCATGAAATACCGGCAATTTTTTTTCCGGTATTTTGTTCGGGAATTTCTGATTCGAGCCAGAATACCATAACCCACAATACGCCATGAAAGCCCCAATGGCGCACATAGCCCAGGTAATTCACGTAAAACAGGCTGAACAAACCGACTGTGCTGACTGAAAAAAAACCTGCCAGAATAGGGCGATTTCTGACAGACCCCAGCAATATGCCAATCATGAGAAGGGAAAGCGATGCCGCAAGTATGCCGGTCGGGTCAAGCAGATCAAGCGCGTTGGTACACCAGAAATAGGATTCCCATTGTGGAATTGGTATCAAGGCTCGCGACAAGGTTCCGAGAACGGCTGTGAATCTTTCCGGATCGAAAGAAGTCTGTACTTTGGGCACATATACCCCTTTGGCGGCCAGGGCAAATTGCAGCCCGGCGGAAGCCACTCCCAGAGCGATAATGAGAAAACCGAAAAACTCCCCCTTATCCAGTGGATCGGCTGCGCACCAGCGATCCATAGCCAGCATTCCCGCAAAGGCGATAACTATTATCCATGCGAGAACGCTGGTATGAGCGGCTGATAATAACAATAAACCCATGAGCGGCATCTGATGCCTGCGGAATGAAAACAATGAACAGGCGGCGAACAAAAACAGTATGCCAATTCCATAGTTGCGGCAAATCACCGCATATTCGTAAGCGAGAAAATAACTTCCGGTGAGCAACAACTTTGCCGGCCAGCTGAATGGAGCCCGCCACGCCAGGATAAATACAGTTGACGCTGCAATCAGAAGATGAAGAAGCTGCATCCCTGCTATACTTGGGGAGATATATTTCCAGGCATACAGGATCAGATACCAAAGAGATGGATGGACATCATATGTTGCCAGGTGCCGAACAATCGCCATCGGTGAAGGAAGATAGCGGGCGATCAACCAGGCGTTTATTTCATCCCGCCAGGGTTCGTGACGACCTGCCAATAACATTTCCAGGAGCAGAAATATCGTGGTTAACAATAAAGCCGGAAGGATATTTTCCAATCGGCTGGCGGAATTTATGGGGGACCGTGAAACATCTGTTATTTTGATTGGATTGGGAAGGCTTCCTGGTCCGGATATGTTGATTTCAGGATTAGGACTATCGCTGTGTTCCAAAGATCTATTCCGATCCCTCCGTTATTTATCCTGGGGGATCATAATATCACGGGAGAATGCCACTAAGTTAATACTACAACAGCACTTTGTTTTTCTCATGAGAGGCCCAAAGCTCACGGAGCAGATTTATAAAGAAGACGATGACGGATTTGCCGTTATAGTATTAAGGAAATCCGAAACTATTTTATTTTGAGTTTTAACCACGGATGAACACCAAGAGTTCATCCGCAGATGACGCAGATTCCCGCAGATGGGATTTGGCCCGATATTTCAATCTGAGAGAATCTGTGAAATCTGCGGATGTATCAGACTTGCGACATTATTTTAACGGTTCAACATCCAGGATGACAAATGTCCCGGGTTTAATGGAGGGACGAGGTTTGGGATGTTCGGTTGTCGGTGCAGGTGGCGGTCCGAATTCAGCGGTCGGCAGGAAAATATGATGGGTCTTCGTATCAACCGCCAATGTTCGGGCGCCTTTCTGGGTCGTTACTGTTTCCAACACACTGAATTTATCCTTGCCCTCTTCCTGAACAACTGTGAGGGTGCCATCTCCGTTGGAACTGTAAGCCCGCTTCTTTTCGGGATCAAACGCCACGCCATCAACATGTTCTCCAACCGGCAGGGTGGTTATGACTTTTCCGGTCTTTGAATCAATGACAACCATCATTTTATTGTTGCAGCCGGCGAACAAACGATTGTTTTCCTTGTCAATTGCCAATCCGGTGGGTTCTTCGCCAGGGGCAATCGGCCACTTCTGCTCAACCTTCATGGTCTTTGCATTGATTACATCGATCATGCTTTTATCTTCAAGATTGACGAAAACGGTTCCATTCTCGTCGGATACCGGAAGTTCCGGTTTTCCGTCCAGAGCGATGGTTGAAGTGACCTTGTTCGTATTGGCATCAATGACAGTGGCGTTAGAACTTTTGCCATTAAAAACGAAAACCTGATGAGAAAAGGAATCATACAGAATTGCATCGGGATTCTGCCCCGTTACGGCCACGCTGGCCAGAATCTTCAGCGATTCCAGATCAAAGATCGCTACGGTTGAATCCTTGCCGCAGGTGATGAATCCTTTTTTTAGATCGCTGGCGATGGCGATTGCGTGAACACCGTTAGTATTTGGGATTGTTCCTACGACTTTTCCCGCTTTGGTGTCGATCACCTGAACCATGGTGCTGTGCGACATATATAATCTCCCGCTGGTTTCATCGACTGCAAGCAGGTCCCATCCGCCCTCACCATCCACTGAAATTCGATTGGCGATCTTATATTGCGATGAAGCCGTTTGAGCCTGACCTGCATTGGTAAGGCAAAGAAGAGAGAGACAACAAAGTGCTAACACTGATTTTCGCATTTTTACTCCGTTCAAATAAAATATTCTACTGTATTAAACCCAGTTGCTGAAGGGCTGCAGTAAGGATATCAGGGTTATCCCAGAGAATGAAAGGCACTTCTTTCTTCAGCTGGGAATATCGAGGACTGTCGCTGTCTTGGAGCGTAACCTTGTGAATGATGGCAACTCGAACATGCCCGGGGTATGTTTCCACGATTTTTTGAAAGGTTTCCGGATCTTTTTCTCCCGAATCTCCAAGGAGAATTATCGGGAGATCTGGGTAAGAACGGAAAAGTGCCGCTAATTTTGTAAGCTTATATTCCTGAATATCGGCTGGATCTTTATCCTGACTGGTTTTGTGGAGGAGACGGTCCCAGATATCTTCTTTTATCCCAAGCCGGCGAAGAATTGAAGTATGCGAGGGAAATTGATTAATCTGGAAAAAACCTTCCAGGCGCGGAGCAAGATAAATGGGAGAACCGGAGAGGAACACCAGAAGATTCGTCGGTTCACTCGCGGTGCCACCCGCAAGTTTTCGGTAAATATCCGGAGTGCCGGGTACCGGCTTCCTGTTTTTCCAGTTCAGGAAAAATGTGTTTTTAAGGGCCTGCCATTTTTCAAGAACCTGAGTTACCAGAACTGTATCATCAATGTCGCTGATGATAAGAAAATTCGGTTTCACAGGAAGTTGAACAGGAAGTTTTTCAACAAATTCCGGATACGAAGCGGCGGCCGAAAATACGATTTTATCACCGAGTTTCAGTTCCGAAGCCATTGATGCCGGAATATTGTAATCAAAATCGCCGATATTATCTGTTTTCATCTGCAGAGTTAAGTTTCCGAAGCTGATCTGAAAAGAAAATAATTTCGAGCGATGCTTGAAGAATTCGGCAAAACGCTTATTGATAAGAGGTTCTTTATAATCCTCGTCCCAGATGATTCTCCCGAAAAGGGTCATTTGCCCATCGGGCAGAGGTAATGATCCCGAATACAATAGCCTCGGAACCTCTTTTTCATCCTGCTGATTACATTGTCCTGGAGTCTGAATGAGAACGAGTATCAGGATCAGGCAAAAGAGAAAACCTTTTTTCATAGGATAAGGACCTCCCTTTGAAGGCTGGTTACATTTTACAGGACCAACATGAACGTAAGATGACAGGAGGATTACAGATTTGTCATCTTTCTGTCGATTTGGCCGGGTATAGTTGACGCTTTAAGCATTCATCACTAGAATAAAGAATACCCATTAGGTCCTGGAGAAAAACAATGAACAACCGAATAAATGTGAAAAAGACCGCTGTGTCTCTTGCGGTTTTATTACTGCTGGCTTTCAATACGGCTCTTCAGGCTGATCAAGGCACAACACTCGATCTCCTGCGTCAGAAATATGAGCGTCTATATAACGATTACACGACCAAAATCGGTCAGGTCACCCAGGAAACGAGCGTCAAGCTCGCCCAGGAAGTAGCTGACGCGAAACGTATCTATGAAGATGCTCGACGAAAAATATCTGTGCCTGCCAGCAAGACCATCGAAATTATCGATAAGGGGGCCGACCAGGCTCTTGCAGCCCTGGGGATTACTGCCACCAGCTCCGGGATAGTACCGGTCACTTCGGCCGGGGCGCAGGTCAGTCTTTCCAAATTCACCCAACCCGGTACAATAAAGGGTGATAACTATTGCGGACAGTTTGCCATGGCGACTATTCTTCACGGCCTGGGGCTCGGAGCTTCAGCTCAGGATGTCTACAATGAAACTAATCCGCGTGGCATTTTCACGGCACCCCCGACCATTGTCGAATACCTGAATATGCAGGGCGTTCCCGCCAGGGAAAAGCATCCGGCCTCTCTTGGCGATCTTTGTGCCCGTCTCGATGCCGGCCAGCCTGCGATGGTTCTGGTAAATGCTGACGGAACTCCACACTGGCTCGCCGTCATCGGCTATCGTGCCGACGCTTCCGGCAAGATTACTCAGATAGAGATTCGCGATTCAGTCTGGGGAGATGGCAAAAACAGCTATATCATGGATGCCGCCCACTTCCAGGAAATATGGGCGACGCCCCTTGGCACTGGCTTAAAAGGGCAGATGGTGGGTTATCATAATCTCATGATAGATATTCCACCTGTTCAAACCCCGGTCAAACGCATGCCATGGTACAGCGGAAACTTCTGGACGGCCTCTGAAGACTTGCTTGCAGGTGCATGCAACGACGTTGTAACTGGCTGGAGCACAATGTCTCCAACCAGTGTGATCGGGGGCGTTGCAAAGGGTATTCTGGGAATTCCTGGCGCAGCTCTGAGTCTGACTGGCCGCGGACTCCAGATCGGGGGAGAGAAGCTAGCCGACTGGGGAAGCACTGCCTGGAAGCAGAATGGCGTTCTTAATAAAGTGAGCGGTGGTCTCGCCTTCCTTGGCGGAAAAGTCGGTGAAGGCATCGGTGCTGTTGCCCGTGTCGGCGGAGACGTGTTGTCTAGCGGCGCTATGTTGATCGGCAGCGGAATAAAGCAGCTCGGTTGGGTCTTTGCCAAACACTGATCTTTCGCGCCGACAAATCACATGACTCTGATTATCGGGGGCTACTGTCTTTTTGCCTGTCTATTTCAGGCCTGTGCTCTCGCGTTTATCTGGTTCGATATTCGTGCTTGTCACAATCGCATCGGATGGTTATTTCTCACTCTCTTTACCGGCCCTATCGGGCTGTTTCTCTATTTCATCAAAGGACGACGGTAGATAAAGAGGTTGTATTGGTCAGCTCCGTGAAGCACTGGAAGTATTTGTCAGAGGTTCTGCCTGATAGAGCCGGAGATCCCATATCATAACCGATCTCTCGGATGTTATTACTCTTTGATGATCTCCAGAAGATGAGCCAGAGCCATGACACGCTGACGAACGATTTTCATGCGATCACAAGCATGCATCGAATGATACATGCTTCCATCTTTTTTAGCATATATTGCGTCCAGAAGCTCGAACTCCTTATCACGAAACGACATCCAGGTGCGCTGAGTTTGAGTCAGAGCCTCTTTTGCCGCCGGACTCTGCACTAACTCTTTCTGTAATTCTTTGTAGACCCGGTTAAGCTCCTTATCCCATAACTCCACTCCTTTTTCATAAGCCTGCACTTCTCCATTGGTCCCTGGGTTCGCAGCAATCATTTTGTCGATCTCAGTGTCTATCGGTTGTTTCTCAGATTCATCGGCGCCGACCTTGTCTGAGCTCTCTTTTGGTGTTTCCTGCACCGCTGCCGAAGCAGGAGCCGGAGTTTGCGCAGATGCGGCAGTTGGCTCAATAATCAGATGTTTGCCGGCTGCCTGAACACCATTACAAGCGAAAAAAAACATCCCGATCAACAATGCAGGAACTAACTGGGATTTTTGCATACTTCCTCCGTTTCGATGGTGTCCTGAGTTTCTCCGTCTTGTCTCAAGGTCATTTCTTTCCTGAAAATTCCTTCCAGTCTTCGCGGACTTGCTTTGCATAGGCATGAGCGGCTTCCGACAATACGTCGCGATTAGCTTTCACCCAGCCTGCGATTGCCGAACCCTTGCCTGATTGCCCATGAAAGTCTGCGGCAATGGCTCCAAGGGCATGCGCGAACTTGGATACATTGTCGCTTTTAATGTCGTTGACATCGTAACGAAGACTCCATGGATACAGTTCACGTACCAGAAATCGCATACCCTTGTAGGGGAAGTTTCCCACGAAGATATCTCTGTCGCGATGTGCAGCGGCCAATCCGGCCATAGTATCGCGTGCCTGCGTATCTGGAGAACCGGGGCCCAGGCAAGAAGGCCGCATCTGCTTGATTTCTATCAGACGTGCATGTGAACCATCGGGGGCATCGCCGCGCAACAGTGCGAAATAACGCCACAAACCAATACTCGAAAGACCTTTCCCCTCGCGGCGAACGAGATCGAGTATCCGCACTTCATCGACTGATACGCCTGCCGCTTTGCCACGCTGATTGAAGTAGGTTTGCAATGTCTGATTAAGCGAGACTGCATCAGACTTATCTACGGGCAGAAGTTCATCGGAATGCATAAAGCACAGGTGTTTGCTATCCACCCATTTTTCCAGGAGCTTTCTCTGACTTTTCGACGAGGCATCGTCGATGAAATTGCCGAGGAAATTAGGCAGAGCGCATGCCGGCCAATCAGGATTGGACTGCTGAGAAAGCCCTTCCAGATATCCGTCGATAAGTGCATCGACGGCATCATTTTTGTCCCCCTTGTCAATTATGTCATGGAAACCGACGCGCAGACTGACACAAAGGCGGAACAAATCATATGCCAGAGGCGCATTGTGTGCTTCATCGAGATCATCCGGGCTGTAGGAGCCTTTTTTCCCTGGAAAATACAATACGCCAAAGTTGTTGATGTGCATATCGCCCTGACATAAGCCGGCAGGAGCAGTATTCAGAAACGCAAGAGACGGACTGCTCTGGATGTCTGCAATCATTAGATGGTCGGTCGCCCGCAAAAAGCAGAAGGCATCGACTTTCATCGCAGCGAGCTTCTCTTTGTAGGCGTTGGGCCGTTCCTTGGCTACTGTGGCATTGAAGCGGGCTATCTCTGAGGAAACATCCATGACTCCAAAGTCGCGCGCGGATACTGCCACGGGACAGAGTCCTGAGAGAGTCATGGCTACACCTAGTATCGCCGCTACAAATGAGGAACGATATCCCGGATATAAGTATTTCACAATATTTCCCCCTCAAATGAAAGACGGAAAGAGTTCTCTCCTTCAGCCTTTACAGTTTAACAGAGTAAGGTTATTTGCAATCTTCACGATATAGCGTAGGGGCGAGGCATGCCTCGCCCCTACGAAGGAGCACAACGTAATTCTCAAAGTTGCGGATGATCAGATAATGGGTCTGATAATACCTAGTTTTCCATATAACTTAATCTTGAACATCGTCTTCTTATCCAGGTGGTCTTTGGGGCCAAATACTTCCTGGACTTTTCCATTTTTATCGATGCTGATTTTATACTCTACAACGCCATTCGCTATGTCTTTCTCGATCTGTTTATGAGTTTCGACCGCGAAATCAACATCATTAACCACGGCAACTGCCTCAGCATTCATCTTTTGGCTGAGAGGGTCCATGTTATAACTTCCGATGATAGTAATTTTATCATCAACCACAAAAGTCTTGGAATGAAGTCTCTGATTCTCGGTTGGGGCGACCAGGATTCTCAGGGTTGGCATATCGACAAGCATTTTCTTCCAGTCGTCATTCAAAAAAGCCTGTGGAAAGAGAGAATCCGTGGAATTGCCGCTATTGGAATGCATGATGATTTTTACCCCGCGGGCCGATGCTTTCTTCAGAGCTGCCCAGGCTTCAGTGGAAAGAACTATATATGGATTCTGGATAATGATTTCCTCGCGGGCGGCATCTACAATCTTCAACAGAACGGGACCAATATCATTTCTGGTTCCGCAAGCGGAATTCTTATCGACGATTTTTACGGGTTTCTGTGTTTCATTGGTAAACAACTCGAAATCAGAATATTCTGAGATCCCTTTATATTTTATGATGTCGGCATCCTGCTCGCTCAGAATTTTCAACTGTGCCGCCGACCAGCCTTTTACCTGGCTGGGATTAATTATCCCTTTGCCTTTCATATATCTGTCCATGAGCATGTAGGCAATATCGATCCGGTCGCGATTATTATTTGTATTGGCTTTTGCTGGCTTCACGACGGAGTTGGTTGTCACCTTCCATTCGCAATCAAAAGCGTCTTTCAGCCGCATACACGCATTTTGACCTTCCATGAGGATATCCGTGTCCCGATAGATGCAGGAATATTCGCCTACCTGACCAAAATAATCAGGGCCTATATTGCGACCACCGGTAATACAGATCTTTCCATCGATAATGATGATCTTTTTGTGATTATTTGAGAATGCTCCCTCAAAATTGGAAAAGATGTGGAGAATACTCTTGAGGATCGAGTTGAAAACTTTTATCTGGACGTTCGGAAAGCAGGCGAGTTCCTTAAAAAGATCCGGCATCCCTTTCATATAGCCACTTCGATAAATCCTGCCATCGATCATCAGGCGGATCTTTACCCCTTCGCGTGCTTTTTTGGCAAGGAATCCAAGGAAGGCCTGACCAAAAATGTCTTTATCAACAATATAATAGGTGCAATCAATACTTTCTTTGGCTTCCTCGAGCATTTTCCATCTGGTGTACAATGCGTCATTATTCTGAGGAATATATCTGACCCGTGTCATCACATCGGTGTCCGTCAATGATGTTCCACCCTGTTGAATTGCATCGAAAACCTGATCAAGGGTCTGGGTGGCAACGTCCGAACTCGTTTGACCAAACACGAAAACGGGCATCAACATTATAAACAAGACTAGTAGCAGCTTTTTCATTTTTTCCTCCAAATGTTGTACGATACGTTTCATTCTACTTATCAAATCCATCATCGTCAAATAGCTAAAATCGGGTGTCAATAAGTCATCAATAAGTCATCGGGTTGAGTTTTTTGTCTTGAAATGTTAACCTTCTTTTCGAGTCGCATCCTCTTTTTATCATAGATTAGGATGCGGCTCAGATAAAAAATAATTGGAGGATACGTATGTCGGATTCATTTACCGAAGTCACGGAAAAATCCTGGTTTGGCCGCCTCAAAGACGCATTCTTCGGGGTTATTTTTGGTATAATTCTTGCTGTGGGTTCAGTCGTTCTGTTGTTTTGGAACGAAGGTCGAGCCGTCGAGACGTATAAAACCCTTGTAGAGGGCGCGTCTAATGTGATTTCCGTTCTTGCAGAAAAACTCGAACAGAGTAACGAAGGAAAACTGGTTCATTTAAAAGGTCAGGCGACCACTGACGAGACCCTTTCAGACTCGGACTTCAACGTTTCCGCGAAAGCCCTCAGACTGGATCGAAACGTGAAAATGTATCAATGGACTGAGGTCAAATCCGAAAAAGAAGAGAAAAAAATTGGCGGCGGAACCAACAAGATCGTGACCTACGATTATCGCAAAGAGTGGTTGGAAGAACTGAAACCTTCAAGCAATTTCAAAAAACAGGATGGACATAGCAATCCTTCCGAAATGCCCTACCATCAGCTTCGCCTTGTCGCGAAAAATGTAAAGCTGGGGGCATTCACACTCACAGACAGTCTTGTCCAAAGCCTTTCAAATTTTGAGAAGCTTCCAGTTGGAGAACTTCCGACCGTAAGCCCCGCGACGGCCGTCGGTTCAGGGACAGCGGCTTCAGGCACAAGTGCTGCAGGCGTATCAAAACCCGCGATGACCCCGGCTGATGGCGGTCTCTATCTCGGAATGAATCCACGCGAACCCCAGGTCGGTGATGTGAAGGTCGAGTTCAGTCAGGTGAAGCCTCAGGCTGTAAGCATTGTTGCCAAACAGGTGGGGTCTTCATTTGGACCGTATAAAACCCAGGCGGGTGGCGTGATAGAGATGATTCGCCCCGGAGAACTGACAGCGGATGCGATGTTTGCAGCTGCTCAGGAGGAAAATACAATCATCACATGGGTTGCCCGTATCGGAGGCTTCATTCTCATGGCGATTGGTTTTGCTCTTGTATTGAGTCCCATTTCAGTGGTTTTTGACGTGCTTCCATTTCTCGGAAACATCGCAGAGACCGGAGTTTCCTTTATTGCATTTTTCATGGCGGCCTTTTGCTCGCTGGCAACAATCGGTACAGCCTGGATAATCTATCGGCCATTAATAGGAATCATCCTCTTCGTGATTGCTTTTGGAGCCCTCGCGGGACTGGCCTCAATGAGAAAAACCGGAAAAACCGTTTCAGCAGCGTCCTGATTGAATGAGCAAAGCGGCGGCGGTCCAGATGTTCCGGGTCGCCGCCGTTTTTTGCAGATTAAACTGGATTATTGACTCAAACAGCTATGACATCTGACAAGTTAAAGCTGGAATCCCTCTACCATCCCTACCTGGCTGCATTGTTGGCCGGTGACCGCCAACGTTGCAGGCGGATGGTGGATAAAATGTTTCGGGATTGAAAGGTCATGAGTTTGCCCAGGATTTACGTAGATGCGGATGCCTGTCCGGTCAAGGACGAAGTCTATCGTGTCGCGGATCGTTATGGGTTGTTGGTGATGTTGGTTGCCAACACTCAGTTGCGATTTCCGGAAGAAAAGAATGTAAAGCTTGTCGTCGTCGACGATTTCCCAGACGCAGCTGATGACTGGATAGCTGTCCAGGTGGAACGCGATGACATTGTCATAACGGGAGACATTCCGCTTGCGGCGCGATGCGTCAAGGTTGGAGCGCGGGTTTTGGGGCATGGAGGTCGGGAATTCACAGAAGATAACATCGGCCAGGCTTTGGCGACTCGCTCTATTCTGACGAGTCTCCGCGAACAGGGAACGATGATCGGTGGTCCGCCTCCATTTCAGAAAAAGGATCGGTCTCGGTTTCTCCAGAGCCTGGACACTGTTGTTCAGAGCATTCGCCGAAAACCTGCCGGTAACTGACGACAGATCTTGTGTCCGAAACGTCAGGCCGGTTATTCTGATTACTACCGTGAAACTTTTTTAAGGGGACATTCGATGAAGGAATTTTTAGAACTGGTGCGCCTATTCAGTATTCGAGCGGCTATTGCCGTGATCCTGCTGATCGGGATTTATCCCATTTCGTCAGCGCAGGCTCGTACTCACGGCAGCGATACGGTCACTGAAAATAAGGTCGGGAAAATCGGTGGATCTGTCAATGAGTCTTCGCCGGAGCCTTCCCAGAAGCAAGCCGGGAAGCTTGGTGCAAACTCGGTCGATAATTCTACTGAAACCGAAGAACCAGCCAATGTCTCCGATGAAAAGAGTCCGACCCAGGTCGAAGAACCGACTGTGGAAGAAGAACAGTCTCCTTCACGCAAAAAAAGTTCCGAAACCTCTGCCGAATCGGGCGAAGGCACGACTGCGGCGGATGCTTCCGCTTCGAAGAATGGAAAGTCGGCTTCCGAAGCTCCTGGAAGTATCGAGTGGGAAACAAATGTAGAGCCTTCCGGCGAGATTTTTCCGTCTCTGCTGATTGCCCTGGCGACGGTTCCGGCCCCGGAAAAGTCACATGCGAAAAGGGACTCTGAAATCATTGGCGATGACAGTGGCTGGTGTTGTGCAGGGGTGAAGAACCCGGCCCCCGGCACTAAGGTTAAATTAGTAATCCGGGGCGGCAGTCTCATGGAGGAAAGCTATATAGAGGGAACCATGGCGAAAAATGGGCTCTCTTATGTCATATTCCCCAAAATCGCCTGGAATTATGAGTATCTGAATACGGTCAGACAGACAACGCCTGCGAACATTACCTTCGAACTGTTCCTGAACGGGCAATCTGTTGGCAAGAAGGTCCAGGTTGTTCGCGTGCGTAGCATCAATGACTGTCCTATCTATTACTACGATGAAAAAGAGCCTATCGATCTGAGCTGGATGTTTGCCGCATATGTGAACGAGGATCACCCGTGGGTTGACGGCATACTCAAAAGCGCGCTTTCCTCCAAAATCGTCAATGGTTTTTTCGGGTATCAATCAGGTGATTCGAAAGATGTATTCCTGCAGGTTTTCGCTTTATGGGATGCTTTGCGTCGTAAAGGAATCAAATACAGTTCTATTACCGCCACCGCACCTGTTTCGGAGATCGTTATGAGTCAGCACGTGCGTTTTCTCGATGAGGCCGTGAAAAATACGCAGGCGAACTGCGTGGATGGCAGCGTGATGTTTGCATCGCTGCTGCGCAAGATAGGGATAGATCCGTTTCTGGTGGTGCTGCCCAACCACATGTTTTTGGGATATTATCTCGATGCGGAACACAAGAAAAAGACCTTTCTTGAAACGACAGCGATCGGCGATACAGATCCTGAAGATGCGAATAATCTGAAAAAAGTGGAAGAACTACTGAGCGAGCAGCTCGCCGCAGGGGACCCATGGATTTCCTTCAAGGCGGCTGTGAAAGCGGGACGCGCTCAGTACAAGGAAGACAGCAAGAAATTTGAAGCGGACGATCCGGATTATCAGATAATCGACATTGGAGCGGTTCGAGAGAAAGGCATCATGCCGATCGGTTACAGAAAGTAATGAGTTAAGAGCCTTTTAAATCAGGCAAACGCAGTAAAAAATATGAAATGATGCCCGCAAGGGCGAAACTATGATATGGGCGTGACCGCCGAAACACGAAGCGGCGCGCCCGGCGAAGCCGTGAAAAAATGGCCCTTCGAGAAAATCAGGTTAGCATTATTTCTGAAAACAAGGTCGGGGAAGTTCGCGGAAGGACAGTAGCGAAGCTGTCCGAAATGGTCTGAGACCGACCCCGAAGACTTGCCATGCCGGCCCACGATGGGCCGGCACCCCGCAGATCGCCAGGAAGGCGATTCTAAGGGGTTCTGGCATGCCTTCGAGGGGAGGTTCTCAGCAACCATTTCGAGACAGCGAAGCGTTGTCCTGGAGCGAATTTCCCCGACCGGAATTACCAGAGTATATTTTTTCACACCTTCGGCGGTCGCGCTACCACAGAACTTTTAATACATTTGCCAAGACCTTTAACCTGTAAGATCAGATCACCCCTGTGAAGGCCAATCCCCACATTATGGCGGTGACAAGGGGCGTCAGCCACAACGCTGTGCCGTAAATCTTTTTTACCTTTTCTTCCGCTTTTTGTTCGTTGCTCTTCATGATGGCCACAGTGAGGATCAAATTCAGGAGAAAACTCAGGTAGGCTCCGAAAAACACTTTGTCGGCGAGGGTAAGATATCCGATCTGCGGCAATGCTCCGGAAGCATTGAGGTGAAACATGACTGCGGCCAGCAGAGTGCCTGTAAGAATTGTCAGGCGGTTGACCGCCGCTCCGGCTCCGATGAAAAGGGCAAGAAACGAAATGAGCACCATAATCGATAATGGGAAGAATACTTTCATTGTAGCCGCTAACCGTATACGTTTGATGGTCAGGCTGAACCAGAAGGATGAAAATTTGTCCTTTTGATCCATGTAGGAATCTTCGATAACTGTTGGTTCACTCTCCTCTATATGCCAACCCGCGATTTTGACCTTTTCATCGATTAGTGAATCGTTGGCATCAATAGGTGCAACTGCGTATTTTAACTGGGTACTTTTTGCTTCCGGGTCATAGATTTGAATTGAAAGATCCTGGCTATCCCAGGGGAAGCGGTGAAAATCCGGATCGAAATCTATTTCTGCTTCGACCTTGAATAGTTTTGAATTCTCGGTGTCGGCTTCCATGGCTTCCTTTTTCAGGATGCGTCCATTGCCGATCTCGAAATCTCCTGCATAATCCTTGGTTCCTTCGGGGGGAGTCAGTTCGATCTGGAATTCCGCGTTAAATTTTCCGATCGCCGGATCCAGCTTGCTGATACTCATGACAAACATGTTGACCTTCACGATCATTGGCTGTTTGCCTGCGGCAACCGGCGCAGGGGTCGCCGAACCGCTTCCGGTAGCGCTCGACGACACTTGCGGAGTTGCGGTATTACCAACAGTTGTCGTCGGAGAGACCGGAGAAATTGTGCCTTTGCCGGACTGATCGGCAGAAGTTGTTGTAACGGTAGGTACAGCAGCGGTCGAAGATTTTCCAACAGTCGAAGAGCCCCCGACAGAGGGTTTCGAACCAGTTTCGGAAACTGATTGCGGCGCTGCGGAAGCTGTTGCCTCCGACTCTTCTTCCTCATTTGCGCCCTGTGCCCATGCTGGTGTTCCAAGACCTAAAATTATGATCAGAACCAATTGCAGCCACGTTTTCATCTGCTTTCCCCTCTTTTCTCAAGTGACTAAATTAGAACGCAGCCCCTGCCTTCATGTCAAACCCCTGGGCTGTATCATATGGTTATTTCATTTTCCCGGCATATTACGGATGATGAATTCCTGCGATGTGCCTGACCTGTTGCCGGCCGTATCCGTGGCAAAAACGTTCACGATATAGCGGCCATCGGCCATGCCGGTCGTTCTGATGCAGCGCTCAGAATTATACCCGTGCAGGACGTCTCCGTTCGTCAGTATGAAATAGAAAACGCGCATATGTGAATTTCCCTGCGAGCCGGCTTCTGTTTTGCCGATTCTGAGATGCTCTTTATATACGGTCGTCACGAGTTGTGTCCGGTCACCCTTTATTGGAAGTTTATCAAATCTGAATATATCTATGAGCGGTGCAATGGATTCAGGCCCGGTCGCCGTAATGCGGGAAATAGAAGCCTGAATCAGGAAAGGAGTGCTCAGGTATCGGCTTCCATCGATAGTGTCATCGATTTCCGCTACGATATCGATATCACCGGATACCACTGGGGGGTCAGACATGGATGAGCCATTTTTCGGCATGAATGCTGTTTCAGCCTCGTTTGGAACGAACCAGATGCCCTTTATGTCGGGGGGATGGGTGTCAGGAAGGCTGGTCATCTGCGTTTCGGGATTAACGTACCATCCGTCGGCATCGGTTATTTCGAGGTGCAGATGGTCGTAGCGTCTTTTTTCCGGGTATACCGACTCACTCCACGGAATGATCTCCCCAATTTTATCGCCTGCATTGATCCTGATTCCTTTACCATCGAGATCGATAACCCTTTGTGGGATTGTGGCGGCATCAATATGCCGAAACATCCAGCGAAGACCGTTTGCCGTCGTTATCGCTATCTCGACATATCGATCACCAGAGGATGACCGCATTTTCGACCATGTTGCGGCATGTTTCTCTTTGGTTTCTCCGCGAAACGGCGTTCGGAGATAATTGAATTTCAGTGGTGTCCGGCTTGCATCAATGTAGTATGTCGAAATATCCACGGTACCGGAAACAGGCGTGAATACTTCGGCTCCCGCATGGACGCCGATGTCAGTGCCTCCGTGAAAATAAGGGACGTCAGCGTAATTCTGAAAATCCCCGGCTCGCGCAGCCACGAAAAAGGGCACTCGAAACGGCCACGGTAGTGTTCCCGAGAATGCTGCCGCCGGAAGCGCGAGAATCACCACACAGAACATTCGGACGATCAGGCGAATGCTCTGTGTGGTGAACGTTCCCGATATTTTAACTTCCATAGTCGGAATAATATCACATTCAAAGTCGACTAATTTAACTCACTTGAAAAACAAAAAACCTGGCTCCGGATGGAGCCAGGGGACAGGGCCAATATGGAGATTACAGGGATTTGCGAAGAGTGCTCAGATCGCCTCCCGCGCGGTTCAGGGCATTGACAACCAT
The DNA here is from genome assembly GCA_015233155.1 of Candidatus Rifleibacteriota bacterium. Taxonomy (GTDB): domain Bacteria; phylum Muiribacteriota; class Ozemobacteria; order Ozemobacterales; family Ozemobacteraceae; genus JADFYG01. Next base: position 54,458 of record JADFYG010000020.1, read on the forward strand.
TCCGCTGGCATTCATCCAGAAGTTGGCATCACCTGTGGTGCCGGAGGAATACATCGACGCAGCTGACCGCAGGTTGTTTGCTATGCTCTGGATCATGGTCAGAGCTAACGGAGGCAAATTGGGGAGCCGCATCAGGTTGTCCAGCACGCAGGCGGCAGAGGTCGCCTGAATGCACATGAGAGATTGTGTTCGCAGCCAGTAATCAGCATCTCCGTTTCCTGCGTCGCTATCGGCGCACAGGAAAGTCTCAAGAACCCATGCCGTGCCGGTGAGCAGAAAAGTGAAATTACCGGGCTGTGGTGTCGGCAGGGAAGTCATGATCTGACCGATATTTGCTGCGGCGTTGTGCAGTGAGTCGCGGGCGAAGGCGGAAGCACCGCACCAGTAGTCGGCATTGCCGGTGGCACCGTCATACTGGTGCATCGCCGAGTTGAGATTGTTTGAAGCCATAGTGAGAGCGGAGCGGAGGAGGGGATTCATTGCGCCACCATCATTTTGAACCATGCCGTTCAAAACGATTACGGCTGACTGACCCTGGCGATTCAGAATGGATTCGGTCCGGAGCCAATACTCAACATCTCCTGTTCCGCCATCATTTTGATATTCAAGTATGGTTTTGATTGCCTGAAGCTGACTCAGGATGGTTGGAAGGCGAAGTTCTTCCTGGCTGACGGGAGCGGGAGTCGTGGGTTGTCCGTTATCACCATAGCTGGCGGAATTGTGCAGCATCTCGAAGGCTCGGGCAACCTGTGCCTGCTTATCGCGGTAGGATTTATACTGATCGGCCAGTTTTGCGATTTCCGGTTGGACCTGGGGCTTGGCTAGAGCCTTCTGTGCGGCTTTTTTTCCATCATTTTTCACATGTTTCGTCGATGGCGTAAGGGTCTGGCCGGGCTTGCAAGCCATGGTTGCACCGCTTGTATTTTGTATGGCACAAACCGGGAGAGTCAGACCTGCGACGAGGGCCAGTGGAATAAAAGCCGAAATAATGCGTTTCATGCAGTTCCTCCGTGTCAATTCCTGTAAACTTCCGACAATCGTACTTATTTACTTTCAAGGTGTCAAGTTTTCATCAGCGGGGCAGGGCAAGCGCACCCTTTTTCGCTATCAGTCAGTGTTTTCGCTTGTTATATCGCATTCATTGTCCACTGGTTCTCCATCTTTCTTTCGTTTCGGGCGGCATTTCGATTGATTCGCGATCTCATGATTTTCACCGACCGTCGTCTGATGTTAGTCGACAAACAAGGCATCACGGGACGGCGCAGGGAGGTAACGAGCAACCCCTACCGTTCGATCACACATTTCCAGATGATGACCACGGGCCATTTCGATCTGGATGCTGAAATCATGTTGTATGTCCTGGGGCTTCCCGAGCCCATCAAGCGCGAGTTTCAAAATGACCAGAGTATCTTTGCTGTCCAGAAGGCGCTGGCGAATTTCCTGGGCCGGTAGTGAAGTGGCGCCCACATAATGGTCTACGACTCGCCTTCATGCGAATCATCGATTATTTTAGTAGCTGTAAGACTTGCTGCGGAATCGTATTGGCTTGTGCCAGCATTGCATTTCCGGCCTGGGAGACGACCTGATTGCGAGTGAACTCGATCATCTCAGCGGCCATGTCCGTATCGCGAATGCGCGCTTCGGCAGCAGTAAGGTTGGTGTTTGTGCTGCGGAGGTTATTTATGGAGTATTCCAGACGATTCTGGAAGGCCCCGAGTTTGGAACGTTCCGCCGAAACTTTGTCGATTGCGATATTGAGCTTGCCGAGGGCTTCGGTTGCGCCTTTTATGCTGGTCATATCGAGGTTGGATACGTCGAGAGATTCGGCGCTCATATCGGCGAATGCAACCTTCATGGCCTGACCCTGATCAGCTCCGATCTGATATTGCGGCGTATTATCGACTACATGCATCTGGAAATTCTTGTCGCCACTGCCTTTGGCAGCTAAGGTCGTCGCGGAATCGAATCCGAATTTGCCCGCCATGGAGAGGGTGGCTGCACCCTGAGTTATGGACAGATTCACTGCACTGACGTTTACTACACCGTTGTCAAGGCTTTCCCGGCCGACGCGGAGAGCCGTAAACGCCATGGCATTTCCAACCTGGTCAAGTCGAACGTAGACGCCGGCTGTTACGAGGCGATGATTAACGCTTATCTGAAAACTTGTGAATTCGACCATGTCAGCAGCATTGATCTGCGCGGAATTCAGCGTAATGAAAGCGGTGAATGCCAATGTTGCGCCAGATGTTGTTCCATCGTCGATCGTGAAAATGACGGTATTATGACCCACGATACCGGTATCCGCATCTGTAGCATACATTGAGAAGCCGTTGATTAGAAAAGACGTGTCTTTTTTTCCATCGGCGAAACCAGAATAGGTGCCATTTGTGAAGCCCAGAGGCGCTGCGATCGACGTGTTTCCAAGGATAATTGTGGAAGCAATTGACGCCATAGTGGGGACAAAATTGATTCGGAGTTCCCCGTCAATCACAGTCGCATTCGCTCCCGAGATAGTAGAACCCAAGAGCTGGCTCGTCATGGATCGGGCAAGCCCTTCCAAAGTCCAATCGCCTGCCGGTACGGTAACGTTAAAATTAATTCCAGCGGCCGAAATATCGAAAGAGCTGGCAGTGGCAATACGTATTCCCTGTTCCAATCCAGTAGTGCCAGCGATCTGGGCAGCCTGGGAATTGAACTTCACATCGACTCCGTCCAGCAAACCGGTCGCTCGATTGGTTTCCGTGCGAACCTGTTGCGACGAACCGTCTTTGCCCTTGAGAGTCACCTCGTAAAGATTGTTTTTGGCCTCGCGCATGGTCGCCAAGCCGAGAGCTGCAAGAACCGGTTGATCTGCGAGGAAAGCGATTTGTCCATCCTTTCCAATCATCCCGGAGGTAATCTGGAGGTAGCCTCCAACTCCTGCGAGACCAGAAATAGCGGTGCCGACGATCATGGCTTTTGTATTCTCAATATCAAGACCATGAGCCCGGTTAACTGCGTTCTGAATACCAGCCGCAAGCTTGTCGAGAGTCATCTGACCATCGATCATCAGTGATGTAGTATTGTTGTTCCCCTGGATCGAAATTTTCTTGGGACTCTCAAGAGAGAAGACACCGTTTGCATCGTAAAATTGGACGATGCTCTGAAGCTGCGTCGAACCTTCGGCCAAGGTAGAATCCAGCCCAGCCTTCCTGAAAATCTGGGATCGGACCATATGACTGATTCCGCCGGTGACCAAACCGATACTGACGGAATACTCACCACCTGCTCCTCCTGAGTCACCAGTAACAATTCCCTTGGCGACCCCGGAAGACGCGCTCACTAGAGTATTCTGACTTCCGTCAAGAAGCTTCTTGGTGTTGAATTCCGTGTTGCTGGAAATTCGGTTCAGATCATCGCGGAGTTGAGTAACTTCCTTCTGTATTTCAAGACGGTCGTTGCTGGTAAGAGTATCATGCCGGCTTGCACAGCCAGTTCACGCATGCGCTGAAGAATACTCTGAGATTCATTGAGCGCACCCTCACCAGTCTGAATCATCGATATTCCGTCTTGTGCATTCAAAACCGCTCGGGAAAGACCACGGATCTGACGACGTATTTTTTCGCTGATCGCCAGGCCGGCGGCATCATCGGAAGCGCGATTGATGCGCAATCCGGAGCTTAGCTTTTCCATCGATTTGTCGAGCCGACCTTGGGTAACAGCGAGAGTTCCCTGGGTTCGAATGGCAAGAATATTCTGACTGATCTGCATACTGATTCCTCCGTGAATCACTATGAAAAGGTGCATCCTTGCGACTGATTATAGTCTATATCATGCCATCATTACGATGTTTTCAAGCTGGTTCCCCTGTTAATGAGCTGACATACTTCCGGTAAACCTATTTTCACCTATCATTATTTATATCGACCGAAAGAGTGAATTCTTTAGCACGGTATTTCATCGTTTTAGGTCTATATGATGCGAAAAAAGATGTTTCATAAATGTATTTCATACAACTTAGTCTAATTTGATACTATTTTCTTCGTTTTTTGCATCTGAGCCTGTTGCAAAAATGCCAAAACGATCTATTTTATACCACCGCCCGTTTTAGTTTCCGTCATCAAGGCAACAGAGATAATACCGGGTCCGTCCCGAATATAGACCCCAGCAGAGGCTTTAGACATCGAAGAGGATCCTGGGGATTTTAAACAGGACCCACATTTGCGCGCCCTCAGGAAGAAGATAAATGCTGTTGCAGGCGATGATTTCACCTCATGCGTTTGCACAGTTCCTCAGCCAGATGACGAAACGAGTCTGCGTGATCGCCGGACGAGACGTTATCAATCAACCAGACGGCGCCTGAACCGAGCGGATGGCAGGTCCATGATTCCTTGTCGTCGGGTCTGACAATGGAGTGGCTTTCCACGCTTATCAGGGCTGGGAAACTTCCCGGCGCGGCCGCCAGAGCCGATTCTTGAAGTCCGATGGCGAGCGCGACCGCCCGGCCGGGGCCTGAGGCTTGTCCCCGGAAGGCAAGCAGGAGATTGCCGCCTTGTCTGGTCCATTTTTGTAGAGCGCGCATTGTCTGCGCATCAGGAGATATTGCAGGAGCGGCAAGCAAAATAGCGTTTTTTCCGGGATCAGGCACTCGATTAATGACGGTTTCAAGAGGTTCAATTGAAGTATCGGCGACAATACCGGCGTGAGAACAGCTCACGAGAAAAGGAACCAGAGAATCAGTAGCCGTGACCGCCGTTTGGTGCCCATATGAAAGCCCGATATCAGGTGAGAGGGAATGATCAATGATGAGATCCGGAACAGACGGAGATCCGAAAGAAAATCCCGGAGCGAACGTTCCCGATAAAAACAGGAGCTGGATGAGAAGAGCGCAAAATGGCATGAATCTAAAACCTGCGCGCAAAAGGCGTCCGCAGCAAAGGCAACCGAGAACAGCCAAAAGCAGTTCCGTGACGCTTGCCAGAACGCTTCCCTGCGCAGAAACACGGACGGTATTTACAAGACGTTGGGTGAAGGCGCGCTTTCCGGGTGTAGATATCATGGAGGCATTGAAATTCGTTGAATCGCCGTGAATAAGGAGCTTGCCGGCTCCGACCGGAACGATGGCCGACAGAACGAAGGGCCCGAAATGATGAGAAAGATCAGGCGCGAGGTTTCCGAAAAAATTGTGATTACGTGGTTCCCATGGATCTGAAAAAGTGTCCGGAGAAGATACCACCAGTGGCATCATGCGCATGTCTCCATCGATGGAAGCGCCGGTTGCCCACATATATAATCCCGGCCCCGGCGCCCATGGCAGGGAAGTATGCAAAGGGCCTCCGGTGACAAGCCATCGTCCGATACTGTCGCAGACGCCGTCAGATGAGATACGGACTCCGGCTTCTTTCATCAGAGCATTTAGATACGTGTTGATGAAAAAGACGTCGGTATGTTCCCCGATCAGAAGAATCGTGCCGCCGCTTCTCGCAAATTCTGTTAATTCAATGGTTTCAGATGCATCGTAAGGCGAAGTTGGGCATTTCAGTACGACGAGATCGAAACGAGAAAAACCGGAAAATGCCGTCTTGATACCTATATTAGATGGAATAAGCTCGGCGGAGTAATTGCTGCTATCGGGCCGGATGGCTATGCTGACCGAAGCCAGGAGCCCGAGTTCACGGAGCCAGGGGCTGTACGAATTTTCGGCAAGCATAGGGTCGCGCAGAATCGTATCGGAGGCCATCGTTGATTCCCATCGGGAGTGGGTTTCATCGATGAGGATTCGAACCGGAGATGCAAACGGCGGAAGCAGGGCATGATATGAGGCTTCCCGGGCCGTTATCAGAACAATTGCGCAGAACAACCATGCAACGAGCGGGCGAATCGAATGCTTTATGGAAATATCGGCTTGGGCAGAATAGACATTAAAATCAGATGAATAAGCTGAATTCGAAGAGTGAGAGTGACTGATGGTTTCGCGCTTGATTTGGGAATGCCGCAGAATGTGGACCTTCCGGAAGGGAATGAATGCCAGTGGAGCCAGCGATAATGCCAGAAGCGGGCCGCAGAAAAGTGACCGGCCGTGTGCAACTAGATCTGGTGAAATTCCTGCCATCAGCGCAGCCCAAAGCGGCCACCGAAGCGCGGCGAAAGCGAAGAGGCGGGGGGCAAGGGTGATAGATTCTCGGAGCGTCGCTTCCAGCCCTGTTTCGACCAGCGCAAGAGCGGATCGCAGTGCAAACAGCACCAGGATAGCAAATGAAGCGGTCTTGGCGGAATCAGCGGAGACAAGTATGCCGTGAATCCTGAATCCATCCGGTGCTGTACCGAGGGGTATCCCCGTGATATCCACGAAGATTCCGGAGGCAAAGTGAATGGTCTCGGCAGCGCGCGTCGCTACGGGAACCAGCCAAGGCCAGAATTGCAGGACAGCGGCCGACGCAAACGTCAGAGCTAACAAGGTCGCGAGACCCTCGCGGAGAGTCAGAAAGATCGTTATACCCGCCAGAATAAAAAGCCATAGTTGCTGGGATGGCTCAAATCCGTGGATGGGAGGCCATGAAGTCCCTCCGACAAGAAGCAGGGTCATGCAGAGAGGAATGACCAGATTGCGATTCATGGCGTTGTACCTTTTGCAACTTCATTCATAAGGGTTACGAGTGCACATTTTTTTTCAGGATCATCAAGAATACCGGGAATTTCAAGGGCGGCATTTCGGAAAAACCCCGGATCTCCGATTGCCAGAACAGATCCGCGGCCATAAAAGGTTTGAGCAACTACGGGCCGGCCATCTTCACGGCAATATACTGGACTTCCGCCATATACCGGGGTCGGAAGATCAGACCATAGTGTGTATCGATCAAGAGAATCGTCAGATGAAATAGGCATGGACACCGAACATGGAACCAAAAGCGAAGCAGAAGAAGTAGAAGAAGCTGAAACCGAAGCCGAAACCGAAGTCGAAACCAAAGATGACGACGACGACGACGACGACGACGAAGAAGAAGAAGAAGAAGAAGAATAAACGTAAACGGACGCAGGCGCGGAGCCGGTTCTGCAAATGGGAAAAAGGCGATAGGGGCCGCCTCTGGCCTTTTCCGGGAGATCAAGAACACCGTTTTTCCAGAGAAACTGTTCTCGGGGATCATCGGAAATTGTGAATCCGAAGCGAGAGAATCTCTCGTTATCAGCACCGCATTTAGAGGAGCCGAGCAGTAATAATCCGCTTCCCTTCGAAACGTCACTGGTGATCTTGTCTAAAAGCGCTTCAGGAAGACGATTCGGGGTGGATGGGATAATCCATACCGCCGCATCGCGTGGAAGATCGAGGCCGACCCGGTGCAATTCGACCGTCCAGCTCGCCGCGAAGAGAGTTTGAACGAATGTGTCAAGGTTGTCCGGGAAGGTTTCCGGGCGATCGATCGAGAATGCGGCTGGAGCCGCGGAATCGAGGACGATGCGGGCGATGGGGCGCAACCGCTCGGTAAACATCGGTTTGACCGGCTGGTGAAGAGTGCCGCCGGCGTATAATCCTATGGCGATACACAAAGGCAGTAGAGGTTTTCCGGAGCGAAAAAACAGGACACGGCCAACGCCGATCAGAAAAAATGCGGCCAGTATCAGAGAAAACGGTGCAGGGTGGGGGAGGGGAGGTATGATCAGAAGCTCAAGAAGAGCCTTAGCGAATTCTGTTCCAAACGCCATCTGTCGATTTTGAAACCATGAAGAATCTGATAAAACGGCCCAGACTCCGTTGCCATAGTGCCCCCAGGCTCCTGTCCAGAGGAGTCCGTTGCTGTGTTTCCCGGTCGTCGCAGTCGCGGCCGCAGCGGAGTATGCATCGGGTGGATAAGTGGAAAGCATAAGCTGTTCGTTCAGGTTTCCGGAGGGATTGCCTGCCACGGTGAGTGATGAGGCGTTGAGCCATACAAGAGGACGAGGCCCTTGTAAGGACAGAAATCCCGGATACCAGAATGTCGGTGGAATAATTGAGCCACCTGTACCGGGAGCAGGTTTCGGATCGTGCATGGCTCCTGATATTCCCGTTCCAAAAAGGCTTTGACCTGGCCATGCCAATGTGTCGAAACCTGGCTGAATGCCAAACGCCATAAAAAGAGGAGCAAAACGTGAGGATGCTCCATCCATGTCTGTATGGTCGTTTATCAGCAGTAATCGTCCGCCGGACTGAACATGGTTGAGGAGCGCTTCGACTTCATCAGCCGCGAAAGGTCGGCGTGGAAGAATCGAGATCACGATTGCTCCGGAAGCTGCTGATAAACTTGTTGTCGTGGCTGCAGTGCCGGCTGTGGTTGAAAAAGGGGCTTTCTGGCGTTCAACTTGAAAACCCAGAGAAGTGAGCCAGTCGGCGAAATCCTGATGGCCAAAGATGCGCGGTGCGTTCGGCAGTGAGCTTTCTGAAGAGTCATGGGCCTCATCGAAAATAACCTCAGGCAGTCTTGCGCTGGAGAGAGGACCATTTGTTGATATGGAATCTTTTTGAGTAAACCCATCGATTCTGTGTAAATCAGCGGTGTGCGACATGCCTGCCGGAATCGGCATCAGGCATGTCAGAAAAAATCCGGTGGATAGGCCGAGCAGAGAGTGGTATATGGGCCTTCGCGGAATACGCTCTCCGTCCTGGAAGCCCTCTTCAGTCCATGCATGGGCAGTTGTCGCCCATGCTGCCATAAGTGAAAGGCCGAATACTATGGCGTGAAGTGGCTGCGGGAAAGGTTCTCCGAGACATGCCGGGAGCCACGAGGGCATTAACAGCCAGAGAATGCACCATGCGTATGGAGTTTCGGCCGGGGCTGACATCTCGACGAATGTCAGGGCCAATAGACCGCGAATCGGTGGGGAAAGTGGGCCGAACCGTGAAAGTCCGAGGACGGCCAATGCAAAACCGGTTAATGACGTTATAAAACCGCGGGTTGGATGCATGAACAGTGGGGAAAAAAACAGGAGTCCGCTCCAGAGGAGTTCCCACCAGTCGGGTATCGGCCACGGAAAAACTCCGGACAACAGAGCTATTGGACGCAACGAGAGAACTACTGCGGCAACAGCGAAAAAGCTTTTTTGACTGGTCGCCAACTGATGCATTTTCATGGCTGTGGCACAGTGACCCGGAGGAACAATATTAGGGACATTTTATTTTTCCAAAATATGCTTCAGCAGGCACTAATCACGAGCGGATCAGTACTTCTTTTTACCCTTTCCCGGGGGCCTTCCGGCTTTCCCGGGTTTGCCTTTTGCGGAAGGTAAGTTCCCGATGTCAGGGCCTATTTCTGAATAGGGGACTGAAGACGCAATTTCTGAATCGGTAGCATTCGATGAGAGTCCGCACATACGCGGATCCTGAGTCTGGAACATTTGTTTCTGAGGGTAATTGAGAGTCATTCCGGGCTGACAAAAACGTGGGAATCGCGTCATCTGGCCTTCACAGAGTTGCGGGTACCGGGTCATCATCTGCTGGCACAAACGTGGGTCCCGGGTCAAGAACTGGCATATTTGCGGGTTTTGCGTCATAAACTGACCCTGGTATAGCTGCGGTGTCTGAGTTCCTGTCATCTGACACATCTGCGGATTTCGGGTCATCATGTTCTGGCAGGAACGCGGATCTCGCGACATATCCGGATTGAACTGACACATTTGTGGGTTCTGGGTCATTTGATTCTGGAACATGTATGGATTTTGAGTCATAGTAGCGCCCTGGTACATCTGTTGATTCTGATTCATTAGTGGCTGATACATGTTCAAATTCTGAGTCATAGTAGCGCCCTGGTACATCTGCTGACCCTGATTCATTTGCGGCTGATACATATTCGGGGTTTGAATCATTGATGTCCCTTGGCACATTTGTGGATTTTGTGTCATAAAAGCGGACTGACACATCATCGGGTTTCTGGTCATCCCGCACATCTGCGGATTTCGAGTCATTGCTGATTGACACATTTGCGGATTTTGAGTGACAGGAGTGAAATTTACACTGGAGTTTTGCGGCTCCTGAGGTTGGCAAATTTGCGGATCCTGTGTCGGAAGCGGCATTGGACTGCCCGTTTGCGAAGCAGGTAAAACTTGTGCAAATGATGCTGAGACGACAAGCAAATATATGCCGATAGACAGAGAAATCCTTTTGAATCCGGTCATTTCTTATCCTCACTGCGGTAATTCTGACAGACAAGGTAAATTTCGCGACTCTTCGAGAGTGATGCTTTGGGCTTGAACGACTTTACGAACTCGAACAGGCGCCCGGCACGAGTATGCAGCTCCTTGTATTCCGCACCTTCAAAAAGCTTTGCTACAAAGCTTCCACCCGGCCGAAGCCATGTCGGACACATATCCAGGGCGAGGTGGATCAGATCAACGGAATTCGACGTGTCAGCATGGTGAATCCCCGTCGTATTTGGCGCCATGTCACTCAGGATGCAATGAAAACCTCGCGGAGCAAGGTTTACAATGGCTGCCTGCATCGCTTTATCGCGAATATCTCCTTTAAGAAGGTGAGCGCCAGGAAGCTCTTCGATTTCGAGAAGATCGATTCCGATCACGAGCCCTCTGCCGCGTTCTTTGCCGGGAGGCGCAGCGGAAGAGTCCTGGCGGGTCGGTGTCACTCCGGTCGCTTCAAGGGCGACCTGGGTCCAGCTTCCGGGGGCGGCACCCAGGTCCAGGACGGAGTATCCGGTTTTGATCAACCGGTACTTTTCCAGGATTTCCTGGAGTTTGTATGCGGCGCGCGATCTGAAGTTTTCCCGGTGCGCCTTCAGAAAGAATGGATCACGTAGACGGCGCTGATACCAATCCTTGTTCGGCATGTTCGAAAATCTGCGTTACTGATCGTATGGTCGAACTGTCAGCTTCAGATTATTCATTCGTTTTATCGGAACGGTCTTAATAATCTTCATCTGACGCAATTTACCTATGAGCGCATCACGAACGAGCATTTTAGTTGCCTGACGCGGCTTGAACGTGCGCAGATATGAATAGCCGTCTCCGCCAAGCGACATAAAATTATTTAAAGCCACACTGTATGTTTTTTCAGGATCAATCGAGTGACCGCTGGCATCTGTAATTTTGGTGATGCGCTTAAAGGCGGGCAGCTCGGGGTCGAAAGTGATCAGGAGATTTGCCGGAATGAGATATCCGAAGTCACCGTGAAAATCACGTCTGAGGCCTTCCGCATAAAGCTTGAAGTTTTCCTTCGCGAAAGCCAGGTCCTCTTTGCTGACTGGTGCAAATGGTACGGAGAGGGATTTTTCGATAAGATCGACGATTTGTTTGCCGGTCATCATAAGTATGTCCACCGTGTTCGCGAATGGCTGCAGCAAGAAAATGTCCTCGTATGTGATCGGCCCCTTGTTTATCGGATATCGTATTCCGCCGATATTGACGAAAGCGAAATCAGCTCCCGCTGCGTCTTTCATTGCATCGGCAACGAAAGCGCCGAGAGAAGAGTCGCCACCTATAATACCCCGATTCAACTCGACCTGCGAAAATCCAAGAAGTTCGCGGGTTTTTTCCTTTATACTGTCGATATAGCTATCGATAATCTTTTTAATGGTCGCGTCTTCCGGATATTTCGATGCAAAAAGTACTATCGGTTCAAAGGTTATCTGGGCTGCCTTACCTGACTCAATCGTGATTTTGATCTTCGATGCGTTTCGCAATTCCGAGCCGGAATGGATGCAAGGGATGCGATCCGGGCCAATATACTCGATCTGCGTCATTGTGGTATGACTGTGGCCGCCCAGAATCAGGTCGGCACCGTGAAGCTTTTCACCCAGTCGTCGATCATCCTCAATGCCCAGATGCGACAAAATTATAACGAAGTCAGCTCCCTTTTTTCTTACTTCCGGGATGAGTTTGTTAAGTATCGGAAGCGGCTCTTTAAAAAGGACGCCGCGAATATTTTCCTCAAATGCCAGTTTATCTACGAGTGGGGTTATGATGCCTATGATAGCAAGTTTTTTGCCCTTGAACGGGACCATCAGATATGGCCGCAAATGATCGAGAGCCTTTCCATCAGAAGCCCGAATGGCATTGCAACACAATAATGGAAAAGTGAATTTTGCCAGCATTTCATTCAGACGTTCCGTGCCGTAATCAAAGTCGTGGTTACCTATCAGGGCAGTCGTGTAATGCATGCGATTCATCATATCAACCATGCACGAACCACGTGTTTCATCGACGATGGGAGTCCCCTCGAACCAGTCACCGCAGTCCAGCAGAAGCGGCATTGCTCCGCTGAGAACTGCGTCATGGCGAACTTCATCTGCGAAAGTTTTCAGGACGGCAAATCCGCCCACCATCGGCCGTTTTGTCTCTGTTGACAGAGGATCGGGTGTCGCGGCAATATGACCGTGCATATCGCTTGTATGGGCGATTACAAAACTTACTGGTTGGGCCGCGGCGAGGACGGCTACAAGCAGGAACAGTCCGGAGAAAATACCACGCAAGATGCATCTGGGTGATTTAATGAAGTTCATTGAAAAATCCTTAATAAAACGAGGTATTTGCATAATTCACAATATATTCCGTATGGGCGAATAATCATTCACCCGTATCGCCCGTGAGAGCGAATGCTTCTTCGCTCCTGAGACGGACCACGAAGCGTTACATGAATTCAGTAAAATCGCTCAAACGCCCGTAATTGCGCTCAGTGTTTCCTGGGCTTTTTGAGTGATATCAGCATTGGGACGCATTTTCAGACACTCGTCAAGAGAAGCTTTAGCGGCTTTAACATCGCCTGTCTTGGCAAAGCAAAAGCCGAGCATATAGTGTGCTTCAGCGTCGGTGGGCGAAGCCGCCACCGCGCGGCGGGCAAAACCAAGTGCTTCCGGATAACGTCGTTTGGCGATGGCATCCTTGCATTTGGTTATGGCAATGGCCTCATCGTCTTCCATGACGATCTCAATGTGCTTGCGATTGATCGAAAGAAAACCGACGCGCTGGGTAGCGCCGTTTCTGAAATCGCTCAACTCCGCATCGGTTACGGGAAGAAAGTCCTTTGTCGTAGTGTCAGCGTTGAGGATGTCTGTCAAACGGCTGTTTTCATACAGATGTACTTCGCCCTTGATACGATGATTTGACGTAAAGATGACGACGCGCAGTTTTTCCTTGTGGGCTTTCATGGATGCCTCCCTCGGGAATTTAGAATGGCGGAAAATTTAATTTCGCCTTTGGAATCAAGTATCGCAGAATAAGCACCAGTAACAAGTATTAACATGCCGAATACCGTCCTTCAGCTTCAGCAAACAGTTTGCCGTCATGGGATCTTATCTCTCCGCTCGTAAGGTGCAGGCGGCGCTTTCCACCGGTGCGGCGACCTGTAATGGTCAAGGGAACACCTACGGGTGCAGGATTACGGAACGAAATCTTCATGTCGATTGTAACGATGCGATGTCCGCCGAAAATAAGGGCCTGCGCCATCACTTCATCCAGAAGCATTGAAATAATGCCTCCGTGAACTATACCCGCATAGCCCTGATATTTGGGGGAGGCTACCCAGGTGGTGTTACACGAAGGGCCTTCTCCGTAAGCGAATTTTATTCCAAGCCCTTCCGGATTAAGGTTCCCGCATACAAAACAGTGTTTGTCGTCTATTAATGTCAGGCTGGAAGCCGTTCGCTCCATGAGTTTTGCGCGCGATGCAGTCAGAGCGGAAGCGATGTGTGCTTTTCGCATGGCTATTGGCGTTGTCAGTGGAAGCCGCTCGCCCAGGAAATGATTTTCCTTGAGAAGGCGATTCTTTATGTTCTCGATTCCGGGGACCGGGAACGTCGGAAACACCGGATCACCCCCCGCGACCGGCAGTGATCCGAGGTCGTTAAGGCCATACGTGACAAGCTCGGAAAAACGATAGAACAAGTGCGGTGATACGGAGATATGGTGGACCGGGAAGGCATCCCGAAGAGCAAGCAATGTTTTCCCGACATCCTCGAACGAAAGCGGCGGACGGGCTTGCATCCGGGTTCCGGTGGCGGGCTGGAACACCTGCAATCGGATGTCCTGGAGAAGTGGATCAACAGCGCAGTAACGCGCAAGATCGGAAATAAAAGTTCCGCGAATGTCCGCAGTCTCGCCGATCCCGATCAGTATTCGCAAATGATACGGGATCTCGGCCTGATGGGCTTCTTCGATGGCCTGTCTGGCGGAATGCGGATCGCGTCCGCGTGAGTTCTCATGCGGCTCGCCCTTGCCCTGGAAAGGCAGGCAGGCGGTATCGATAAAGATCGACGAGACATGCCCGGACAATTGTCTGATTTCTATTGGTGAAAGACGGCCAATGTCGAGCACAGGCAGAAGATTGCGCGCATTTGCGAGTCCGCAAATCTTTTCAATGTAATCGGTGAAGCCGGTAAAGCCGTTCTTAGCCAGTGAAATTTGTACGCCGGGAAATTCATAACATGCTTCACCAGCCGTAAATATAACCTCGATTGCGCCGGCGGTCTGAAGGCGGTCGAGCATCAGTTCTATTTCGTCAGGGGGAAGAAGATAGGCTTCATCAGCGGTTCGAAAACCACAGTATGCACAAGCGTGTCGACATGCCCGGGAAAGGGCTATACGACCGGAAGAGATGAACGTTACGGCTGCTGGAGTTCCCATGCGGCAATAGTATATCACAGTATGTTTGCCATGTCATAAGCAAGAGCAACTTGCAAAATTATGTGGCAATCATGAGCGAATACACATCGTCTATTTGTAGGGGCGGGTTTCAAACCCGCCCTTGCGTAATGTTTCGTGAATATTGCAAGGCCCTCGCATGGCCTGAAATTATCCCTGACAAAATTCATGGGAACCTTTTTTATGATTACGGGTCAAACGACCATGAATCACTTTGGGGCATACATAAAGAAGAATTGAAATCAGTTTTTCGGGCGATCCATGAATACGGGTCGTCACAGCGAGGCGATGAATCAATGATGGAATCAAACTTTTCGGCCGGATGCGCGTTTGCCGGAGCATTACGCACAAGGTTTGCGGCGCTGGTTATTATTTTTTTACTGATACTCCTCATCGGACCTCAGTCTGCATTGCAGGCTGCCGACTTTTCCATTGATGCCCAGGTTGATCGCACCGAGGTTAAAGCGGGCGAAAGTTTACATCTTACGATAACTATCAGCCAGAATTTGTCGGCACTGGGAGGTCGTCAGCTCGGAATGCCGCGAATTTCTTCAATTCCTGACTTCGATATCACGGGTCAGCGCTCTGCCCAGAATATGAGTTTCGTTAACGGCGCCGGAGTGGTTCAGGTATCATTACAGCTTGAACTCGTTCCAAAACATGAAGGAACGTTGAAGATTCCATCGCTTTCCGTGCAGGGTCCGGATGGTAAGACATACTCTACCAAAACCATTACCGTGACTGCCAGGCCGCCGTCAGAGGCCAGGGAAGAAAACGAAAAGGCTGATGCCGCGTCTGAATCCGGAGCCGGTGCCGAAGATCAGCCCGCTCAATCCCAGGGGGTTGGCTTTTTCAGAGGACTGATGATTCTCGGGATGGTTGTCGCACTTGTCCTCGGCGGCCCGTTTTTGTTGTCCTGGCTCATGAATCGAGATCGAAAATCTTCTTCGAAATGGCAGGAAAAGGATAAAAGAGATAAAAAAGAAGATTACGAAGAGGAACCGGAAACGGTTGTTCCCCAGCCTGTTGCTCAACCAGTTCTTCTCCCCGTCGATTTCGACCCTGAGTCGGAAGCCCTGAAGCGCATGCATCCTGATGCGGATGCCGATTTTTACCGGAAGTATTTCGATTTGTTCCGGCGGTCTATAATTTCTTCTGGAAAAGGATTCGAATCCAACATGACCCCGGATGAACTTCTGCGAGCGCTTGAAAAGCGCCTTTCTCCGGATATTGCCGCATGTTCGTCGCGTCTGGCCTCCGATTGGTCGATGGCTGTTTTTGCGCGCATGGCTCCTTTGCGTAACTTCGCGGATATCCAAAGCGATGTCAGAGCCGTTCTGGCATCCATAAGACATCTGTAGAGCGCTGAGACATGATGCAAAATTGTGACTCCATTTTCTCTAAGTATCTGTGTCCATCCGTGTTCATCTGTGGTTAATGTCGTTTTTGTTTCGGTCTGATCCCTTCGTAGATGCTAATAGTAACGAATCGCGATAATAGCGAAATCAGATAATTATTTCCTGGAGCTGCCTATGAGTCAGAGTTTTGATCCCGCGTTACAGGCCCGTATTCAGAAAGCCGCTGAAACCATTTCTACAATCCGCGCTGAGGTGGGCAAGGTCCTTGTCGGGCAGGCATCGCTGCTCGACCGTTTGATTATAGCCCTCATCACTAACGGACACATCCTGCTGGAAGGGGTTCCGGGGCTTGCGAAGACGCTCGCCATCAAGGCGCTTGCGCGCACGGTGGATACGCCGTTTTCCCGTATTCAGTTTACGCCCGACCTGTTGCCGGCTGATCTGATTGGTACACGTGTTTTTGATCCGCAGAAATCCATGTTTTTTACACACAAAGGTCCGATTTTTTCCCAGTTCATTCTTGCTGACGAAATCAATCGCGCTCCCGCCAAAGTTCAAAGCGCTCTGCTCGAATGCATGGAGGAGCGTCAGGTCACTATAGAGCATGAAACCTTTAAGCTGCATGAACCCTTTATGGTTCTTGCCACCCAAAATCCTATAGAAACAGAGGGGACCTATAGCTTGTCCGAAGCCCAGGTAGACCGATTTCTGTTCAAAGTCATAGTGGGGTATCCAAGCTATGAGGAAGAGCGCGAAGTCGTGCATCGCATGGGTCTTGCGGAGGAAAAACATTCGATCGACGTGATTTCAAAGGTTCTTCATGGTGACGAAGTTCTTGGTTTACGTGATTTGTCGCGACAGATATATGTTGATGAAAAAATCATCGAGTATATTCTTCGTCTTGTAGATGCTACTAGACGTCCCAATGAGTACAAGCTCGATCTTAAGGGCTATATCCGATTTGGCGCCTCGCCACGCGCTTCGATTTATCTCGCCCGCGCCGCCAGATCACTGGCACTTGTAAAGGGCCGCCCATATGTGAAACCTGACGATATCAAGGAGATTCTGCCTGAAGTTCTGCGCCATCGCGTGATTCCAACGTATGAGGCCGAGGCTGATGAAATAAGCTCCGAGGATATTATTCGACGGCTGTCAGATGGCGTAGCGGTACCCTGATCGCTTTTCATTCCTGATCGGAGGTTTATTTCATGCTTCCGCGTGAGCTCATGCGCGAAGTGCGCAAGATCGAGATCAAGACCAGGAGTCTGGTCGATTCAGTGTATGCAGGCGGATACAAGTCAGTTTTCAAGGGCAGGGGCATAGAGTTTGCGGGAATCAGGGAGTATGTTCGTGGCGATGAATACCGATCGATTGACTGGAAAGTCAGCGCCCGCACCGGAAAACTGAATATTCGCGAGCATATCGAAGAACGCGAGCTGCAGGTCGTGGTCGCGCTGGACTTGTCCGGGTCAATGAGTTTTGGATCCGGTTCACGCGAAAAACGTGAGACGGCAGTTGAATTCGCCGCTGCTATCGGCATGGCTGCGGGGCGCAACAACGATCGCGTAGGTATATGCATGTTCACCAACGATGTCGAGCGCTATGTGGCGCCAGCAAAAGGGAAGACTCATCTATTACGTCTCATTCGCGAATTATTGTATTTCGTGCCTAAGGAGCGTCTTTCGGATCCGCGTCCGGCGCTGCATTTGTTGAATCGCTCGTTGAAAAACAAGTCGGTCGTTTTTCTGGTTACGGATTTTATCGGTCTGCCGTCTTGCGAACGCGAGCTGAAGATTACTGCGGCACGCCACGATTTAATAGCAGTGCGCGTCCGCGATCCTCGCGAAGAGATGCTTCCGGACGTAGGACTGATCGAGATCGAGGATCCGGAGACAGGCGAGGAAGTTCTGTTCGATACATCGGACAGCGGCGCGGTCGCGGCGGCCTCGCGACGTGTTCTCGATGCCGATGTCGAGTTCAAGGGCCTTTCCGGTCGCCTCGGCATAGACGTAGTGAATCTTCGCGCCGGAGAGTCTGTTGTTAAGCCTATCGTCGCGTTGTTTGCCACCCGGGAACGACGAATAGCCATGGGAGTCTGAGATGATGATGCAGAAACTGATTGAATGCTTGAAACGAGTGACGGGCGAGGTACGATCATGAACGGAATGCGAACCATACTTGCGCGTTTGAACGCGTTGCTTCTATTGGTCATCGTTGGCATGATACTGGTTATCAGCCTCGGCTGGGAGCGATATCGGTCGATGGCGACGGGTGGAGTGACCGAGCGTCAGGCCTATGCGGCTGAACTGCTGGCGCACGGCCTCCCGCATGAAGCTGCCGTAGAGCTGCAGGCAGTGATAAGCGCAGACCCGACTTCCCCAAAAAGCCTTGCGCAAAGGCGCGTTCTTGCGGAAATATTCATGGATTCGCTCGGAGACTATGAAAAGGCCCTTGCTGAACTGGTGTTCATACGGACGGCCGATCCCGGTCAGGCGAGTGCCACGGAAGATATGACACGGCGATGCATGGACCGGCTTGGCCGCGTATACGATGTTCAACGTCGATTACTGCTTGAAGGCGGGAAAAATCCTCTTATCCCCCAGGTTTCATCGCAAACTGCCATTCGACTCGGGAACGAGGAAGGGGCCACGTTATCAGAGCTGGAACGCCGTGTCGCGCAGAGCGGTTTGCCGCTGAAAAATCCCCCCAGGGAGGCACTCGAGCGAATTACACAGTCGCTTGCGGGAGAACTGTTGATGCGCCGTGCTGCTAAGCGTGCCGGTATCGATCGTCGACCGCGTTTTCTTGAACAGGTTCGTAAGTTTGAAGAGAATCTGGCGTTGCAGACCTATCTCGAAGAGGATGTTCTGAAGGATGTGAAGGTAGACGATCAGACAATTAATCTCTATCTCGACAAGCATCACGACGAGTTCGATTCACCTCTTCGAATCGTGTATTCAGCTATGGCATTTCCGGACGAAGGATCAGCGAGAGCTTTTGTCGATGGACGTCAGCCGGCGTCTCCTCCGCGCATGATCGTGGATCACGTGAATGCGGTTCAAGCTGATCTTCCCGGGCCTTTGCACGGGGTAAAATGGGATGGAGAGGCTCCGAAAGGTCCTCTGGGGCCTATCGAGCTCAATGGTCAATGGATGGTATATCCGATCCATGAAGTCATTCCGGCCCGCAATGTCCCCCCGGAACTGGCGCGGCAACAGGCCCGCCTGAAACTGCTCGAGGAAAAGCAGGGCGGGCGCATAAGCGAGACTCTCACCGAGCTTGCGCACCGCGAGGAGTTGAAGATACTCGACGAGGCAATCGCCGGAAGATTCTTTACGGAACCGGCATCGGGAACCCACGCTCCGACAGGAGGCAAAACTGAACGATGATGGGCAAGGTGGCTGCTGTCATACTCACGATAATGGCAACATGTGCCGGACCTGTATCAGCCGGTACAGCGGGTTCTGCTGCGATTGTCGGGACAAAGGCAATGATTGCATCATCCGCAAGTACACCCATCGCGGAAAATGCGTCATTTGGGCGCACTTCTGGTCTCGGTATGCCGAATGCCACAGCAGTAACGGGAAACGCCGGCGCGTCATTGCCGCCGTTGCTTCCTGGCGATGAGATATATGATATTCATTCGCCTGTTGCAGTGCCGTTTCCATGGGGAACGATCGCCGCTCAAATATTCGTTGTCATAATCGTTTGTTGGCTGTTTGTAAAATTGCGGTCATGGTTGCTGCACATGCGAACCGATGCCGAAACAGTCGTGGTAACACCTCCTCCACCACCTCCGGATCCGCTAAAAGAGGCTCTGGCTGCTCTTTCGCGCCTGCGTGCCTCGCCCATCTGGGCCGAAGGGCGCATCAAGGACATTTGCGAACATCTGGCACTCATTTTGAAAGTTTTTCTGCGTGATCGTTTCCGACTCGGGATTGGTGCTGCCGCAACGACGGCTGAACTTTCGCTGGATCTCCGCAGGAAGCGGGTCGAGGAAGGGCTGCGAGGCCGGATCGAAGCCTTGTTCGAACTTTGCGACACAGTGAAATTCGCGCGTGGTGATCTCGGCGGATCGACTCTGGATGAATTATTCACAAAGACGCGCGAACTGTTGTTATGGGAAGACTGGCGCAGGAGGCGTGTCTGATGCGTTGGTTCAATCCTGAATTCATTCTACTCGCGGCATTGGTTCCGCTTGCCATCTGGTACAAGATAGCCATACAAAATCCGCTTCGACGTGGTGGAATCCGTTTTCCGGGTGCGGGCGGATTGACGAAGCTTTCCCGTGGCTGGAAGACGCGGTTCGCATTTCTTCCGGACATCTTTCGTACGGCTGTTTTGTTATTATTGATGCTGGTCCTGATGCGTCCACAGTTCGGGCTCGAGCATGAGGATATAAATAGACAAGGTATCGATATCATGCTGGTCCTGGATCTCTCCGGCAGCATGGCTTCGGAGGATTTTAAGCCGACGCGGCTGAAGGCGGCTCAGGCAATCACCGAGCGCTTTATTAATGGTCTTTCCGATCACCGGGTCGGTCTGGTTGTTTTCGCCGGTTTGTCGATGACGCTATGTCCGCTTACCCTTGATTACGGAGTGGTGACCGAACTGTTACGCCGCGCGGACCTTCGCATGATCAAGGCTGACGGTACTGCTATCGGCGATGCGATTATCAATGCCGTGTACAAATTCAAAAAGGCCCCCGGCGAAAAACGCGATCAGGTAATTATTTTGCTTACGGACGGAGAAAATAATGCCGGCGTCATTGACCCGCTGGAAGCATCAAAAATGGCTGCCGAACGTGGGATTCGTGTTTACACTATCGGCGTCGGGAGTCTGGAAGGAGCTCCTATTCCTATCGATACGCCTTTCGGACGCCAGTTCGCGCAAAATCCCGACGGCTCTTTATACATTCCCAAAATCGATGAGCAGTTGCTGAAAGACATCGCTTATGTGACGAAGGGACAATATTTCCGGGCAACCGACAACTCCGCTCTCGAGAAAATATACTCGACCATTGCAACCCTTGAAAAAGGCAAGATCGATATCACGCGTACGGTTCAGTATTCAGAGCGTTTCTACTGGTTTCTCGCACCCGCCCTGGCTTTGCTGGGCATCGAAATGTATCTGCGCGCCCGGGTTTTTGCGCGAGTATTTTAGCGTTCACACATGTTCAAGACACCTGAAAATTTGCTGATTCTGCTGGTCGCCGCTATCTGGACGACGTTCCTTCTGCGACGACTCGCTGCCGATCTGCGCGAGCGCCGCGAGCGCTTCGCCGCGCTTCATATGCTCGAACGTATCGTCGGCCACAAACCGACGCGACGCCCCGTTCTGAAATGGCTGATGATCGTGATTGCTCTTGGCCTGGCTTGTCTCGCGGCAGCGCGACCTACGGGCGGATATTCCGAGGAAACCCTGACCGGCCAGGGATTGGATCTGGTCGTCGCCCTGGATGTATCCCTCTCGATGCGGGCACTTGATATCGACGGAAACGCACGTCTCGATGTGGCGAAGGGGCTGATTTCGCGTCTGATGAACGGTCTGCGAAACGATCGAGTAGGTCTGGTCGTATTCGCGGGAGATACGATGGTACAGGCACCGCTCACTAATGACAAAAACACATTTCTTACTTTTCTCGAACGCGCGGACCCGGAACTTCTGACAAAGCAGGGAACCAACATTCCAGGTGCGATCGAGACCTGTATTGACCGATTCGACCAGACGGCCTCCCAGTCAAAAGTTATAGTGCTGGTCTCCGATGGTGAGGACAAGGACGACAAGCACGACAAGCGCATGAACAAGGTCCTCGAAGAGGCCAGACGCAAAAATATTGTTATTTTCACGGTCGGCGTCGGCAGTAAGGAAGGCGCGCCGATACCGGTATCCCGTGATATGTGGGGTGAGCTGCGTTACCTGACCTGGAAAGGCGAAACCGTCATCAGCAAAATGGACGATTCTATTTTGCGTCGCATCGCGAAGGAGACGGGGGGGGCTTATTTTCGGGCGGCTGACGGGAAGAGTGCGATGGAAGTCGCGGGGTCTCTCGAAGGGTTGAAGCGTGTTTCGATGCCCCGAGGCACTCGGACTTCGGCGCGTGAACTTTTTCCGTGGCCTGTTCTGGTTGCGTTCCTGCTTTTGCTGGTCGAATGGATGATATCGGAGCGAATTCCATTCGAGCGGGAAAAAGACCACTGGCTGAAACGACTGTGAAAAGAAGGACGATTAACCACAGATTGGCACGGATTAGCACAGATAAAGACTGAAACAACCGTAAACGAAGGACAGTTAACCACAGATTGACACCGATGAACACAGATAAAGACCGAAACAACCGTAAACGAAGGACAATTAACCACAGATGGACACGGATGAACACAGATGAAGAGAAAATCAGCTGCGAATAAAACAAAAAGTATCGCAGGACGAATAAGATGCGAAGGTGCCGTTTTTCTGCTGGCAATAGGGGTATCGCTTGGTTCGGCAATTCCGGTTGCGGCGCACGTGTCATCTGATGTGAGTGTTGGCCTTGATGCCCTGTCTCGCGGCGAGCTCGAACGCTCCGAAGCAGCTCTGCAACGGGCTCGTCTTCAGGAGCCTGACGACTCGAGGATAGGATACGATCTTGGGATCGTAAAATTCCGGAAGCGGGAGTATGCTGAGGCAATTCGCATCTGGGAGAGGACTCTTCCGAATGCTTCCCAGGATATGAAACCGGATATACTGCACAATATTGGAAATGCGCAGTATCGGCTGGGTGACTGGGCGCGGGCGGTTGGAGCCTATCAGACTTCGCTTGAAGCTCGCGAGGATCCTTTGACCCGGTACAATCTCGAACAAGCCCAGGCCAGATTGAAAGAAGAGCAGGAGGCCAAAAAACAGGAGCAAAAGGGGCAAGGGAAAGATCAGGACCAAAACGGGAAGAATTCCCAGGGCGAAAAAGGGGATTCGCAGCAAAAAGACGGGCAGCAAAAGGACGGACAGGGAAAAGACGGGCAACAAAAAGACGGCCAGCAGCAGGCTTCCAAGAACGGTCAGGATGGCAAAGATCAGCAGGGACACCAGGGCAATGCGTCCGATTCCGCGGCGGATAAGTCTCAAAGTGCGTCATCGACGGCAGATCCGAATGCGTCCGGGACCCGCGATCTCTCAAAGAACGCTTCTCAAACGCCTGAAATGGCAAGCGACGAAGAATCCCGTCGTCAGGAAATGGCGATGGGGAAGGACGATCACAAGGAATCTCCTCCCCCCCCGGATGTTTCCGAACGCGCGAAGAGTATGAAGAAAGAAAAAGTGAATCCTTATTTACTCGAAAAAATGTTGAAGGATATGGAGCAGCGAGAAAGGGAAATTCAGCTCAGATACCGCCGGGATCCGCAAAACGGACAACCTGAACGCGAAGAAATGAACGACCCTTTCGGAATGGATGCTGAGCAGTTACGAGATTTCTTAGAACAACGCGGTCGACCGCGAGCGGCTCCAAAGTCGGGCGAACAGGACGCTCCTAACTGGTAATTTTCGCGGTATTACTTACGAATGTCCGGGGACCATCCATAGCCAGACAGTTCCCGGGTGACGACAATCAGATAATACCGCGTCGATAAAGTGCTGCGGAAATAATCGCCACATGAGGCATTTTAATGATTTCGGGAAGTCTCTTTTTGATCGAAGCTGAGGAACGATCCCGCGAATATGGTGAGTATGACCGAACCTTGTCATGAGAGCCTCAGTAATGCCATTATGCGCGAAGTTATGATCTTCAACGAGCAGCCATGATTTTTCAAGACCGGGGACTTTTGCCGGGTCAAGAAGAACCATCTCATAACCTTCAATATCGCACAGCACAAAACTCTTCTTTTCCGGGGAGAGAGAATCCTTTAAATTCGATGGATTGCATTCGCCTCGAATACTGATTCTATCCATGACACCATTTCCCCGGGCATTTTTCTCGAGAACATTTCGGAAAACAGGATTCATTTCATATGTAATTATCTTTGCGGATGTTGTACGCGCAAAGCCAACCGGATAATATCCATCGTTTCCGCCAATTACGAATATTTCTTCGAATCCTGCTGGAACTACTTCCTGAGAAATAATCTCGTGCAACTCTTTCTCGTAAATTCCGAGCAATCGGGTCAATGTTTCTCCATAAGAATCTATGGATTTGTGATACTCAAGATCTTTAAATGGTCCCCTGATTACGCGATTTTGCGTAAGCCGAAGGATTGCACGGGAAAAGAGAGCAGTTCGACCAATATTGGAAAAAGGAAAATTAATATTAAGGAAGGTCATAATATTTTTCTCCAGACAAATCACTTTCCATGTTTCGGTTCATTCCTAAATACACAATAAAGAGATTGAAGGATCAGGCGCAGAAGTGAGGAACTGTCTCGTCCGAAAAAAAGTCAATTTTCTGATACCACTGTCAAATACCCCGAAAGCCGCAGATTGAGCAAAATTGACCACTCGGCGACAGGGCTTGCCCGCAGTTGGGGCAGAGTATGGCTTTATGTTTATCATCGAGCCAGAGCGAATGGGTCGTGACAGGCTCGGAACGCCCTTTAAGCCGGATGCCTGAGCGCGTTTCATGGCCTCCTTTCCACTCTCCAAGCTGGGCGAATAAAGATTCGCTGACTACGATTTCGCCGCCGAGGGCGATGCTGCACAGGCGCGAAGCAAAGTTGACTCCGTCTCCGACCGCCGTAAAATTCGAAAGGCGTGGCGATCCAACATGGCCGACGACCACATCTTCATAACTGATTCCAATGCCGACAGACAGTGCCGGAAATCCCTTTGCCATCCAGTCTTTTATACTTCCGGCCACCATGCTTTGTATTTCCAGGGCTGCCGCGACTGCCGCCTGAGATGGATTATCCAGCGGGACGGGGGTCCCGAATAACGCCATGGCTCCATCGCCCATGAATTTATCAAGTGTTCCCTGATGCTTTAAAATGATCTCCGTGAAATTCGCAAAATACTGATTCAGCAGGTCTATGACTTTTTCGGGTGACATCTGTTCGGCAAGACGCGAAAATCCGCGTACATCGGCGAAGAAAATAGCTATTCGTTGCCGACTTCCGCCGAGAACTATGCCTTCCGGGTTCTGCTCAATGGCCCGAATAACCTCGGGAGAAACCATGCGTGAAAATAGGCCTCGAACGCGTCCCAGTTCTTCTGATTTGAGTGATAATTCCTGGCTTTTTTCTGATAGTTCCTGCGTTTTCTGCTGGACTGCGGCATTTCGTTGTTCCAGGATCAAAGTGTTTTGAATGACCAATCCAAGGAGCGCGGAAACCATTTGCACCATTTCGAGATCATCTTCGCCTGCGAAGATGTTGCCTGAGTAGGCGCAGATTATGATGAGTTCCCGGACCTGCCCATGAACGCGCACCGGACTGACTATTTTTACGTCAGAAATGACACCGCGCCGCTCCAGGTATTTGAGGTCGTCATTATTTCGGATTTGGGCGAGATTGAGAGGGACGCCATGTTTCGCTGCATGTGTTGGCATTGATTCCTCATCAAGAGGAATTACGGGAGCGACTTCCTTGCCGAACCCGCGGACAAGGGTTGGCTGCCAGCCTGTGGCCGTCTTCGAATAGATGGCGCCTTTTCTTATCGCAAGGGCGTTTTCCAGTAATTCCCAGGTGTGTTGGAGCACCTGTTCGCCGGCAAGACAACCTACAAGTTGTTTCATGCGCGTTATCAACGCATGCGTTTGATCAACCTGTTTGGTCAGGTTGTTGCGAAGCTGCTCACGCTCAACATTTACTTTTTGGTACTGATCTTTAAGGTTGGCGTTTTCGCGCCGAGACGCTTCAAGCTCAGCTTTTCCACCTCCCATTAATCCGTCAAGCAGTCCCACCGCGCATCTCCTGATCATATAATTCTTTTTTCATATCTCGCGGAATATCCGCCTCATTGATTTTTCGCTCGCGCAGCAGATTCTTCAGAATATCGATCCTGGGAACGCAGCCGGCATTGCGTCCGATACGCAGGATGGCTCCGATCTCGTGAATCTTGCGCTGACGCAAAAGATTACAGACTGATGCAAGCATCGGCAACACCTCATACACCAGCACCCGTGACCTTCCGTCAGTGGCCGGAATCAGAGTCTGTGAAAGAATGACTTTCAAACAGCTCGACAACATATATCGAATGGCATCGCGCTGATATGAGGGAAAGATGTTGATCATGCGCGTAATGCTTTGAACCGCATCTCCGGTGTGGAGAGTCGCCAGGACCAGATGTCCGGTTTCGGCGGCCTTGAGACTTGTTTCCACGCTTTCCTGGTCGCGCAATTCGCCAATGACGATAACATCCGGATCTTCGCGGAGGGCGGCGGATAGTCCCGCATGGAAATCCGGAGTGTCTTCGCCTACCTGGCGCTGACTGACGATAGATTTTTCATAGCCTTGAAAGACGTATTCGATCGGATCTTCGATCGAAATGATATGCAGGGGTTCCTGTCTGGCGAGGTGATGAATCAACGCCGCCAGGGTGGTGCTTTTGCCCGAATTGGTCGCTCCGGTAAACAGGATCATTCCCTTTTGTACCTTGGTCAGAAGGTCGACCGTACTCAGAGTGAATCCCAGGTCGGATAATTCGCGGATACGGTTGGGCACCAGCCGCATCGAAACAGCAAGAGAGTTCCGCTGGAGAAATACGTTCAGGCGCATGCGGCATACGTTTTCTATTTCATATGGGCAGTCGCTATGGCCATGGGTTCTGAGCTCTGCAATGCGCTGCTCCCCGAGCAGCTCGGCAACCATGACTTCAAGCTCTTTAGGCGAGAGAGGAGGCATATCGAGACGCCTGACTGCACCGGCGACGCGTATTACAGCGGGAAATCCTGACTTGATATGAAGATCGTGAGCGCCAAGCTCCAGGGCTTTTTGCACGTAAGGGATCAGTCTTTCTCGCATATGATTCCTGCCCGGGTAAATCGAGAGTGCAGCGCAGCCGGATCAGGGCTGTAGGGGAAGGCCATTTCCGGGCTTATCAACTGTTTTTTAACAAGAAGTTCGAGCGCATAATTCATCGAGATCATTCCCTCTGAACGACTGTTATCAAGAAAGAGAGGAATTTGATCCTGTTTTTCAGTTCTGATCAGATTGGCAATAGCAGGCGACTGAAGAAGGACTTCACGAACAGCAACTCGCTCATGTTCGTCATCTTTCTTGGGTATCAGGCCCTGTGCGATTATTGCAACGAGTACCGAGGCCAGTTGATCGCGAATGAATTCGCGCCCTTCTGCGGGGAAGACACCGTAGATGCGCTCTATGGCGGATGCAGCGGTTGAGGCATGCAGCGTCGAAATGACCAGATGTCCGGTCTCGGCGGCGACCATGGCAAGCTCAATGGTTTCGCGTTCGCGCATTTCCCCGACCATAATGATGTCCGGATCCTGGCGAAGGGTCGCGCGCAGCGCATCCGGAAAAGAGACAAAATCACGGCGATACTCACGTTGCAAAAATTCACTCTTTGCATCGCGAAAGAGAAACTCTATCGGATCTTCCAGAGTTACTATACGTAAATTTCTTGTCTGATTGAGATTTTCAAGTAAAGCAGCGATGGTGGTCGTTTTGCCGGAACCAGTCGGGCCGCAAATCAAAATCAGTCCTGAATCACTGTTTAGAGCATCTATGATGCGTGGTTCCAGGGATAATGCATTTATGTTTGGCAGCACAAAAGGTATTTGGCGGAAAACAAACGCCAGACTATTGCGCTGTTGAAAACAGTTGACCCTGAAACGGCTGATCCCGGGGAGCGATACCGAATAATCGACGTCAAGATTCTTTTCGAAAAGTCTTCTAATTCCAAGAGGGACAGTCGTTTCAAAAATTTGCTGCATGGCATTAGTGTCTATAGGTGGAGCCGAACTAATGCTCAATTTGCCGGCAATACGGAAGACAGGAGGCAGTCCGGTGCGCAAATGTATATCTGAAGCGTTGAGCTTCTTTGCCAGCGTTAAAATTTCAGTCAGTTGTTCATTCATGCTCGAGTATCCCTATGGTTGTCGTCCCAAAGGTAAATATTAAACATTTCTCCGAATCTATCAGGTGCTTATTCACGAATTCCCATTATTTTGGAATGAGGCACGTATTATCTCACGAATCCGATCATTCGTGAAGTGCTATTTTTATCTGCTATTTTTATCTGTTCAGGGTCATTTCATTCACAACCGGAGAATGGCTCGAATAGCCTGAATTCAACGAATGTGGGGTTGGACCGCATGTTTACATGATTTCGACATTCGCACAGTGGAAACTCTTTCTATCAGACAAGTTGAAACAATCCGCGATCACGCGTATCATGTATTTTCAGGCTGGAATACGCAAACGCCAATCAAAAACTCATCGGCAAAGCGTCGGATTTTCATTACTTCCGGCATGTATTGATAAGTCGGCTGCAAAGGAAATCATTCTCATGACCGAAATGTTTCGAAAGATCACATTGATCCTCTGTTTTCCAACCGCGTTGATGGCTTATCCGGTGCGTCCTGTTTCGATCAGGAGTTCCGATGAATTTACTCATTTTATTGGCAGGCTTCTTCTGGTTATCTTGCTCATTTCGATTTCATTCACTCAGCCGCTTGTCGCACAGGAGCGTCAGATCGTTGCATCTGGCAGCTTCGGCGCCATTGCAACCGGGCATCCGCGAGCTACAGCAGCGGCATTGAGCATTCTCGAACGTGGTGGCAATGCGGTGGATGCGGCCGTCGCTGCCGCATTTGTTCTTGGTGTAGTTGACCTTTCAAATTCCGGACCGGGAGGCGAAGGCTTCGCACTGGTGCGTCTTCCCGGCGGTAAAATTGAATCCTGGAATGGTACCATCCGACGTCCGCGATCCGGGCTGATTGGCTCGTCCTCCATTGGCCTTCCGACCGAGGTTGCGTTGCTGCTTTCTCTTCATGAAAGACATGGAAACAGATGTCTCACGGAACTACTTTCACCAGCCATCAAGTTGGCAAGAGAAGGTTTCCAGGTGACAGGCTATCTCGAAACTGTGCTTGCCAAGGGGATTTTCCGATTTCGGGATCCGGAGGCAATTGCACTTTTCGCTCCGGGTGGACGCCCTGTGAGAGCCGGGGAAAAGTTTATCCAGCCCGCACTTGCGGATACACTGGCATCGATTGCAGCCGATCACGGAGCTTCGTTCTATAATGGTGAGCTTGCCGGACGCATCTCCAGGGATATCAAGGCGCGCGGCTCGGCCTATACATCTGATGATCTTGCGGCTTACCGCCCGGGATGTGAGTTTCCCGTTACCCTCGATATAGGTCCATGGCGGCTTGTCGGAGTGCCACCTCCTTCTTGTTCTGTTGTAGTCATGGGAATGGTCCGTCAGCTTCTTGCCTCCTCATGGAATCCCAATACTACTGAGGGTCTGGCGGAATGGCTGGACATAGCGAGACGGTATCTGCGTCTGAAACGCATAGAGCTTCCGAAATGTATCCGGAATCCCCGTCGTTTTTTTGTGGCGGCTTCACTTTCGGGGCCGCAGACAAAAATCGGGCGTGACCTGGAATCTGACCCTGACCCGGATGAAATGGGTGGCCAGTCTTCGCCATCCACTGTGCCCGACGATTTGAATCCCTCGAATGAACCGCTTCAGGAAAACACCACGCATCTCGTAGTCTGGGATAAAAACGGCATGATAGTTTCAATGACACTGACGCTTGGTCTGCATTTCGGAGCGGCCGAATTTTCCCCGCTCGGTTTTTTCTATAGTAATCAGATGCGTCATTACACAAATTTCTCTTCTCGCTATCCCAGGGATTATCCCATTGATGCGGGGCCGATTTCGTCGAAAGCTCCTCTTCTCGTTCTCAGGAATGGAAAACCGTTTCTGGCGATCGGCGGAGCAGGAAACAATCGAATTATTACCAACACGGCTGCGGTTACGTCCGCAGTTCTGTCCGGGAATCAATCTCTCGCTGAGGCCGTTAACGCTCCGCGTGCATTTCCGGAGGCCAAAAATACTACGGTGATTGAATGGCGTCCCGAGTTGAGAAAAACCCTCGCTGCCCTTAAAATGGCAGGTCTATTAACGGGCGGCACCAGAAATAAACCTGAACTGACTGGCAGAAAAGTTGATGTGAAGCCGGCTGGCGATGACTACTTCGGACTGGTTTCCGCCGTATGTGCTAATAACAATGATAACAGTGCGTCATCGACAGTTACATCCGAAGCCGGGCTGATTGCCGTGGGTGATTATCGCCGCGACGGTTCTTCCGCGGCGGTGTTCCGCGACCCTGCTGAACACAGGGATTCCAGGTTTGAAATTCCGGCGTGGCAAAAAAATAATTTTAATGAATCTTCAACCCAGGAGGTTCCGCATGTCGCTCCGTAAACGCGGCCATCTCAGAGTTGTCGGACAGGATAATGCAAAATCAGTTGAAACGCAGTTTACATGTCATTTGTGTGGAACGACGATTCAGGCAA
>JADFYG010000021.1 GCA_015233155.1 Candidatus Rifleibacteriota bacterium
AAGTTGTGGTGCTTGCCGGGTTCAAACCAGCGAAAGAATATCCCGCCGTTTTGAGGAGAATCAAATTTGTGGATCCGGATACGGGAAAGCGACTTTCGTTCCTGACCAACAATTTTACCCTCCCAGCTATCACGATTGCGCTCCTATACAAGTCGAGATGGCGAGTCGAACTATTCTTCAAGTGGATCAAGCAGCATCTCCGGATAAAAGCATTCTATGGAACCTCTGATAATGCGGTTAAGACACAGGTTTGGATCGCAATTTCGACTTATATCCTTGTAGCAATCGTAAAGAAGGAGTTGAAAATCAGACACAGCACCTACACTATTCTACAGATTTTGAGCATCTCTCTTTTTGAAAAGAACCCCATTCAATCGCTGTTTTCCGACCTTGTACTCCCAGATTCAGAGGCTGGTACACCAAAACAGCCCTGTTTATCATGGTCTTAAACCGGACAGTAGTGATGTTTTTATTAATATTTTTGGAGGTGAGGAATATTATGTACTATATAAGGTCGCTGCGATTCTTTGTTATTGGATTGGCATTCCTATTTTTTGTTACGCCGGGGTCGGGAAGCCAGGATATTGGAAAATCTGTTGATGAGGCAATGAAGAGTCGGGCGACCGGAACAGTCGAGGAAGTCACAAAAATGTTTCAGGATGCCACGGAGCTGACCAGCAACCCGCACCTGAAGGCGTCCATTCTGACATTGTTGGCTGATTTCCTGATGGAAAAGCGGGAATGGGCCAAGGCAATAGAGGTTAACGATACAATCCTGGCCGAGGGGAAAGACATCGACAAGCCGGCGGCCTATTACAGTTCTGCGCAAGCCTATCTGATGTTGAACCAGCCAATAAAGGCAAAGGCTATATGCGCGGAACTCAAGGCAAAATTCCCGGACAACACCATGGAAAGCCTCAATAATTCGATGAAAGAGAGCGATCCCAACGGTGTTCATGCCAGGCTTGCAGGTTTCTTCGAGGAAAGCCCCTCAGGCGATGTGATACAAACTGTACCGGGAGTTGAGTCGACAGTTTCGAGACCAGTTGAAGTCGCAGCTGAATCGACATCCACCGAAGAGAAGCCCATGGCGCCTTTGCCTGCCAAAGAAAGCCAGGAGACGGAGAAACCTGCTACTGGAAAAAAAATCGAAGAGAACCGATTTGCGATTGGTGCGGAAGGTTGGAACTGTGATCTCACCGGAGACATCAATGCCAAGGGAATGAGTCTTGGATTTAGCAATGACACCGATATCGGCGGGCAAACAGGCTTGGTACTACATGCCAGCTGGAAGTTTTCGGATAAAGACCAGCTTTTGCTGGATTACAGCCATTTCGATCACCACGGAATCATTCGCAAAGCTATAACGTTTTACAAATTTAATTACAGCCCGGGAGCATCTATCGATGGAAAAACCAGCTTCTTCGATGTCGGACTTTCCCGGCTTTTGGATGATTGGAACCGCGTCTCATGGAAGTTACTATATGGGGTGAAGTTCAGCCAGACGTCCATGCATCTTGCTCAGCAAATGCCAATTGGAGCAGCGGGATACGGAAATCTCTCCGCGGACTTCGAAGTGCCATACCTTGGGATAGCGGGAAATGAAAAATTATCGGGAAATGTGAAATTGAACGGTTCAGCGAAATTCTGTTCTCTTCATCAAAGCGGCGTGGGAGCGCGGTTAGCCGATTTTGAACTGGCTTTCCTTTTCGGACGCGACTACGCCAAACAGCCTGCCGAAACTGAATTGTATGGAATCCTGGGCTATCGATATTTCCTGCTGGACAGTGAAAATGATAATGATTCTGCAAAAATTCGTTATTCCGGACCGATATTCGGAATAGAATTGAGGTTTTAGTCTGTTATACAGAAGCGCAATGAAATTTGTTTATATATTCGGTGATAATTGTCGCAAGGGCGGGTTTCAAACCCGCCCGATAAAACAAATTTCAATACCTATTTGTATAATGAAGTCCCAGATGAAGAAATAATGCTTGCGAATGAATTTCCTGTCCAAATATGTTGAAACAGGGATTTTCCGAAAACCAGCTTTCTCGCCTGAGTGATTTTATAGAAATAAAGATGGCTCTGCATTTTCCCAAAGATCGTTGGAATGATCTGGAATGCCGGGCTGACAAAGCAAAAAAAAAGCTGGGGTTTGGGGATAGTGAAACGTTCGTCAGCTGGCTGGTTTCATCACCCCTGACGCAGGAACAACAGGAAGTTCTGACAGGCGAGTTCGCGATTTCCGAAACATATTTCTGGCGGGAACCGAAGATTTTCGAAGCTCTCATGAACGAAATTCTGCCGGTGCTCATCCCCGCTGTGAGCAAAGGGGGCAAGAACCTCAGAATCTGGAGTGCCGGATGCGCGACAGGCGAGGAGCCCTATTCAATAGCGATTGCCCTTCGTGATCTGATGGTCAAAACCGGCTTTTGTAACATCAGTATAATGGCAACGGACATCAGTCAGCGAAATCTGAGAAAGGCGATGACTGGCATTTATGGTGAGTGGTCATTCCGAAATTCGCCTGCGTGGCTCAGACAGAAATACTTTCGTCATATAGATGAAAAACAATATGAAATCATCCCGGAAATCCGAAAGATGGTGACATTCGGATATCTGAATCTCGCGGAAGATATTTTTCCATCTTTGTCCAATAATACAAATGAGATGGATATCATTTTTTGCCGTAACGTCCTGATGTATTTTTCTCAGGAAAACATAAAGCGGATTGGCCGGAATTTTTTCTCCTCGCTTGTTGCAAACGGATGGCTTATCGTAAGTGGAACTGAACTTTCAGATCATTTGTTTCCCCAGTTTACCGCAGTACATTTTCCTGAATCAGTTTTCTATCGAAAAGCAGGCGACCGGCCTGATCATTTTTCCGCGAGAGAATCGCCATTTTCAACAGTGTCTGAATTGCCGCGCTCAGCGCCTGTAGGAATGTCATTACAATCAGGGAAGGCGTTATTACCTGTTACTGAAAAGCGGTCTGATATCGCTGCTCATTCGTTGAATCAACCCGGACAGGGCCATGCGGAACATGATTCCACCACAAATACTCTGAAATCCGCGATTCTTTCGATCCGGAAGCTTGCAAATCAGGGCAGGCTTGCCGAGGCGCTCGAATTATGCGAAAAGGCCATTGCGACAAACAAGCTCGATCCAACTCTCCATTTCATGCACGCAAATATCTTTCAGGAGCAGAACAAGGAAACCGAAGCTGTAGCATCTCTCAGACGTGCAATTTATCTTGATCGCAACTATGTGCTGGCACACTTTACCCTTGGGAATATCTTACTGCGCCTGGGTAATGCCAGGGGTGCAAGAAAAAGCTTCGAGAATGTGATCGAACTTTTGAGCACCTGCAAAGTCGAAGATACATTACCTGATTCCGATGGATTGACCGCCGGACGACTGGGTGAAATTGTACATAACACCATCAAGCTTGGAGAATAATTCATACTAATTTTTTAAGAAGCTTCATATTCATGTGTATTGATGATACCCTGCTCGGGGGAAACCATGCCATGACTTTTTCAGAGCTTCGCACCTTTGCTTTCGCATACATCAAAACCATGCGTCTGTATTATGCCTTCATTACTGGCATTGCCGGCTGGATAGGGGTTTCCTTCTATTTCGTTCTGATCGTCAGGGATTTTCATCGCGAAATCACGGCTGCGGACTACTGGCGCGCGGCATTGATTCTCACCATTCTTTTTGCCAGTTGGGGCATAAATCAGGTTTTTAACGACTGGCTCGGCCTTCCGGAAGATCGCATCAATGCTCCGAATCGCCCGATGGTTACAGGCGAGCTTAATGTAAAATGGGCGCTTACGCTGTCGTTTTCCCTGATGGGTATCGCAACGATAATATCCTGGTTCCTGAATCCGCATGCAGTGATACCAATAGTTTTCGGGTTTCTGCTGAATTTTGTGTATGAATACAGCAAAGCCTGGGGGCTCTGGGGCAATGTGATTTTCGGGCTTATGATATCAAACTGTACTGTTTATGGCTTTCTCGCATCGGGACCGACACCTGATCCTTTTGTCACGTCGCACCGACTTTGCGCCGTCTTTCTTGTAGCTTTGATGAACGGACTCATGACCTATTACACCTATTTCAAGGATTACGAAGGCGACAAGGCTGCGGGCAAAAAGACATTCATCGTGCGCTACGGAATAGAAACTGCCCGTATCGCAGGCGTTTTTGGTGCTTTCTTGCCAACGCTGGCCTTTTTATTCTTCCGCTGGATGGGTTGGTATTCCGGGTTTGCGCTTTCTGAACAATTCGTCTATTGCGGTGTAATGACCGTTTTTCTGCAGATCTGGACGGCAATCAGGTTTTACAATTTTCCAGTGGGCCCGCGTGCCTATTATTCCAACGCAACCAATTTTCGGGCCTGTGCATGTGGTCAGGTGGCGATTATTGCCACATTTAACGGGACGCTGGCCATGTATCTGTTCATTACCACCTATGTTTTTATCGGTTTTCTGTTCGGACTTCAGGATGACGTCAAAGCCTGATATAAATGTACCGGACAGAATGTTTCAGCCTCTCCGGCTGAAGCGACTGACCCTGCCTCATCGCATCGTGCGTGCCGCAACCTTCGAAAACGCGGCCGACGCTGGTGGTCGCCCGGGCGATCGCCTTGGCAATATCTACGAGGAACTTGCGCGCGGGGAAGTCGGCACCATAATCACGGGTTTCACGTATATTTGTCGGCAGGGGCACGCGATGCAGCCTTTCCAGGCAGGCATTGACGCGGATGACAAAATAGACCCGTGGAAGAAAATCATCGAAAGGGTGAAAAGCGCGAATCCCGAAACCCGTATCGTTTTGCAGATCGCCCACACGGGCAGGCAGACTCTTCGTGATGTCACCGGACATGCGGTTGTTGGCGCGGGCCCGGTTCGCTGTCTGTATTTTCTGTCGCGTGTAAGAACGCTTGCCGAAAAAGAGGTTGCCGCCACGGCGAGACTGTTCGGGGAAGCCGTCGCGCGAGCCGAACGTGCCGGCTTCGATGCCGTCCAGATCCATGCGGCGCATGGATATCTGATCCATCAATTCCTGTCGCCACACACGAACAGACGCCGCGACAGGTATGGTGAAGACCGCATGCTTTTTCTGAAACAGGTTCTGGAAGAAGCGCGTTCCCGGTCGGACCTTCCGATTCTTCTGAAAATGAGTGGCGCTGAAGATCGGCTAAAAGGGGTGAGTCTTTCTCTTGTACAAACATATATTCAGGAAGTTGAACGCCTGAATGCTGCGGATGCAGTCGAAATAAGTCATGGAACAATGGAACTCGCTTTCAACATCATTCGCGGCGGACATCCTCTTGAACCGGTACTTCGTCACAATATGTTATTTACTCGTTTCGGGAGGCTATTCGCGGTTATTTTTAGGCATCTGATATATCCGATCTATCGCCGGCAATTTATTCCGTATATGGACTGTTACAATCTTGAAAATGCCATTGCAATTAAATCGGCGGTGAAGATGCCTGTTCTCGTAACGGGAGGGATTCGCTCCGCAACTCAGATTCGCAGCATTCTCGATCGGGACGGTCTGGACGGTGTGACATTATGCCGACCGTTTATTTGCGAACCGGACATCGTTCGGCGATTCCGCGAGATGCCTGAATATAGATCTCTATGTACCAGTTGTAATTTGTGTACCGTAATGTCCGACAGTCGAAACGCCGTGCGATGTTACAGCAGTCGCAGCGTCTGTGCACATTTATGAATTATACAATGCGATCTAAAAACGGGATGCGGCCTCAGGTAGGGCGGGACCGCCGGGCCCGCCGAGGTTTGAGCGATGCCCCCAACCCTTGTGTTCTACCGGCGATATGGAAGTATTAACTCATACAAGGCGGCATCACGTTCGCGTTTGCGCTTTGAGCTGGAGTAACTCGTGTTTCTGGTAGAACTTCTGGCTCACTGGCTTCTTTGGCTTTCAGATAGAATATTTGTATTTCTCGCCTGTGTTTTGGCGGTCATTTTCGTCTGGGTCGGTCCGTCGCTATATCCTTTGAAGATAAACAACACCCTTGCTACGCTGCTTGAGGTCGATACGCCGCAGGAAAAAACAGACCTGGAGATAAAAAAAGTTTTCGGAGATCTTGACGAGATCATAATTCTGGCTTATCACGACGATGAACTATTCACCGAAAAAAATCTTCAGGCGATCATCGGAACCACCGACAGAATAGAGCGCATAAAGGGTATTCGAAACTGTTTTTCACTATCCAGTACTCCTTATTTCAAGAATGTAATGGAAAACGGAGAGCTGGCGCTCCACACTGATCCCCTGTTGACAGTTATTCCAACGGGCACCGCCGAACTTGTGGCATTGAAACGGGATGCCGTGAATAACTTTTTGTTCATCAACAATATCCTCTCCCCGGATGGTAATACGGCGGCTTTTAATATCATTTTACAGCCTGATCTTGAACCTTTCGCCAAAGAGAGAATCGTTCGCGAAGTCCGGAAGATTTTTCAGGAAGTGCAGCATGGCCTTCATGGTCGTTTCTATTTCACGGGAATGCACGTATTCATGGAAACTACCGGCATGGCCATGCAGACAGACGTTGAAATATTTTCGATGATGTCTCTGATGATGCTGTTTGTCGCTCTTCTCTTTCTTTTCAGGAGCATCGTATTCGCCATGGTGGGGCTCGGCGCGGCGATCATTTCGAACGGTCTGCTATTTCTTACGCTTTATGCCATGGGTCGCACTCTTTCCATTTCGACGACACCTGTGCCGGCCATCACCATGGGATTGGCGCTGGCTTACTCGCTTCATGTGCTCGTAGCCAAGCACGAAGGAAAGCTGGATGATCACGAAGAGGCGCATGAGATATTCGTCGGCTCAATTTTTTCGGCGCTGACCTCCGTCATCGGATTTGCCACTCTGTATCTGAATCCGATTCCGACGCTGCAGGATTTCGGGATCTACGCGGCACTGGGAACGTTTTACGCGTGGCTGACAGCCTTGTTCTTTGCCTATCCTGTATTGAAACGGGTCTATCATCGCCCTCATCCACGCTTTTCGCGACGTTTTCAATTTCTGTTGAAATTCGCCACGACGAAGTACAGAAAGACCATTCTTGCCGTTGCCGCACTTTTTCTGATGGGTGGTTTTCTGATCTTCAGAATGGAAGTTCAGACGGATTATTACCGGTACTATCTCAACTCTTCCCCGATGACTGAATCCGTCGATTTCGTCAACCGGACTATAGGTGGCCAGTATCCTATCGTTATCGAACTCGATACTGAGGATGCTGATGGCATCAGAAATAAAAATATTCTGCACTGGCTTGAAACCTTCAAGAAGCGGTTCGAAAAAAACGAAGGTGTGGACAAGATCATCACGTATCTCGATCTCCTGAACGAGGGATGCAGGGCATTTAACGACACCATGCCTTCCGATTGGTACTCCGAGCGCGACAAGACGTCCCAGATTTCAATGATCGTTCATGATGCAAATCCTGACCTGAACGGATATTACATAAATGATCGCGGTGACAAAACTCTGATATTTGTCCGGACGAGCCATATTAATTCGGCGAGTTATCTGCGTATACTCAGCACTATCAGCGCGTTTCTCGACAAGGAGCGCCCTTCCGGGACAAAATACAAGATCGGCGGAACATATGTCCGATGCGTGAGTTCAGCCAACAATATGGCTGTGTCACAATTCCAGGGAACATTCTGGGAAATAATAGTTCTTTTTACGGTGGCATATTTCATCATTCATTCATTCAGATTAACGCTTATAGCCTTCATCGCAAATCTGTTGCCCATCTGTGGGGTGTACGGACTCCTGAGTATTCTCGGAGAAACGCTGAATATGGGAACGACCACCATAGCCGCCATTTCTCTGGGTATCGGTGTAGACGATACGATTCACTTTGTAGTCCGGTATATTACGGCATTCCAGAAATGTCATAATGCCGTAAAAAGCACACGAACAGTCATTCAATCCACCGGTATGTCCATGTTTCTGGCCGCATCGATGATCGCGCTGTCGTTCCTGTCACTCGGCTTCAGCAATATCCGGCCAATCTACCAGCTCGGAGTTTTCACGGTCGTGACCATGGCGCTTTGTTTCGTTAGTAATATGTTACTGGTACCCGTCCTGATAACCATGGGTCACCGTTCTTCGAAGCCAGATAGCGATAAAACAGGATCAGCGACCATTTAAACGGGGACATACTACAGGGCAAACGCATTAAAGTTCTGTGGTAGGGCGCGACCGCCGGGCGCGCCGCTTTGCGCTTCGGCGTGCCCGGCGGTCACGCCCTACCATATCATAGTTTCGCCCTTGCGGGCACTTCGTAATGTCGAGAGCCATGTTATAGACCATGTTTGAGTTTTTAATGCGTTTGACCTGGGACATGCTACAAGTTTTTTTGATCTGAATACTCTATAGATAATTAGTCGAGTGTCCCCGATTTTCCGTTTCACGAGCGGTCAGTAGAAGGATTTCTGACTCTCTAGTATCTGACGGTATTTTCCGGTTGTCGCATCAAGGATCCAGACCAGGGATTTTTCATCATCAGAGCCACGGGCCAGATAGCGGTCGCGATCGATGGCCCGCAAGCTGATAAAACTGTGGACTGGGCTGGGTAGCATGTCTTTTTGGCTTGTTTGCGGATCGAAACGCAGGGTCCCAGTTTGGGAGCCGCCAAAATTGACGAAACCTGCGCATTGGAGCATCAGATAGCGGGAGCCGGGAACTGGCGGGCAGACATAGATATATTCGCTTGCAAGAAATGCGGTGAGAGTTTCGGAGGCATGGGTCTGGGGATCCAGTCGTACAATGTTAAACAGCGTGCGGCTCGAAGGAATTATTCCTGGTGCCGGGATTTCCTTTACAAGGGCCAGAGGCTTGGGTTCATCACCGATCCAGACAGTCCCGGGAGCAAGCCAGCTCAGCGTAGCCAGCGCGCCATCGGACGTGACTCCGTAGGACACGATCTCAGTTTGGGAGCCGGTTAGGTGCCGCTCGCACTGTATAAGACTCATGGAAGCGATTTGTCCGATCGGCCATGCATTGAAAGCGACTGCTGTTGGCAGATGATGTCGTTCCCCGGTTTGGGGATTGACGAGCACGACTGTCTTGCAGTCGGACACCAGAACCCAGCCGGCGGCAGGCAAATACTCCATCTTGGTTGCCAGCGACTCAAATGAATCAAGAACCCGTGTGCCCGAGCCAATCTCGGCGATGCAAAGTTCGCTGATCCTGCTGCCATTTGCAGCCTGTTGAGACTTATACATGTACGAACCGACCTCAGCGAAGCAGAACTCGCTGAATCGCAGTGATGGGGACAGGCCGGCTGTGCGGCGATACAGCAATCGATCACGATCTATAAAGGCGATCGGGTTCGTATCATCCTCTTCAATGACGACCATGCCGTTATCATTGAACCCGCTCTTCGAGTGTGACTCTGCGGAGTTCGGCGTGCTGCCCCCGGTTTTGGCCAGGTCTATTATCAGGAGGTTACTGCCGGTCACCAGGCCCGCGCGCCGCCGTAGGGCATAGGCAGCCAGATAGCGATTATCCGGAGAGACGACCACCGGCGCGCAGCCGCGAGGGCCGATCTGTCTTGTGGCACCAGTCTGTGGATCGATCATGAATGTTCGGATGATATAACTGTCGCGGATTGGGTCATACCAGGCCGAAGGGGCATTCCCGCTTAGAATGGGCAGTGTGCTGTTGCCGAGGGTGCCAAGATCATGTATTCGAAGCCCGGTGGGAACGAAATCATGATCGGCGGCCAAATCGAGGCACATCCACAGGCCGAGAGCCAACAGGCCTGCGATGATCAGAGTGCCAACACCCCAGAAACAGGGTCGCCAGGAATCCATGAGTTCCCCTTTGATGAAGGCCTGACGTGAAGATGTGAAGAAGATGGCGATGAATAGGGGCAGGGCGATCGAATAGTTAAGCGCCTGGTTAACGTAAGGGATCAGGAGCATCGATCCGAAGAGAGCGGCGACGATCAGGAATGTAACGATTGTCGAGGCCGGCATCATCGTGGCGAACATGCCGATGGCTGCAAGAAGTACCGGTAGACCCAACAGGAGGGATAGACCGGTCACTTGGGGGATCCACTGCGTGTAGCTTCGCAATACAACCATTTCTGGACTGATAGACCAGATCATCAGACCGTAGACTAGTGACAGCCCGATAGCGAAGAACAGGCAGCTGACGGCCTTGATGAGCCAAATACGATGCCGTGACAATGGCAGGGTGGCCAGAAAAGGAAAGGTGCCGCGCATCACTTCCCCAGAAACCATCTGCGAACTGTAGATCATGATGAAGATCGGACAGGAGAAGCCGAACAGCAGAATGGAGAGAGCCCCCGAATCAAGTGCCTTGAACCATGCGAGGAAGCACATGGATGCAAGACCGAATAACACAAGCAGCAGAAAGTGCCAGAATAGCTCCCGCATTTCTTTCAGCAGCAGAGTAATCATCGTTCTTCCTCCTTACTCGCCGTCGTCGCGGTGAATATGTCACGCAGCGAAAGCCCCTCTATGCGTGTCGTACGAACCTGTAGATTTGTCAGCAGTGAACGCACATTGGTATCGCTGGCATCGCGAACGATGAGTTCGAGCTCAGCGCCGCGTGATTTGGCTGCGAGGATCAATGGGTGGGTAGGAAGAGTGGTTACTGCTTCGGAGAGCTGAACAATAACGCGGCGCATACTGTGGCGCAGCTCATCGGTTGTTGCATCGATGAGGAATTTTCCCTGTGCCAGTATCAAAATGCGGTCGGCGACGCGTTCTACCAAAGCCAATTCATGGGAAGAAAGCAGGACAGTCTGTCCGGCATCGGCAAGGGAGCGGATCAGGGTTGAGAGTATCTGCTCGCAGACGACGGCATCAAGTCCGGCAAGCGGTTCGTCGAGAAGCAGAACCTGCGGCTTCGGAGCCATGGCCAGTGCGAGCATCAGTTTTCGCCGCGCCCCTTTGCTCATCGCACTGATGCGCCTGTCGAGCGGAACCTCGAGATCGTCGGCGAGAGTGGTGAACCGCTGCTGGTCCCAGTTGCGATAGAGTGGTGCGAGGAATCGAGAAGTCTCATGGCCGGTCATCCACGGATACAGGTGGCATTCCTCGCTGACGAAGGCTACCTTCTGCCGCAGTTCCGGGGCCGCTGAGGCGTTAGTGGCATCCGTGCCGAGAAGTGAAACGCTGCCGTGGTCGGCGGCAATCAGACCGTAAAGCATGCGCAGCAATGTCGTCTTTCCCGTGCCGTTGCGGCCGAGCAGACCGACTACCTGACCGGTGGGAATGGTGGCGGATACTCCATCAAGAACTCTGTGGCGGCCAAAACTCTTTGTCAGATTGGAAAAGCAAACAGACGGAGCCATATGAGAGCCGGTTTCCGTGGCATGGGGGACCGTGCCGAATGAAGTCTGAAGCGGGCTTCCAGGCATAGTGGAAAAGGAAGGAGAGTCGCCACTCGTTGAGCTTGCCGGAGCCTGTTTATCGATAATATTTTCGTTGTTAATTTGCGTATTCATGGTTTTCTTCCTTTCAGTCGCGGTTAATGCGATCGTTGGGTTGTCCGTGTTTTTCGGGTTTGCTGCCGAGGCATTCCTGGAAAATGTCGCGAAGTGAATCACGGCTCAGGCCGAGGCGCAGAGCGCTTTCGATCAGTTCGCGCACTTTTACTATGATCTCTTTAGTTGCTTCGCGCATGCGTTCCTCCTTGGTGTGTGGGGCGACGAACGCTCCCTGTCCGCGTTTGAAGTAGATGACGCCGAGTGTTTCCAGCTCCTGGTAGGCTCGTGCAACAGTGTTCGGGTTCAGCGTCAGTCCGACTGCGAGTTCGCGTATAGAGGGCAGTCGGTCGTCGGGTCCGTACACACCACCCAGGATCTCGCATCTCAGACCCTCGACGACCTGCAGATAGATTGGAACTCCCGAGGATTCATTTATGGTTATCATTGGCTTGACCTCCTTGGGGTCGGGTGTGAAAGCGTATGTTTCGCCGCCACGGTTTGGAAAACTGCTGAGTCTCCAGTGCAGTCACACCTCTCCTGATAAATACGTTCATAATTATTTTGCAGAGGCGACCCGGTGGGTCGCCCGTATGCGCGCACGGTTATTGTGTGATTGGTATCAGTCATTGCTTTGCCATGTGTCGGGATTTTGTTGGCTTTTCAAAATCTGCCGGTATTCTCCCGTCATTGCATCTAAGTTCCAGATAACGGACTGGACATTGCCCTTGCCGAGTGCAAGATAGCGGTCGCGGTCTATGGCCCGCAGATCGACCCAGAGAGAATTGGGGCTGGGAAAAACGTCCAGCTGGTGTGTCTGTGTGTCGAAGCGCATGGTGCCCGGTACTTTTTGCCCATCCTTTAGGAAGTCGATGTTATAGAGCATCAGATATCGAGACCCGGTCGCCGGTGAACAGACATGGATGTTTTCACGAGCCAGGAAGGTAGCGAGCGTTTCGGAGGCATTAGCTTGTAAATCAAGTCGCACGAATGCGAACGGGGCGCGCTTTTCCTCCGTCGCCGTCGAGGTTGCCGGGCCAGTCTGTACCAGGGCAAGTGGTTTCGGTTCGTCACTGATCCAGACGGTTCCAGTGGCGATCCAGCTTTGAGTGGCCAGGGTGCCATCGGTCGTTATGCCATAGAACATGATCTCGGTCTGGGCAGCTTCGAGGCGAATTTTGCGTTTTTTCTCTTCCCGCGAATCCTGTCTGTCGAGCAGAATCTCGGTCCGGGAAGCCACATGGCGTCGCTCGCACCGCAACAAGCTCATTGATGCAATCTGTCCGAACGGGGACCCGATATTCTCCGTTACCGGTAGGCGCAAGCGTTTTCCGGTTTCCGGATGAACAAGAAAAGCTGTCTTGGTGCCTTGTACGAGAACCCAGCCGGAAGCAGGTAGATAATACATCGAGACTCTGCCCCAATCGAAGGCGCAAAGGACCCGTGTGCCCGATCCGATCTCGGCGAGACAGAGTTCCATGGACCAGTGTGGATACCCACCAGCGAAACGGTGGTAGAGCAGGTGATCCTGGTCGATGAACGCGATCGGCGTCGGGTATGAATCTGCATCTGCCTTGATGACGGTCATGCCGAAGTCATCGATCCCGGTCTTCAAACTCGAACTCTCGGTTATCGGGGCACTGCCACCGTTTTTAGCGAGATCGAAGATCAGGAGATTATCACCCGTCACCAGACCCGCATGTCGTCGCAGAGCATTGGCTGCCAGATAGCGGCCGTCGGGCGAGACGACCTTCGCAGCGCATCCGCGTGGACCGATCTGCCGTGTAGCGCCGGTCTGCGGGTCGATCGTGAATGTTCGGGGGAGCGATCTATGATAGAGCGTGTCAAACCAGGAAGTATTGCACATACCAGTCAGAATGGGCACTGTTCCATTAAGGGGGTGTTTCAGATCATCAATAAAAAGTTTATTGGCAGTGAAATCGTTATCGGCTGCCATATCAAGGCACATCCAGAAACCGAAGGCCAGCAGACCAGTGATGACAAGGGTGCCTGCGCCCCAAAAGCAAGGCTTCCATGAATCCATGAGTTCCCCTTTGAGGAATGCCTGATATGAGGCGGCGAAGAAGACGACGACAAGTAGTGGCGAAGCGATGTAATAGTTCGGTGGCCAGCGGCTTATGTAAGCTAACAGGATAGTTGAACCGAAAAGTGCTGCTATAATTAAGAAGGCTATGACTGTCGAGGCTGGCAGCATCGTGGTAAACATGCTGATGGCGACGAGCATCACTGGCAGATAAATCAGCAGGATCAGTTCTTCTGAGTCGGGGGCTCCGTTCATCGTCGCAGGCGTGATCGACCAGACTACCAGA
This sequence comes from Candidatus Rifleibacteriota bacterium, assembly GCA_015233155.1. Taxonomy (GTDB): domain Bacteria; phylum Muiribacteriota; class Ozemobacteria; order Ozemobacterales; family Ozemobacteraceae; genus JADFYG01. The sequence goes on from JADFYG010000021.1 coordinate 13,852, forward strand.
CCGTAAATGAGAGACAGCCCGATCGCGAATAGCAGATAACTGGCGGTTTTGGCCAGCCACAAACGATGGCGCGACACCGGCAGGCTGACCAGGAACGGAAGGGTCGCGCGTTGCACTTCCCCCGAAACCGCCTGCGAGGTGTAGAGCGTGATGAATATCGGATTGGCAATCACTAGCAGCAGAAGGCCGAGCACTCCGAAATCTCCAACCTTATACCACATGATGGCGCCCATGGATGCCAGGCCGAACAGCACCAGCACCACGAAGTGCCAGAAGAGCTCTCTCATTTCTTTAATTATCAGTGTAAGCATAGTTATTCCTCCTTACCCGTGATCTTGCGTGGGTCGTAAAAATGCGCATTTTGCCGACCCGGATTACACACGTGTGTTTGTGTTTCGGTGTATTACCTACCTAATACACTAGCCATTATCGGGAATTATGTCAAGACAAATCTTTTAATTATTTGCAGACTATCTTGTAAGTAGCTCTGGAAGCGGGCAAGACGCGCAGTGCTCCTATGACCGGCCATGAGTTCCTGGCGTCCTGGTGGGGCGCGACCGCTGGGCGCGCCGCGTCCTGTTAAACATCATTAAACTGCGGCGTGCCCGGCGGTCACGCCCTACCCACCGCTCCATGATTAACACTAGGGTGCATACACTGTTTTTTGAGGTAAATCAGCGTAATGCGTGCCCGGCATCCTGGTGGTCCAGCTTACCGCCTCATAACTAACATTGGCAAGCCACCCTGTTTTTTTTGAGGGTAAATCAGTATACTGTCGCCTGAATTACCTTTACCTAAAAGGAGAAAATAGCCTTGAATACCACCAGCTCACCATCTGAATCCGCAAGTGCGAAGTATCCGGACCGAAACCTGTCAGTCAGTGCCCGGTCCACGCCGGAACCCCTGGTTCGTGCTTTCGCCAGACGTGTTCAGCAGGAGGGAGCGCTTGACCTGACACAAGGCGATTATAAAAACGCGGATTTTGCACCGCACCCCGAAGTCGTTCGCGCAGCGCAGCGCATCACCCGGAACACGGTTCACAGTTATGGTCCGGCTGTAGGCCGCATGGATGTTCGCGGTGAAATCGTCGAATTTTTCAATCGCGACGGTCTCTTGGACTATCCGACGTCCGACGTTCGCTTCCAGCCCGACGAGGTAATGTTCACACCGGGAACGCGTGCGGGACTGGCAATGCTGCTTGAGGTGCTTGGCTCCGACGGTTCCGGCGTTGTCGTTCCACGACCGAGCTGGGAGTATGACTGGTTCATCGAGCGTGCAGGCAAACGCATAGTAGAGCTGCCGACAACCCCTCCGGAGTTCCTGCCGGACCCGGTTGCACTTGATCACATACTCTCAAGGGGCGATATCTCCTCAATCATAGTCAACAATCCGCACAATCCCACGGGTCGTGTTTATCCACGGGCACTCGTTGAAGAGCTCGTGCGTGTAGCGGTGAAACATCGGGTATATGTCCTGTATGACAGTGTCTATCAACGTCTTGACTATGTAAATTCATTCGTCAATCCGGCTTTCGCAAACCCGGAATGGCGCGACTGGGTCGTGACAATGTCCGGGCTGTCCAAGATGGACATGTTCGGTGCATCTACCGGTATTCGCGCCTGCTGGATAGTCCTGTCCGATCAGATCAAAACCGGAGGCATACGCGCGCGGGAAGTTATCGCGAACCTCTCCGCATGGCTTGTCGCGACACCGTCGACTCTGGCGCAGGATTGGGCTCTCGCTGCACTACAGGGGCCTCTGGCCTCAATTCGGCGACCGTCACCCTATATGCGTGAGCGCCGCGATTTTATGATAAAAGCTGTCGATGCGCTGGCTCCGCTTGGTGTCGAACGCACGGATTTCGGGGGCACGTTCTATGCTCCGCTCGCTTTTCCCGGGCTTGTTGGCGAGTCGTTCAGCAAACTGCGCAACGGCGTCCACGAGCGCGCGGTGGTACAAAACTCGGTGGATGCATTCGAATTTCTCCTTTCCGGCGGAGTCGGAGGAATTCCGTTCATCGCATTCACGGGTGGCGAAGACGGCCGTTACGGGACATGGCAGCGTCTCTCGTATGGGTCCAAAGATGTGCGCGAGCTCGAAGTTTTCATAGATCGCGTGCGGAGCAGAATCGAGCGCCAGGGACGCCTGGGGGCGAGCGCTCCGTTAGCGGTAGTTAAGAAACCGACGATCGAAGAAGCTGTCTGGGAAAGCGAATGTTCCGAGTTTGGCTACGATGCGCTCGATATGATCGATCCGGAAGCTTTCAAAGAGGCCCGTCGTGTTTTCCTCGAACACCCTAATCTCGGTGCTGTCCGCATTACCGGAACCAAACACCCGGACTCGACTACACACCGGAGCGAGCAGCTTGCACGCGCGATACAGTTTGTTCCCGAGGGAGCACCAAAACGGGCGCGGAAGGTGCTTACGCATCTCGAATGGAACCCATACGTCGATGCCCGGCAGGAGTTCGAGGAAACTATCAGAGATTTGCTGGGACCATGCAACGAAGAGCTCCTGGACTACGAAGGCCGCCAAATCAGTCCGGAGTGGGTGGATGTTCCCGAAAAGGTAGTTCTCGCACTTTTGCGGCATGGCATCATCCCTGGCCAGGATCGTCATCTTCTTTTCCGTGTTCCCAATCCCTGGATAGAACAGGATGAAGAGAAAATATCCAAGATTCTCGCATCCGTTGCGCGAGCGAATTTTTTGTTTCTCCTTGCCTGCGATCGGCTTGGCATCACACCTGTACAGAACGCGATATACGAACTCAGTGTGCCTCAGGTGAACTCACGCGCTGAGCTCGGCGCTGTTATAAAGATAGGCACGCTTTATATACAGGCAATCGAAAGTCTCTTCCAGGGTTCGTCGGAACGCATCGACGCATTTCTTTCGCAACGCATTCCGATCGCACGACGCGCAGAGCTTATGGCGCTGGTCGCACGGGTCCGTCTGGTGCCGCTGGTCGAGAACGTCGGAGCGCTCGCGCATATTCCGGAGCTTTTGGATTACTACTACCAGGCACTGGAAAGAAATCGTGGTCTTGCAGACCTTCCGACGCCAGAGAGTTTCAGGACTCGTTTTGACAAGACCGAAGCTATCGTTCGCGTGTTTGTTGCCATGTCCGACACCGCTGAACAGAGCGGAAAAATTGCCGCTGACGTGGCATATACGCTGACGGTCTCAGCGCGAGAAGAGGCGGAGCAACGCCTGGCAAAACGCGCCGAGCGCATCGGGGAACCTGCTCCGTCAGTGACTTTTCTTATCGGCGCCGGACGGGCGGGATTTCGTGGCGGTTTTGACCCTGAGCATGAAGGTGTCATCTCACAGTTTGCGCGAGCCGACGGTGTGACGATTCAGGGAATCCGTGCCGATTCCCCGTCGGGAGCCGAAGGGCTTGCGTCAAGTCTGCGCGCCGCGGCTGCGGCGAAGCGTCTTTCACCGGCTGTCGGGACAGCCGAGCGGGAGTCTCTCCTGAAACTCCTGGAAACAGGCGTCAAGGCCCATACTGAAACTCTTCTAAGAATAGCTCCGCTGATTGCGCCGGCAGGAGGCCTTGTACCGCAGACACGCGTGAGAATCCGCGCGACAGGCTCTGTCAACTATGGGCGCTCGATACCCGTCTATCCTGAGGAATGGTGCAGGGATCTGAAGCTTCCGGATAATCGCGATCTGCGCGATGCGTGGCCCGAGGGAGTCTCGCTTCCCCGCGCCATCAATTATAATCTCGGCTGTACTACTCTGGGGCTTCCCGCGGTCATGAGTGACATTGCCGCCCTGGACAAACGTGCGGCGGTTCTGCTCGGGCGGCATGTCCCCGGCTATCGAGAAATTATCGCAAGCGAGTTGCCCTATTTTGTTCGGGAGTCGGTGGCGTTAATTTTCGGAAAACGTTTCGCGGAGGCGAATGCGAAGCGGTGCCTGCGTGCGGCGGCGGCAGTGTGGGCCGATGTAAGGGTGAGGGAAGAACTCGTCGCGCCGACTTGTCTCTTTGCCATGCTTTATCTGCGTTACCTGGCTGAGGATTCCGACAGTTGGGACGAAACCAAAGAACACGAGAGCCGAACGACGCGGGAAGAAGAACTTATACGTGACACTGGTAGCGGAGCCTTCGCCGCTTTGTGCGCGGAGCGCCCCGGCGACCGATGGAGCGTTCTGCAGACCGTCATAGAATTCGAAGATGCCTCACGGATTCTGCTTGCACGCGAGCTGACGATCGAGGAAAAGCGCGAGTTTGTCGATCTGAGAATCGAGGGCTGGCTTCGCACACTTCCTGACGCGCTTTCAAAGGAGTTGCGATCTGAGTGGTCCCGGCTGCGCGAGTTTGGAAAGGCGGAGCTGACTCTTCGCACCATCGAACAACTGATCATGCTGGAGAAGCTGAGAGGCTCCCGCGGAGCGTAAGTAATGTAAATAATTCAACCGGCATTTTTTCCGGATGTTTTTTCATTCGTCGGGTGGATTTTCCGATAATACATGAATATAATATACTTTAAGCAACTAAAAAGTAGGAGGGGTCTATGAACATTTTCACGTTCGCGATGCAAAAGGAAGTTCAGTCAGAGGCTATGTACAGAAAATTGGCGAAAGCGGCTGTCAATAAGGGGATGAAAACCATTTTTACTATGCTTGCCGACAGCGAAAAGCAACATTATGAGACTGTCGTAAAGATGGAAAAAGATGAGAAGGCTGAGCTTTCCGAATGTAAGGTTCTCGATGATTCAAGAGAAATCATGTCGAAATTCAGGGCGGAAAAACTGAAGTTCAAACTCGACAGTTCGCAGATTGAAATTTACAAGGAAGCCCAGGAAATAGAAAAAGTGAGCGAACAATTCTATCGCGAAAAGGCTCGTGAAACGAAATATGATCACCATAAAAAACTATTATTGAGTCTGGCCGAAGAGGAGTTTAATCATTTCACCATCCTTGAGGAAATCATCGAGATGATCAGCAGTCCTGAATCGCGCCTGGAAAGTGCCGAATTCAACAAGCGCTAATCCAATTATGTGAAAAAATGTTTCTTCAAAAAAAGTCAGGTTAGAAATATATTCATCCCTTGGGGGGGATTGAAACCATATGCGCTTAATCAGGAATAGTTTGTCATCTCGAACGAATGTGAGAGATCTCAAAATCCTCCGGAGATCCTCTCAGGCGTCCAAATGGAGAATTACTGGCTGAATGTGCAGGGTCATTTAATTCTCCACCGTAGAATGGCTTGAATAGACTGATTTCAACGAATGGTAGGGCGGGACCGCCGGGCCCGCCGAGAAAGCTCGTGGCAAAAGGCGCGGCGCGCCCGGCGGTCGCTGCCCTACCGGTCGAGAATTAAATGACCCTGCTGAATGTGACCGAAGGTTGCTTTCGGCGCTCGAATAGTTTATCGTAAGTGCCTGATGCGAGTCTCTGACATCAACTTACTGCAATGTCTGGACTGTGCCGGTGATCTTTATCTGAGACAGGGCACTCCGGACGGTCATATCATCGTCCAGGGAATTTTAGTCTGCGCCCAATGTGGTTCATGGTATCCGATAGTTGATGAAGTTGGGATTTTTTTCAAACCTGCCCTTTTGAGCAACTATTTGAGCCCCAGAGAGTCTGAAGTAATTCGCAGTTTTGGTTTGTCTCCCTCGTTGCCTAAAACAGCCACAGACGAGGAAAAGCGACAACTTGCCGTCAGTCAGAACTGGGAATTCGAATGGAATATTATTCATCCTTTTGAAAAAAAAGATCTGACCGGCAATGGTTTCTTCGGGGCTGAAGTTTTCTGGAATTTTATCCCCCTCGAACGGTACGAAATTCATAACAAAATCGTGTTTATCGGCTGTGGCGCAAGAGGACGAGAAGCTTTTCATGTAGCTCAGGAAAACCCATCTCTTATCATAATCAATGAAATTGGCTCAGAAATTTACTCCATAAAAGATCTTTTTTCAGACAGTCCTGTTCCCATTCTGCTTCTACGCGGAGATCTGACGTCTCTCCCATTGAAAGATCACACAGTCAATGTGGCGATATGCGATCATGCGCTGCAACACATTCCGGATTATCAAAAGGCTTTCTCTGTCCTCAGTCGCATTGTCTGCTCGGGGGGAATGACAGCTATTTGTGTGTATAGTCTCGAAAACAATTTTCTCATGACAGATATTATTGAGCCGCTTAAACAATTTTTTCACTTTTTACCGATTCGTTTTCAACACCTTCTTGGATTTGTCCCAGCCTTGTTTTTCGCCGTTTTGATCGCCGGTTTTTATCGGCCGGTTCATTTTCTTTTTCCAGTGATGTATAAATATCTTCCTTTGGTCGAACATTTTGAGATGTGGGGCGGATGCTCACTAAAATTCCTCTGGACCGCCTGCTTTGACCTGATTCACGCTCCCGTTTCTCACCACTTCGACGAGGATGAAATGAAGCAACTTGCCGCGTCTAACCTGCTCCGGATTGAACTTTTAAAAAATACAAATCAGACTCTATGGTCAATGATCTGCAAAAAGTAAACTCCAACCGGATTGATTGTTCTTGAAAAAGAGCTTAGAGTCCCAGTATTTTTGCGGTTTGTGCGAATACGGCATCGGGGCGGTCGATCACGATTATGCCTTGCTCTTCCAGCGCCTTTCGTTTGAAATGATACGTTTCAGCCTCATTGCGGATCATCGCGCCGGCATGACTTTGGGCAACGCCAGCCTTCGTGTATTTCCCGCCCAGAAAGACGACGATTGGTTTGGTGACAGCCCCGGCTTTTACGGCATCCGCTAAATCGTTTTCCTGGGTCGTGCCGGTTTCGCCATAGACCACTATTACTTTTGTACGCGGGTCTTTCTCGAAGGCCTTGGCGGCATCAACCATCGAAACGCCAGGCATGGGGTCGCCACCTATACACATCACCGCGCTGACGCCCGGATACTTTTCGCCCCACAACGGGCCGAATGTTCCATCCTCGCGCGGACCCTGCAGATTCGGTCGACAGTGGAAAGCACCCAGCAATTGCGATAAACCTCCTGATCGCGAGATGACTCCAACGCAGCCTGGCAGGTAGTTCTTCTTTGCCCATGCAGCACTTCCACCGATCATGCCAAAGAGATAACCGGAAGTATCGAGCATTCCGACCGTGTTGGGGCCCAGATATGTACAACTCCTGGCACTGGAATATTCCTTGAGCACCGCTTCGTCATGAGTTGGCACACCATCGGCCGTAAGAACCGTAAACCTGATTCCCGCATCCATGATTTCCATGGCTGCTTTTTTGATTGCCCCAGCCGGAACATATGTGCAGGCGCAATTCAGCTCAGGAATTGCCTTTTTCGCCTCAGCGGGAGAGTTGAAAACCGGAACGCCGTTCACTTCCTGGCCGCCCTTTCCGGGAGTGCAGCCGGCGACAACACTGGTGCCCATTTGCATCATCAGTTTGGCGCTGTTTTGCCCCTGGTTTCCTGTAATGCCGACTATCAAAACCTTTGGAATTTCAATTCCCACGAGATATTTCAGTATTCCGCTCATCGGGTCACCTCCGGCATATCAAGCCTTATGCGCAGTTCACCATTACTTTCGAGGAGAGATACCACTTCGCACATCAGACAACCGATACAACGCGCGCCTTCCGCCAGTTCGATCGCGTGTTTTGCGGCATTCCAGACAAGAACATTCTTCGGACATGCGGCCACGCAAGGCGGAGCCTCATTCGAAGGCCATTTGTCCGGGTAGAAAAAGAAATCTCCCGGTGGAACCGTGACGCGAAATGAAGGCTCTCCCTCTGGTTGCGGCGTCGGCTTCACCTTGATTCGATCTTTTGTCGCAAGTTTTCCGATTTCGTCCACCATGGCGTTTGGGAAAGTATGAGGAAGATATGTTTTAACCTTGACCGGTAATCCAGGTGCGACTTTTTCTATAAGTTCGCGGCCCTTGTCTTCATCCGTGCCGCCAAAGCGCAGTAGCGCCGGGAGAGGGGTAGGGCTTTCACGTAATCCCTTCCAAATCGCTGCAGCCAGATAATACTGGTTCTGAAAACCCATTCCCGAGCCGGTGAGCAATAGCACGTGCGAACCTTCCATCTCGAGAATAGCCCGCAGAACCCGGTAACTTTTGAACGCAGACAAACCGCCAGATGTGTCGGATTCGTTCATGGAAAAAATATCCTGACGGCCTCCGGTGGCCATTTCCCAGAGCATCTTTCCACCGCCGCCGCACAGATTTGTAGCCACGCGCCATGCACTCTCCGGTGGCAATGCGCGTTCTTCGCGAATGAAAGCTGTTCCGGCGGGATCGCCTTCGTTTATTTTATCGACAACGCGCTCAAGGCGACTCTTTTCTTCTTTAGCGGAAGAAGTGACCGAGAAAAGCTCCTTATCCGTCTTGCTCACCGCCTGGTTCTCAAACTCCGCCCGACAATCGACGACAAGCAATGAGCCGTCTTCCAGTACTCCGATAGGGTTGGCTTCAAGCACTATAAGCTTGTAATTGGCAAAAGTCCGGCAGAATCCTTCCAGAAAAGAACCGATGGTATGAGCATTTTCCAGGCCTGTGAGGTGCCTGGTGAGATCAGCGGCGGTCGGCAGGTTGAGCAGGGAAAAGTGGATCTTGCGCAGGCTTTCAGATCTTTCCTCGACCCCGGAGCCGCCCCGTGTGGAAAAAAGCAGAACTCCTCCGGGAAGTCTCCCTGTGCCGCCAAATTCCAGCATGCACGCGGCATAATATTCGCCGATCATTTTTACGGCGCCCGCAATCAAAACACCTTCGGCCTGCCCCCAGGAACCAGGGCTTAAAAGTTCTTTCAGATCAGATTCAATTTTAGCAACTGAATCGCTTCGACGTACGAGCCCTTGCGCTGCACGACTCGTAGCACCCGGGATCTGTGCTTTGAGATAGACGGGAGGTTTGGGAAGAGGGCTGGGAAGTTCGGATCCTGCGGCAACGAACAATCCTTCAACCATGGGAACCTTTGAGTCTGCAAGAAGTATTCGCGTTTTGTATTCCGGAAGTGCGGGCATTTTATCTCCTTTCGCACACCACGAGTATATTAAGCAGTCAGGCCTGTTTGTATCATATATACAGAAGCGCAATGAAATTTATTTATGTATTCGGTCATAATTATCGCAGGGGCGGGTTTCAAACCCGCCCGATAAAACAAAATTCAGTAAACCTTATGTATAAAATGATTGCTTCACAGATATCTGTACGATGAATTGATGAGAAATGTCTACGTTTTTTTCACTCTGTATCGCCGGCAACCTCAGATAAAAGTTCTGCGGTCGCGCCCATATCATAGTCTCGCCCTTGCAGGTTCTTCGTAGTGTCGAGAGCCGCGTTATAGACCATTCCTGAGTTTTTAATACGTTTGCCCTGACCTCAGATTCCTTTCTGTTCGAAGAAGAGGCGGATTTGTGTTAGGATTCTCAGGCAAGGGGCAGACATGTGATAGCGTTACTTCGAAAATTTATCGACTGGGTCGATGATCGGATAAACCCGATTGTCGTCAAGGAACTGCGTCAGGCGGTACAAGGTCGTTTTGTAACCGGGGTCATGATGCTGTTTCTTATTCTCCAGATTCTGGTAATCTGTGTAATGGTTTTGTCCGATCCGCAACGTGCGCAGGAGGATGCCATCGGCAGCCGCGTCTTTCAGGCGCTGCTTACTATGCTGATTGGTGCCTGCATGGTGTTGATTCCGGCGCATGCAGCGCAGCGGCTTGCCGCCGAACGTGCCGACTCTGATCTTGATCTTTTCTATATTACTGTTCTCAAGCCCGGCAATATCATCATCGGGAAATGGGCGGCCGCCTTGCTTCTGGCACTTCTGATCTTTGGAACCTGCATGCCGTTTCTGTCGTTTACCTATATTTTGCGCGGCATCGACTTGCCGACTATTTTTTTTATTCTCGCGGTAGGCTTCCTCGCGGTTTCGATAAGTATAGCTTTCGCTATTTTCGCCGGAACCATTCCTGTAGGCGGTTCATTGCGACGTATTATTGAACCATTCGGCCTGATTGCATTGATAACCGGGTTTACAACCACCATGGCCATGTTGGATGACTTCACTCGTTCCGGCATTTTCTCCAGAATATATTTGCGTGAAAATATTATTGCGGCAATCGTTATGGGAGTTTTTGCTGCCTTAGCTCTCTTGGTGTTCTATGTATTCGCGACCGCAATGATTTCACCACCAGCCGCCAATCGTGCCTATCCCGTTCGTCGGATGCTGACGTTCGTCTGGATGGTAGGTGCAGGCATGACCGTCCTGGCCTGTTCCAATTCAACTCCATCCGAATGTGAAAAAGCGGCTGAATTCTGGGGCTGGGTGACTGCGCTATGTTGTTTTCCAGCCATTGGTGCGGCCATTACCGAGCGCGAAGAATGGGGACCAAGAATTCGCAAAGAGATTCCCGACGGTTTTTTTCGCCGCGTGATCGCATTCGTCTTTTTCAGCGGGGCAGGTGGAGGAGTGATCTGGACAGCCATTTTACATTTCTCGACGTGTCTTGTAATTTCCTTTTTTTTATCATGGACACCTGCCCCGGGTTATAGCGAAGGCAAGATTTCAGACCTTGACCAAATTGCAGGACTGGGCTTTTTCGCGATTGCCTACGGGCTCACCAGTGTAGCTCTCAGAAAAAAAATCTTTGCCGACCTGGTTCCGCCTCAGGCGACATGGCTGATGATGGCTATATCGATTGCAGTCTTAAGCCTGTTTCCAATGCTGCTGGGTTTTATGATCGACAGCAGGTTCGAACCGATGCTTTCTGTTTGCAACCCGTCTATGCTAACGGATGACACCGTTGGGCGCATGTCGTTTCTTTTTGGAAGCACCTGGATGTTCGTTTCGCTCGCGCTGGCGGTGCCGTGGTTTTTCGATCAGTTCAAGCGCTTCACCCCCCTCATCCCGCAACCTGTCAAAAGCGAGATTTAATCATGCCGGAATTGAAGTATGATTTCATCCCGACTTCGTAGTGGGTGTAAAGGTGCATGCAAAAATGATGAATCTATTACAACCTTTGAAAAACATCGCAATTCCCGTTGTCTTTTTTTGCCTTACCACCCTGGGATCTGCCTGGGGACAGAAAGCTGATGGATCGTCCGGGAGCGCGGCGTATGACCGTATCGTGATAGCGCAGGAGTTCGGAACGATCTCGCTCAGGGAATCCGTGATATTGCGTGCGAAACTCCTTTACGCTCCGTCATTGCTCAAGGATTCAGAATTTGCTCTCCAGCCTGGTGAAAAGGTTTTCCTCGAATGTCTGACCGGCTTCGACAAAGACATTCATCGCGTTTTTCCCGAACTATCCAATGAAGAACGACGATTCCTTGCATCATTAACTCCTGATCTACAGGCGATAATTGAGGCCAGAGAAGAGGAGGAAAGAAAAACCGGTCATACTCACGGGATATCTTCAGATTCGGGCAAATTACGACAATGAGGTCGGTCGAGGATTTGGCGTGGACAGGAGCTAAGGTACATATAAAGACTGATCAAGAATAAATGTCCTGCCCTGAATCGGTCACCTTTAGCGTCGTATTTTGCCGCCATTTTTGTTTTGCGTTTAATAAACTCACGCTGGGCGCTCGTGTCGGATCAACAGACGGAACCAGCAGCCGAACAAACGGCCAGGCCATGAGGATGTTCCAAAGGTCGTGCCACAAAAATCTGGAAAGTGGTTATTCAGGACAGAGCCGTCTTACTGGATTGACAAAACAACTTCCTTGATATACAATGTATATCAAGAGCTTCCGGAGGTGAAATCATGCAGTCAACCATGCAATTGCATATTGGAAAATGGGGAAACTCTCTTGGAATCAGACTTCCGAGGCATATTTTAGAAATCCTTCATCTGAATGAAAAAGATCAGCTAAAGTATTCAATTGAGGACGGGAAGTTAGTCTTAGAACCGGTCTCTCCCTTAAAAAAATACGCCTTAAAAGATTTACTTGCCCAGGTTAAAGAACTTGGACAAGAAGTTTCTTGGGGAAAATCGGAAGGAGAAGAGGTTTGGTAGACTACATTCCGAAGCGAGGAGATTTTATCCGTCTCAGTTTTGATCCCCAAGCTGGACATGAACAAATGGGAAACCGTCCTGCCCTTGTCGTCAGTCACACTTCGTTTAACCAAAGAATGGGGTTTGTCTTTGTTTGTCCAATAACAAACTCAAAGCGGGAAAACCCTTTTTATGTGACGATGCCTGGGGAAAAGAATCTTACTGGGGTAATAATGGCTGATCAATTACGTTCACTTGATTATCGAGCCCGAAAGGCAACTTTTATTAAAAAATGTTCCGATGAGTTATTCCTTGAGGTTTTAGCCCGTATCGAACCCATTATTTTCGATTCATAAGAATGCCACCCTCTAGCCGCAATCAACCCCGGAGTTTTTGAGGCAACCGGGAATCGCCTGATGCCCTCGGACAACCAACCCGGGCTGTCCCAAGAAGGGGAGAGGTTCATGCAAAGACGGATTTGCAGAGCTGGTCAGGGGTGCATGGAGTATTTCATCATCATTTCAGCCATGGCCCTGATCGCCATCGGAACCCACGTTCTCCGCCTGAATTTTTCCGAAGATGCTGTTTTGCGCGTCTGGTTTTTGTTCTTCGTCCTTTGTTGGATCGTTACTCTCGCCGGGAGCATTGTCCATCTCTCGGGAACCTACCGGAAAGAACTGGAGAAAGAAGGAGTAACGGCCGGCTCTTTTGGAAAAAAAGGGAAGTACGTTTTCTTTATGATCTTCTCCGGTCTGGTTTTCGCAGTCGTCCTGGGAGGGCGTATTCTCATTTCCGTCATAATGGGCCTTGGCATGACCGAAGCTTCTATCCATCCTATTATGGCGCCGGGGAAAATCCATTCCGGGAATCAGGGATTTGCCAGTGCTCCGAGGGTGATTGGCAGCCCCGACAGCAAGGGCCGGGCCGATCATCCCGTACCATCGGAATAACCCGGGATTGGCCTTCAAAACGACCGGGTCCTTCCCTTTTTGTGGCGTGCCTCTCGCACGTTCAGCCTTCTTCGGAACACATAAGGGTCTGGAGCGGACTCGAGCATCGACCATCAACGGTCTGTTCGGAAAAATATAGAGGGATTGCCGGATCAGTCCGGGCCGTTTTTTTTGGCGTTACCTGCAGGAGATTGTTCTTTCTTGCTGTCTTCAATTCTCCAATTCTTTCCAAGAATTGCTTCAAGCGCCAATCCTGCACTGTATGCGGGACTGACAATATCATCCGTGCGTGGTTGGGGCTCCGGCGTATTCAAATGCACGCGAAGCAATGGAACGAATTCCCGATTCCCTGTGAAAGCTGCTTCCTGGACGCATTCCACCAGTGAAACGGCGTCATCACGCGTGAATGGGTCTGATATTGCCTTGCTGAGTCGGTTCTTAATGTTTGAGATGTACGTCTGATTTCCTAATCTAGCCAAAGCCGCTTCCGCCGCATTGCGAAGTTTAGCTCTCCATACCGGGGTCCGAAGAGTGTTGTCGTATAGTTTCTGCAGGAGGGGGAAATCAGATATATCGCCTGTCAGGCCTATGGCATAAAGCGCCTGTTCCCCCGCATCAGCATTCGTGTCTGCTTCGAGACATCGAATGGCGGCATCATGCATTTCTTTCCGGCACGTTATCTTCTCTCCTTCCTGAATCAGTCTGATAAAGAGCTTGAATGTGTGAAATTGGATATTTCGATCACTCCTGGGCATTGATGCAAAGATGAGCGGAGCTGCCACACCTTTATCCAGGACAAGCATTGTCTCAGCAGCTTCCCCGCCAAGGTCGCGGTCGGTCAAAAATGTTTCCAGCGTTCGAATGGCAGAAGCACCGAGAAACTTCAACTTCTCCGCAAACTCTTCCGCAGGCGTCTTGCTCCAGTCTATACGCTTCTCTCTCAGCACTTTTTGCACGACCGCTCTGTCTTGGGCGGAGACTTCTCCCTCAAAGCAAGACGCCATTGAGAGCATGTACAAGAGTGCGGCAAGCGTTAATACGATTCTCATCATTACTCCTGGACAAACAGGTTCTTTGTGACCTTTGATAGGAATTTGCTGTTAGATATCATGCTCGCGTCATGATGTCAAAAGTGTTTTTATTCCGTAGAGGATGGATAGCTAGTGAAAGAGAAAACGTGTATCCTTGAATATACCGGCGATTAAAATATGAGTTCGTTTGGACATACCTCACGATTCCAACCGGAGCGTAGCAATATGCCTGATGACAAACACTATTTCTTCACATTTCGAAGAAATAGTCTGTTTGTGTTAGGATTTCCTAAATGAATGAGCAGTTTCGGGAATTTCTTCGTGCCGGTGAACAGGCCGGACGGCGTTTTCGCATGGCTATACCGCAACGTCTGCCCATGGGCGCCGGTGGAAATGCAATCGGACGCCGCGGAGGGCGTTCCCTTGAGTTTCTCGATTATCGGTCGTACCAGCCGGGTGATGATCTGCGTCACCTTGACTGGAACGCCTTCGCCCGCACAGACCGTCTTACCGTGAAACTCTTTCGCGAGGAAGTTAATCCTCACGTCGATATTTTGATCGATGGTTCGGCCTCGATGAATCTGCCTGGATCCAGGAAGGCGGAAGCCGTGCTGGGGCTGGCGGCCCTCCTGGTCAGGTCGGCGGCAAACGCGGGCTTTACGTGGCGTTCCTGGATTGCAGCTGAAGGCTGTCGTCCTGTCGGCAACGGACACATTTCTCCCGAAAAGTGGCAGGGAGTCGAATTTTCGTGGCCACATGATCTTGAAGCCTCTTTCCGAAGGCTCCCCCCATCCTGGAAGCCGCGCGGCATACGCATCGTCCTGACCGACCTGTTATGGCCGGGTGATCCCGCCGCCACGCTCTGGCCGATTGCATCTGGCTCCGCTCTCACATTGTTGGTCCAGGTTCTTGCGGCATCTGACCATGATGGCCCGGAAATCGGTCCGATACGCCTGCTCGACGTCGAGTCCGGCGAGACGCGGGAAGTTCTCGTCGATGATGGTGTGCAGACACGTTACAGGGAAGCATTCGACCGGCATCGTCTCTCCTGGAGCCAGACCTGCCGACGTCTTCAAACAATATTTACCAGTTTCACCGCTGAAACACTGCTCACAGACTGGAATCTGAGCGAGCTGCTCTCGATAGATTTTCTTCGGGTGGAGTCGTCCGCATGACATTCGAGTTGTCCGCGGCCTTCTGGGGGTTACTTGCGTTGCCTGTTTTGCTGGCGATATACCTGTTTCGCGCGCGGTTTCGCGACAAACCCGTTTCGACACTCATGTTCTGGCAGACCGAGACACCGCCCCTCGCCGGAGGACGCCGCCGTGAACCACCGCGTCTGCCGCTCTTCTTTTATATCGAACTGGTCATCATCAGTCTGCTGGTCGCCGCCGCCGCCGGACCACACCTGCCGGGCCTGCAACCCCTGTGCTCCTATGTCGTCGTTCTCGATGATTCGTTTTCCATGCGCGCTGTAAATCCTGATTCCGGGAAGCATGAAAAGGGGGCAAACAGTCCACGTGAACGCGCCATCAAGGCAGTTGAAACCGAACTCCCCGCTCTGCCATTTTCGACCGTACGATTCATTCTCGCCGGTCCAGTTCCTCAAGTCATGGGAGAGCCATTTCGAAGCATGGGACAGATAAGGGAAGCCCTCAGCGCATGGTCGTGTCTTTCCCCGTCGTCTGCTCTCGACGAGGCCATCGCCCTGGCAAAAGATCTTGCGGGCGATCGTGGTCGCGTGCTGATCCTCACGGACCATGCCCCGGATCATCCTGTTGAAGATGGAAAACTCCGATGGATGGCCTTCGGCGAGCCGCTCGCGAATTTTGCCTTTACACAGGCACTTCGTACACGCCGCGATGAAAGCGAAGAAGCCCTGCTTGAAGTAGTCAATCTTGCTTCTAATGCCGCGAAGACTCAACTCATTGTCGAACGCGACGGAAAAACGGAATCGACTCAGATCGAACTCGCTCCTGACGAGTATCGACGCGTACGACTCGATCTCGGGACCGATGCCGGCACTCTCACCGCTCGACTTTCTTCCGATGCGCTCGATATCGATTCACATGTCATGCTGTTGCCTAAACCCCGTCGAAGCGTTCCGGTGGAGGTAAGGGTGGGGGAGGAGCGGCTCCGCGAAGCCCTTTTGCGTGGGCTGATCGCGGGTGGCATTGCATCCGTAACTTCGTCGGAGCCTTTGCTGATATTCTCTGACGGCAATGCGGCTTTGACCGCACCTGCGGGGACGGGCGAAGCATGGAACGTCCGCTTTATTTCAGAATCAAAAGCTGAATCTTTTCTTGGTCCGTTTCTCATCGATCGTGGAAAACCGCTCACCGAGGGCGTTGAACTTCGTGGATCGATCTGGGGCGCAGGTCGCGAATCCAGTCTTCCCGGCGATCCGATTATAACGGCGGGCAATATACCGCTTGTAACAGTGCGGGAAGGCATTCGCGGCTTCGACGTCTTCTGGCGCCTCAATGTCGATCGATCGAATCTGATGATATCTCCCGATTGGCCTATTTTGCTGTATAACCTCGTCACATGGCGCGCGGACGAAAGTCCCGGGCCTGATCGCAACACGCTCCCCCTCGGAAGCGAACTCCATGTGGCAGTCCCTTTTGCGGCGCAAAATGTATATTTACAGGATCCGGATAACCGGGAAAAAAAGTTTCCCTCCGGCATTCGCCGTCTGACCATCTCGCCCGAGATGCCCGGCCTTCATAATCTTGTCGCCGATAATCGTTCATGGCAAATCGCCGTGAACGCCTGTTCACGTGATGAATCTGATCTGCGCACCGCCTACTCCGGTGAATTCGGAACGTGGACTGACGGTGATGGCCGGGTGGAAAGCATTGACGTTGCATGGATGTTCCTGCTGTCCGCCATTCTGCTTCTCGTCATCCATGCGGTGCTTCAGGCGGCCGGCCTGCCTTCTGTGACCAGCGTATCACGGGAGGCCGGAGCATGATTTTCCTGCAGCCCGCATGGTTTTTGCTTGCTTTGCCGCTGGCGGCAAGCTTTATCATCTGGCGTCTGCCTTCGCGTCTGATCACCGTTTTGCGTATAGCAGCCCTGATACCGTTGCTTGTGGCGATGGCCTCCCCGATTGTTCTTATTCCGCGCCAGGCCGGTACCGTTATAGCGGTCGTCGATCGCAGTCGTTCTCTGCCGCAGGACCACGATCACGTTGAGCGCGAGATAATCGATCTGGTGCAAAAGTCCATGGGGACGAATGATCGTCTCGGTGTTGTGGCATTCGGAGAAAGGGCAGCGATTGAGCGTCCACCTGATTCAGGCCGTTTTTCCGGTTTTTTGCAGGAGGTGGGTGGGGAAGCCTCGAACATGGCCGACGGAATCGATCGCGCGCTTTCTCTCATCCCGCGCGGGGCCCCGGGCCGCATTCTCCTGGTTTCAGACTGTCGCTGGACAGGTCGCGACCCGTCCGGAGAAGCTTTCCGCGCCGCGGCCCGCGGGGTTCCCATCGATGTTCGCACCCTGGAGCGCCCGGGCGCCGATGATCAGGCGATCGAAGCCTTCGACGCGCCGGTAGTCGTGACGCCCGGTGAAGCCTTCCTTCTCACCGCCTGGATCCGGGTTCCCGTTGGCCGCGACGTTTCATATACTCTGAGTCGCGGGTCGACGGTAATATCACGGGGACACCACGAATTCCCCCCGGGTGTCAGTCGTCTGCCGTTTCGCGATATGGCTGATCCGAAGCTTGAAAGCGGCGTTTTTGATTATCGGCTTGAAATCGACATCCCAGCCGGCGACCCGCGTCCGGAAAACAATGTTGCCCGAGCATTGACGGCCGTTCGCGGCCCGCGGCCTTTGCTTGTGGTATCCGAATCACCGGGCAATCGTTTCGCGGAAGCACTTCGCGGAGCGGGGCTGCGCGTTCGTCTGGCGAAACCCTCAGAAATGACCTGGAGCCTCGAAGAGCTTGCCGCCTGCTCGGCTGTCCTGCTCGAAAATGTGCCCGCTGAAGCGATTGGCATGTCCGGGATGAACACGCTCGCGGCCTGGGTCCGGGAACTCGGCGGCGGGCTGATGATCACGGGCGGGAAGAATTCCTACGCTCTCGGTGGCTATTTCCGCTCACCACTCGAAGGCATTCTGCCCGTTTCCATGGAACTGCGCAGCGAGCATCGCAAACTCGCACTGGCCATAGTAGTCGTCATGGATCGATCCGGGAGCATGGCTATAGACGCTGGAAATGGGCGCCGGAAAATGGATCTTGCCAATCTTGCCGCGGCCGAGGTTCTCAACATGCTTGGTCCGCTCGACGAGTTCGGCGTAGTTGCAGTGGACAGCGCTCCTCATATCGTGGCGCCGCTGGCGCCCGTTGAAAACAAGTCCCGCGTGCGATCCGATATTCTGCGCATACAGTCTGAAGGTGGTGGAATTTTCATCGAAGTGGCTCTCACGGCCGCTCTCGCGGAGCTTGCGAAGGCGAAGGCGGGAACCCGCCATCTGATTCTGTTTGCAGACGCCCAGGATTCAGAAGAGCCAGGGCGTTATAAGGAAATAGTCGACGCGGCGCACAAAGCCAATATGACGATCAGCGTAGTTGGGATGGGGCTTCCTGGGGACCGTGATTCAGACCTGTTGCGCGATATCGCCAAACGTGGAGCGGGTCGCATCTTTTTTTCGGAAAAAGTCGATGATTTGCCTAGACTGTTTGTTCAGGACACTTTTGTTGTCGCACGCAACACATTCATTGATGCAAAAACAGTCGTAGAACGAAGTTCCGGTTTATTTGAGCTTACCGGCCTGTCTGGCTCGACAGGTGCCGGAAGCGGTTTTGCGGAAGGCGCGTTTCCGGCTGTTGGCGGATATAACCTGTGTTATCTGCGCCCCGGAGCGACGCAAGGTCTTGTCAGCCGTGATGAATACAAGGCGCCACTGCTCGCCTGGTGGAATGCGGGCATCGGCCGCACCCTCTGTTACACCGGAGAAATAGACGGAATTTATTCGGGCGACTTCGCGACGTGGCCGGGGGCACCCTCTTTTCTTTCAGCGGCTGCACGCTGGGCAGGTGGGCGCGATGAATCAGTTGATCCCGGCAGTCTCATTACCCAGGAAATCATTCGCGGAAGCCTCGTCGTAAAACTGCATCTCGATCCTGAGCGCTGGAAGGATCCATTTTCCGATCCGCCGGTGGTGACAATACTTCGCGCCATGCCCGGATGCTCTCCGAATACTGAAACTCGCACCATGAGCTGGACTGCCCCCGACGAGCTTGCCGCGGATATTCCCCTGCGGGGCGAAGAAACGGCTCTTGCCACTGTAGGGATGCCCGGGAAGCAAGTGGTGCGGTTGGCTCCGGCGGTATTGCCGTATTCGCCGGAGTATCGGCCCACAACGACAGGCGATGGAATTCGGGCGCGCGAGTCGTTGATGAAAGCCTCGGGCGGTATCGAAAGGCTTGATCTAGGTGGTATCTGGAAAGATCTTCCGCGGACTCCGTTTCCGGTCCGGGCGGCCCCGGCGTTTCTTGCTCTTGCACTGCTGATGTTTCTTCTTGAAGTGGCAGAGCGTCGCACCGGACTGCTTTCATTTGCATTTGCCCGACTCTCTTTTTTCAGATCGGTTTATTCATGGGTTCATTCCCAGTTTGCATCTTCAGGACCTTCCTTTTCTGGTTCTCCCCATTCTGCTTCTATTGCCTCTTCTAACTCTTCCAGCTCGACTAACTCTTCCCACTCCTCTCAAAATTTATCTCCGCCCCTTTCTCCGTCTCAAACTTCAGCTTCGGCTTCTTCATCATCCGAATCTGTCGCATCCGGAAAAGAGCCAGGGCAAGCCAGCGGAGTGGCCCCGGCGGATCAAAAAGGGCTTTTGGATGCTCTGAAAAAAGCCCGTCGTCGCATCGACCATGGAAAATAGGGTTGCCCCTATTTTCCATGGGGTTGGGTTAGTGTGATATAATCTTTTATAAGTTAACGTGTTGATGACCGAGTCAGGAGGCAGTCCATGGTCGAGAATCTGACGGATCAACGTAAATCCACGAGAGTATTTCCGCATATTGAGGTCGAGCTTACTCACCCCGAGATGGGCATTATTCCATGCCAAACCCGGGACATAAGCATGAAGGGCATAGCCATTGATGGATGTCGATCCTTCCCGATCGGTGCTGAATGCGGGATTATCTTCCACCTTGGCGGGAAAGATGCCGGAAACCGCATAGAGCTGCGTGGTCGCGTGGCGCGTTCCGACTCCAATGGTATGGCACTCGAGTTCACCGAAATCCTTGGAATGGAAAGCTTTGAACACCTCCGTAACCTGATTTTCTATAATGCCGGCCCTGATGACGACATTGAGAATGAGGTTCGTGATTCACTCGGCCTGAAAATGTCTGGACGTCATCAAGGAGCATCGAAATGAGTATGCAGTTACGTAATAATAAATTTATCTTGTTAGCCGGAATCATTTTCTTGGGACTGTTCATATCAGTTGCTCCGGTTTATTCCGCTACCATGAAAGAATGGACATTCGCGGTTTTTTTGAATGCCGACAACAATCTGGATCCGCGTGGCGTTGAGGATCAGATAGAGATGTCACGCGTCGGATCGAACGATTGGCTGAACATGGTCACTTTGATCGATCGTGCAAACGGGCCCGCGTCACTGAATTATATTGAAAAGAACAAAGTCACCCTGCTAAAAGATCTGGGCGAAATAGATATGGGCGACTATAAACAGTTGATCAGCTTCATGCAATTCGTTGTCGCCAACTATCCGGCGAAGAGATATATTTTAACCATCTGGAACCACGGCTCAGGTTGGAGAAACCAGGCTGGAAAGCACATTTACCGTGGAATTTCATATGATGAGACTTCCGGCAATCATATTACCACCGCCCAACTTGAAGCAGCCTTGAAGGAAATCAGGCAAATCATCGGACACAACATTGATATTCTAAATATGGATGCCTGTCTGATGCAAATGGTCGAAGTTGCTTATGCCTGCAAGGACTCTACAGATTACATAGTTGCCTCCGAAGAAGTCGTTCCGGGGAAGGGCAACCCTTACGATGATGTTTTTGCCGCCCTTACCGCAACGGATACCACCGAGAACTTCAGCAAAAATTGGGTAAATATATTTACAGCGTCTTTCTCCAACGGCAGTCAGGGACAGGAGACCTGCACTCAATCGTGTATCAAATGTTCTGAAATAGGGCAACTGGTCGATGCAATAAATGGTTTTGCAAAAGCCACTATGAGTACGAATTTTCGCAAAGAATATCATGATGCCATTCTGCGCGTTCAAAAGTTTGCCTCCCCTGAAAACATAGATCTGATTCATTTTGTTCAGTTGATTCAGGCATCTGTTAAAGAAGTTGGAATACAAAATGCCTGCACAAAGCTTTTGGAAGCCTCTAAGAAATTCATTCTCCAAAATTCAACAAATGGTTCTTCCGTTAAAAATGCCAATGGTCTGGCGATTTATCTGCCCTTCGATTTCACCCTGGAGAGCGCTTATAAAGAGTTGTCCTTTGCCCAGGCGACAGTTTGGGGTGACATGATATCAGATCTGTATCACAAGGCGACCTCCGCCAGTTTGATAGATGGAATCAACAGTGGTGATTTGAGACCATTACAGGCTTTCGTCGCTGACAGTCGCCAGGCTTCGCCTGAGATGATTCAGTTCGTTCTTCACGAACTCAACTACCGTCTTTACACGGAAGGCGGCTTGCCCAAAGAAATTGAAAGTGGCGTTTCTTCGTTGTCGAAAAAATTGCTTATTACGATCGAAGATATAAACAAAAAATAGCCGCATTAATCATGTGAAAATCAGGTCCGGTGAGAATATGAACACTCTATTGTGGAACATAATTCGCTGACGAAATGGCATCATTTTCCTGGCATGATGGCGAAGACAAAGTCAAAATTCTTTCAGTTTCCGGGGAAATTGAGGAGTCTGACTATGATCTGAGAGCGGCTGTTTCCGGATTGACACAGTTACACTCTTCCATTATTGATTTGTCCGGCGTTACGGCCGCAAAAGGTTTCTTTTTCGAAATGCTCCAGGAAGCCGCATCCATGACCCGACTGAAGGTCGTAACCCAGGTTCCGGAAGTTTCCGAGATCTGTCTCCAGTTTGCTATCGTTCCGTTTCCCACAGTTCGAAGCGCGGAATTATCACACAGAGGCGATGAAACTGTCGCGCAGCTCCTGACCAGCTTGCGCGATGTTCCATCTTTGACCAAAGATGCTCAGGCACTTGTCGATTATACGACAAGTAAAGATGCGGATTTCGAAGGAGTCGAAAAACTGCTCACCAGCCAACCCGCCATTGTCAGTCAGATCATGCGGATTGCGAATTCAGCATATTATTATCGGCGGCAATCGGTAGATACTCTTCCATTGGCTCTTTCTACCATTGGCATGTCATATCTGACGCGAATATTCCAGTTCAACCTTTTCAATGGGTTCGTGTCGTTATTCAAGCCCCAGCATGATTTCTTTAATGGTTGCATTCTGTGCGCGGAACTATCAGTGTTTATTGCGCGAGCGGTTGGTTTTGATGCCGTCGATATTTCTAAAGTATGGATTGGGGGCCTGCTTCATGACCTGGGGGAAATGGGAATGGCATTTTATTTTCCGGAAAAATACGTCGCCTCCAAACACTTTGCTCAGACTAGTCCGGCGCCACAAACGATGGCTGAATTCATATATTTCGGGATTAACCACCAGACTCTCGGGCAGCTGATGGCGGTACGCTGGAATTTTCCGCAATATCTGGTTGAAATAATCGGCAACCATCATAAGAATGATCTTATGAAGAAGAATCTCGTAATTCCCATTTTGTGCGCCGATGCATATATTACATCAAGAAAAGGTGGGATCGGGCCTTCCTGGGACTTAATGATAAAGAATATTTTCAAACTTTACAATTGCAAAATCCCCTGGGAAAAACCTCAGACGGAATTCGAAACTATTATCAGCATGAAACCTTTGCCTCTGATAAATGGGAACTGAAATCCGGATTTATTTATGAAAAACTGCCATAAAGAGGATCAGCGTGAATCGCGATACCCGTAAAACCTGTTCTTTTTGTGCGTTCTGTTTTTTATTGAGCATCGCGACAGGATTTGCCACACTCATCATACTTTCAAAAATGACGTTTTCCCTTATTATTTTCTTTGTCCAGGCGAGTTTCAATCTTGTCCGGGATTTGATTCTCGCTCTGGTGATCGCACTGGGCGAGTTGCCGGGCTGGGTCGCTTGGCCCGTTGTCATACTTTTGTTTTTCGGACTTTCGTGGTTCATTCGAAAAAACCTTGAAAACCGTAAATGGCGTGGACTGGAGCAAATCAGGGAGGAGTATGAACCATTGGTTCGGCTTCTCCGCAGAAGAGGGCTGAAGACGTATCTCATCCAGATCGAAAAAATCCGGGAGAAGATTTTTTTTGAGCGGCAAAAAATAGACGGACTCGTATTATTGCTGGACGATGAACTTCCCAAAATCGAATCACGTATGACGGAAATCTCGAATCAACTCGGACAGGCAAGCGAAGAAAATGAAAAAGTCGAGATGCGTGTTCTCCTCCGACAACTCATGGAAAACAGCGCCCGTCTCAGGAATCGCAAATCAGATCTGGCGCGATTCGAAAAATCTAAAATTCAACTGGCCTCTCATTTGAACTGTCTCCGGATGAAACTCATTGAAACGCCTTCTGAAGAATCATCTCTGGAAGAGAGCATCAAGACGATCAATTCTATTTCTTTACTGGAAAACATGTTCAGGAATGATGACTCAACGGGCCAGTGAATTACTGGTGCCCTGTGCGGCTTAACAGTTCCCGGGCTTTTCGGCGCAATTCAGCGAGTTTCGTCTTTTCGCATTCAAGAGATGTTTTGCGTAGTTCGATATCGAAGGCAGCGGAAGGGTGGGCAGCACGTTCGGTCAGATCCCGGAGTAGTGTGAATACTCTCTCAAATGGCGCGGCGAGGGCACGCTGATACCCGGATGCGAAATCTCCCCGCTTTTTCAGGAATTCATCTCGAACCCGCACGGAATTTTCCCGCAAACGTTCAGACAAAAGATTCGTTATGGATTTGGCGCTTCCGGGGCCGAGGCGGCCGATAAAGCCTGCCGCAAGAGCAAGCGCCGCCAGCGGAAGATTTCCCTGAAACAAAAACACAAGGGATGCAGTACGCCCGAATCCTGACAATAACGTTCTTCCCTGAAGTCCCTTCACTGAGTGGGATTGCGTGGGCATTTCAATTGTCACTGCCGCAGGCGTTGCACAGTCGGAACCAGTGTCAATGTTTCCGTCGAGACCTTCGACTAGATGTCCAAGTTCTACTCCGACTTCTTTAGCGAGTATGGTCGCCCGTTCGTGTAACTTTTCAACTAGTGTTGCTCCGAATAATTGCTGCCGCTGGGACAACAACATTTCAAGTTCAGACTGCTTACGAATGTCATCGAGCCCGGAGTCCAGAATTCCCTCTACAGCGGCGTCGAGACCATCAGCCGATGGCAGTGGTGTCTGTGCGGCCAATTCATGTATACATGCCTCGATTTTTTCCCGAAACTTTGTGAGCAGTTTTTCAGCTTCCAGGCGTCGTCGGTCTCCATCGGCGGCAGTGACACGAGCCTGATCGGTAAGGCGTTCGGCGTTACGATTCAAGAAATCCGCAGACCAGGCCAGGCCGCGCCCAATATCATCAAATAATCCGGTTATGCGGCTAAGGGGCACGTCGAATAAGGCTTCCCGACGGGACTCTATTAGATCGCGTTCGAGGGCTTCGAGTAGGGCGGGAACGCCGGAACGAACGACTGCCGCCTGATCACCTGCTTCCTGACCGCGCCTGGCTTCCCTTGCGGACAATGGGAAAAGACGCACTTCGGGAACGAGTTTCTTCAGATGTCGCTCGCAATAGGCTATTGCTTCGCGACGCTCCTCGTCAGTTGCAAGACGGTCGATTCCGTTCACTACAAACCAGACTTTTCGAATATTTCGTGCCAGAACTTCATCCGTCAAAAATCTGGCTTCGGAATCAGAAAGTGGCTGTCCGGCGTTC
The DNA here is from genome assembly GCA_015233155.1 of Candidatus Rifleibacteriota bacterium. GTDB lineage: Bacteria > Muiribacteriota > Ozemobacteria > Ozemobacterales > Ozemobacteraceae > JADFYG01. Next base: position 38,821 of record JADFYG010000021.1, read on the forward strand.
AACACAAAAATTACGCCGTCAGAACGAGGTATGAACTCTTCAGTAACGCGGCGGCGAAAGGCATCGGTGTCGTTCACTCCCGGCGTATCGATTATTATGACCCCGTCACGCAGCAGCGGCAGGGGATATTCTATCTCGACACGATCGATCGTCGCGATCTGCGTATTTTTTCTGGTGACAATGTTTTTAAGTTCTTCGGGCGGACATTCAATTACCGTTCCGTCGCGATATCGCACGACTATGCGCGGCGTTTCTCCGTAGCCGATTACACACAGTGCAGCAGTGCAGATCGTCGCCGCTTTCGGCAAAATATCGGCGCCCAGAAAGGAGTTGATCAGGGAGGATTTGCCGCGTTTTATTTCTCCGAGACACGCGAGATAAAAACGCTCCTCACGTATGCGTGTTTCAAGCTCATTGAAACCCTGAGTGAGAGCAACGAAACCTGCTTCAGAAGACAGTTCCCGCCCGTCGACTATCAGGGCGATAAACGCCTCCTGAAATGCCCGATACTCCGAAAGATTCACGACTATCCCTCAATTACAGGCTTGAAAGTGAATTAACATGGCAAAAAACATTAATAATTCTATTCATCTATACATCTTCTTCATTGAGTCAGCAGCAATCATACAGGTGATAATCCGGTGAGTCAATCACTGCTCATCTGTGTCCCAGGGTCATTTAATTCTCACAGGGTAGGATGCGATCGCCGGGCGCGCCGACTCCTATTATCTGCAGATTATCTCGGCTGGCCCGGCGGTCCAGCCCTACCAGTCGTGAGTTCTGGCAATTTAAGCCATTCTCCGGAGGAGAATTAAATGACCATGATCTGTGTTCAGGGTCATTTAATTCTCACAGGGTAGGATGCGATCGCCGGGCGCGCCGACTCCTATTATCTGCAGATTATCTCGGCTGGCCCGGCGGTCCAGCCCTACCAGTCGTGAGTTCTGGCAATTTAAGCCATTCTCCGGAGGAGAATTAAATGACCATGATCTGTGTTCAGGGTCATTTAGTTTTCGCAGGGTGGGGCGCGACTACCGGGCGAGCCGAGTCCTATATCTGCAGATTATCTCGCCTGGCGTAAAGAGTCGTAAATATTTAGTCCTCTTTGGTCGCCATGTTGACCAACTACCGGATTGCGCTGTTATATGCAGGCTAAATTTTGTGAAACAATGCGAAAATGAGTGATTCGGGTTAAAAAAGAGAGAAAGCGTCCGGAATCGGACATATGATAAAAAATGAAAGAAGTCGATGACTTATCTGGATACGGGAATTTAATAAGATTTTAAAAGATGATTTTCCCGACAGGAGGCAGACCATGACTATCAGTGGAATCTCAAATTCAGATGTAAGCAAGTTGAGAGATCAGTTTCAGCAGTTCAGATCCGGCAAGGCAAATCTCCAGAAAACCGACCTGTCCGAAATTCAAAAAATGTTATCAGCGGGGGGCGCATCAGGTTCCAAAGCCAGCACGGGAATCGATAATCTTCTCACTTCGTTCGATGACATCGACAAGAACAAGGATGGGATCAGTTTTCAGGAATTGACCGACTTTGCCAAATCGAAGGGACTCTCACTCCCGGGGAACGAAGCGAAGACTCAGGGAAAAGGCGGGCATCACGGCGGAATGCATCGCCTGGGGAAAGGTGAGTTCCGACCCGTCATTCCCGGAGAGGTTCAGCCGGATGCGCAGAGTGATAAGAGCGTGCCACAATCTCTTTCGAAGGATGATCTTGTCGCCATGAAGGACAAGATCGAAAAAAACGGTCAGAAGACGCTTTCCGGGCTTACTGATTTGATCAATTCATTCGATGTCGCCGACACGAACAAGGATGGGCAGATCAGTCAGCAGGAGCTGCAGAATTATGTCAAGACGAAGGAATCTTCGTTGACAACAGACGTTTCCAAAGCTGCCGGACAATCATCCGGATTGAGTTCCAGTTTTGATCTTTTTGCGATGCTGAACATGGGTTCCGCAGGCTCCGGTGATCAGATGGCGAAAAAACAAGGTCAAAACAGTGCACTTCTTCAGAAGATGATCAAAAGTTACGGATTGAGCAGTTTGTCCAGCTTGGGAAGTATGAAAGTAACAGCGTAGTGGGGGAAGCCCCCATACGCTCTTCCTCCGGAACCGCTTGTCATCTCGAACGAATGTGAGAGATCTCTTAAATACAAGATTTCTCGCTTCGGTCGAAATGACAAACGTAGAAGTTTTCGGGAAATCTGGCGGTGGTCTGAATTAACTTTTTTTCATCCTCATACCAATGCTGCCAGTTTCCCGGTGGCTTCCAGTAACGCGCGAGACTGCTTATGCATTTCTACGGTTTCAGCGGCAGTTTCTTCGGCGCTTGCGGCATTATGCTGTGTAACAGCATCCATTTCACTGACAGCAACATCAATTTGATGAATTCCTTCCGTCTGTTGTTTGGACGCTGTAGAAATTTCCGTGACGAGACCACCGCTCTTAATAACAATCGAACTTACTTCAGAAAAGTTTTTGTTTGTTATTTGAGCCATTTCTGCGCCTTCCCTGATTTTCATATTCGTACCCTCAATTAACTCAGATGTTTCTTTCGCAGCGGCAGCGGCTCTAAGCGCCAGATTCCGAACTTCATCGGCGACAACGGCAAAACCCGCACCGGCCTGACCGGCGCGAGCTGCTTCAACAGCGGCATTGAGAGCAAGCAGATTGGTCTGAAACGCAATCTCGTCGATCGTTTTAATAATTTTCGATGTTTTCTCACTGGATTGAGAGATTTGCAACATCGATCCATTGAGGGATGCCATGGATTTATCCGTCTGATTGAGAATATTTTTTGCATCCGTCATCAGTGTTGCAGCTTGCAATGAGTTATCTGCATTGGTTTTTGTCATAGCGGAAAGCTCTTTTAAGGATGCCGATGTTTCTTCTATTGCGGCAGCCTGTCTGGACGCACCATCCGCCAGAGATTGGCTGGCGGATGACACATTATTGGATGCATCGGAAATACGGGCGGCCACTCCCGTTAAACCATTCGTGGCTTCCTGGAGGCCCCTGGAAATAGAGCCCAGGATGATCCATGCCCCTAAAATACTCAGGAATAAACTGATCACACCCATATAATTATTGAATCTCTCCATGTCATGGATAGAATTATCAATGGCTTCGAGGCTTGTCGCTCCCTGCAATCCCTGTTGATGAATCAGAGGATCGAATGCTTTCTGAAGAGCATCGGCGGCCTGATCGAAGCTTGTCATCAGCTTATTTCCCCCTTGGGTGCCATCCTTTTCATATGCTTCGGCCCTGGTTTTTCCCGCTGAATTATTCTCCTCTGCTGCTCGCCTGATGTCGCGTAACAGTTGCAGATTTTTTTCGTCCTTTTGAGATGAATAGAATTCCTGAAATTTGTTAAGGCCTGCAAGAAATTCGACATGATTTTTTTCCGCCTCGGTAAAACCATCGTTCAGGCCGTCCAGTCCGCGAGTAGCGGAAATATCTGAAAGAGACTGTTGTATTTCAACTATATTCCGTTTCATTTCCTGCGCAAGTATTGCAAACGCGAAACTCTGCGCGCTGATTTTTTGTGCAGCTACTGTATTGTCTTGTACACTTCGTACGGAAAAATAGGACCCGACGATAATCGCAACGATAAAAAAAGATGGGATTGCAATAAGGATGAGACATCTTGACGACACCTTCATATTATCAAACATAAACTGATCCTCCCTCCAAATACTCAACTAATATACTTATAAACTGAACATATCTTTATAGGGCAACCGAGTCAAAATATTATATCAGAAATACTTGTTACATGGTTCCTGTATATGGTTTCTGTATATTGCCCGTAAAGCTTGGTTTCGGTTACAATGAACCACGTGTTCAATCTACACTATCTGGAGGAACTTCATGTTGCTTCTCGTTCTGAGTTGTTGTGTGATATTGTTGTCGCAGGCTGCTGCTGCACAGGCTCTTAAGGGAATAAAGCTTGAAAAGCCGGATAACCCCGTTGTAAAACTTACCACAGAGGCCGGGGAACTCGTTATTGAACTATTCCCGGATGTTGCTCCAAAGCACGTGGAAAGTTTTCTGACTCTTTCTGCAAAAGGGTTCTATAATGGTTTGATCTTCCATCGGGTTGTTCCAGGATTTGTCATTCAGGGTGGCGATCCCAGTGGCAATGGCACTGGAGGCCCGGGCTATAATCTTCCGGCGGAATTCAATGCCAGAAAGCATGTGAAGGGTACTTTGGCAGCGGCGCGTTCCATGGAAAAGAACTCGGCCGGAAGTCAGTTTTACGTCTGCCTTGATGCCATTCCCCATCTCGATAACAACTATACAGTTTTCGGACAAGTCATCAAGGGCATCGATATTCCCGAAAAAGTGAAGCAGGGCGACAAGATGACAATTGAAATTCTGCAAAATGCCCCGGCCAAAAAATCCTAAGGCGGCAGTAATTCTCCATTTGGTTGTCTACGAGAAGATTGAGGATTCTTAAATTGCCGGGTCGTGTAGGGGAGGGTTTCAAACCCTCCCGTAATTATTGATCGAAAGAGGTGTTTCAATATCTTTCAACGACCCCCACCGGAGATCCTCTCCGGCGCCCAAATGGAGAATTACCGGGCATTCATGTAGAAGGTCGCTTTCGCCGATAGATAGAGAGTATCGCTATCGCCCGGAGGCACAAAATGTCGGAGCTTCGCAATACCTTGAAAAATCGGATTCAAAAAGCAGTTTCGCTTGCCCCATACACCACGTTTCACTTGGGCGGCGACGCCGAACTGTTCCTTGAAACACATACCGAGGAGGAACTGGCGGAGGCCGTTCGAATGGCCCGCGACGAAGGGTGGAGTTATTTCCTGCTCGGTGGTGGGTCCAACCTGGTTGTTTCCGACAAGGGAGTTTCAGGGCTCGTAATTAGAAATCATGCGGAAAATTCAGATTTTGTCGATGTGTCCCATGGTTTGATTACTCTTTCGTCCGGCTGGCCTCTTGCATATGCGGTCGGACTCGCCTGGAAACACTCCCTGAGCGGTTTCGAGACTTTCACCGGGATTCCCGGCACCGTCGGTGGTGCTATTTACGGGAATGCCGGCGCTTATGGCCGCTGCGTGGGCGATCTGCTCGTCTCGGCGGACATTCTCACTCCCGAAGGTGAAATCAAAACGGTAGGTTCCGATTTTTTTCAGTTTGCATATCGTACAAGCCTTTTGAAGAGCGTTCAGCACATCGTATTGAAGGCCACGTTCAGAGTTTCTCCGGGTGACCCGGCTGTGATCAGGGCACGAATCAAGGATATTGCCGCTCAGCGGCATTCCAAGCATCCACCCAAAGAGGTGGGTTCAGCCGGTTCGTTTTTCAAGAATCTCGATCAGAAACCCGGTGAAACGCAGCGCCGCGCGGCAGGTGAATTTCTCGAAAAAGCCGGAGCGAAAGAGATCGTTGTTGGTGGAGCCAGCGTCTACGCCAAGCATGCTAATTTTATCGTGAATTATGGTGAGGCGTCCGCCTCAGACGTACGTAGCCTCGCTTCCATACTGAAGCAGAAGGTTTTCGAACTCTTCGGAATAGAGCTTCATGAGGAAGTCATTTACGTAGGCAGATAATTCTGTAACCAATCACCGATTTTCGGTATCATAATTGGTGATGACGGATGAAGAAGCTCTCGAATTAGCAAAATCCGGACGCCGCGAAGGTTTTACAGCAATATACGAGCGGTATGCCGGGTCTCTTTTTACGGTTGCCCTGCGTATTCTTCGCCGTCGCGAGGCCGCTGAAGACGCATTACAGGAAGCATTCGCCGCGGCCTTCCGTTCGATTCGTGAGTTTCGTGGCGAGTCCCGTCTCAAGACCTGGTTATATTCGATTCTTTTTCGGTCAGCACTCAAACAAAAATCTCGTGATGGTGTTCATCCGATAATGAACACTGAGCCTCCGGACTCCGTTGCTCCTCCGGGTCCTTCCGTGGATGATCGTCTGATGGTGCGACAAATCCTGGATCGCCTGGAAGAGCGTGATCGGACAGTCCTTTTGATGGCCTATTGGGAAGGCTTTTCCTGCGCGGAAATAGCCGAAGTACTCGAGGTTCAACCCAACCATGTCAAGATCCTGCTGTATCGCGCACGAGGACGTTTCAGCCGCCTATGGCTCGAAAACTCTTGTTCCACTCAAACGCATTTGACTGAGACCTCCGGCCCGGCAGACAGGGAAGGGATATCTGAATTTTTAAAGGGAGCGCGCGGATGAACTGCCAGGATTTCAGAAAAAATATGATACGTGACGCGGAAACCGGCGTCCCGAAATCTCTGGAACTCCTCATGGAGCAACATCTCGACGGATGTAAGGCATGCACGGAATTTGTCGATCGTGCGCTGGCTGACCCTCCGGCGAATTTTACATCGCCATTTTGGGAAACACCGCCACTTCCGAAGGAAGATATATTTCCTTCTGATCGGTTAATTCGGATATCATCTCCTGATGCTTTTGGCAAATATCCCGCGACATCTTCCTGTACAACCGTCGACTCTTCTTCTGTAACCAAACCCTTGGTTATATCCCCGGTAGAATTTGATCTGGTTTCATTTATCCGTGGATTGTTATGGCCGGCTAGCTTCTCTCACGGAATTTCAGCAGCTTTTACGCTTGTACTGATACTCGTCATGTTTGGAAATATGTTTCATTCAGATCACTCGCAGCATAAAGTAAATATTGCTCATAATGACCATCAGGATTACACTTTTATGTTGAATGACACTTCCTGGCCGCAGTTGACCTTTATCGAAAATGACAATGCATCTTTTGTTGAAAACGATTTTGCGATCCCACAAAACTGGAGTTTTATGGACGAAAATACGTCGTCCTATACATTCATAGACGAGGAGGAAAAATCATGAAATCTCGCACTGTCCTGGCTCTGTCACTGTGTTTTGCCTTATCAGCCCTTCCCGGATTGCTCACGGCCCAGCCGGCTCCCGGCGAACCCGGAGGGCCCCCTGGTATTGAGCAGGGCGGCCCCGGCGGACCTGGTGGCCCTGGAGGTCCCGGCGGTCCTGGTATGATGGGACGTGGTGGCCCCGGGATGATGGGGCATGGTCCCAAAGATCCAGCGGAAATGGCCAAACATCAGAAACTCGTGGCTCTTCGCTCGACAGCGGAAGCTTACAAGAATCTTTCAGAGTTGTACAAGGCGCAGGGCAAAATCGATGAGGCGGTGGCCGAGCTGAAAAAGATTCTTGAATTGAGTAATTCCGTCGATTTGAAAGAAGAGCCAATGATAATGAACCATTTAGGCAACGTCTATATGGAAATCGCCGAATGCTACATGAGCAAGGACCGCTTTGCCGAGGCTGAAGCGATTGTGAACGAAGGTTGTGAAAAACTCAAGAGTGCTTCCCCGGAAATAGCAACTCGCATGACTCTCTTTCTGGGCAATGCCAACAAAAAACTCGGCAAAACCGCGGAAGCGGAAAAGTGTTTCAGACGTGTAATCGAGCTCAATGCAGGCGCTATCTCCGGAACTCCCGCAGCGGCTCCCGCCGGAAAGTAGAGATTCGAAAACGTTTTAGATACGCCTGATCTCTAAGTCTGAATCTTATTACAGCTTGGGTGCGACCTCAGTCGCACCCAAGTTTATTTCAGTTTGATTTGAGATCAGGAGTTAATATATTAATATTATGGTGTGCCTTCGCATATTGGTCTGAACATCAGGGCAAAACGCATAAAAAGTTTTGTAACATAGTCTTTGATAGAGGTCAGACGTGAGTTCGCGAATTGTTTCATTTATAGAAGAGTTTGCAAGACTTCGCCCATTGCGAAAGAAAAGGGCACAACCCGGCAGCAACGCTATTCCCCGAGGTTCGACGATAGCTATTATCGGGGGCGGTCTTGCAGGTCCGGCATTTGCGCGCCGAGCTCTTTGCCTTGCCTCAGAAACGGGTATTCCCATCAGGGTTGAATTGCTGACCCACCATAACTGCAACTTTTGCGCGGGGTTGATCACTGACCTGACGCTTAAAACGATGAATGATTTGTATGGTCTTTCGATTCCTGCCCAGGTTATCAAGGAAACAATTTCCGAAGTAATTTTCATCAGCCGCCACGGTTCGCTGAAGTTGCCTCTTCTTGCTCCCCTGACTTCCGTGCTCAGGACTAACAAATTCAGCCAGAAAGGTTTTGATGATTCCTGGATTGATAGCGTCTTTAAAGGGCTGAGAACATTCTCCAGTTTTAATGTACGCCGCAATGCCAGGGTGACGGAAATCAGCCGAAAAAAGATTGGATCGGGTTTCCTTGTTACTTATGAGAAAGGAACAGAAATTCACACTTTAGATGCGGATTTCACCGTTATTGCGACGGGGCTGAAGAGTATTCAGCAACTTTTCATGCAGAGATTTATTTCAGACTTTGGTTATCAGCCGCCAGAGCAGGTTGACGCCAGTGTCACCGAGATCGACACGATCGGAGCAACCCACTACGATTTTTCCGGACGAATACTGGTCATTGATGGAGTCGTGGAAGATTGTCTGGTTGCCTTCATTCCAAAAGGGAGGGGATGGCTCACTGTCACTGGCCTTGGAAAAGTCTTAGCCAACCATCACATGGAGATACTTTTCAACAATCCTCTGGTGAAGCAGTACATAAGGCTTGAAAATGTGGTTGACCATCTGCGATGCCGGAAGATATGCTCGGCAAGTGTGGCGGGAAAGCCCGCTCGGACTTTTTTTGGAGATGGATGGGTAATGATAGGCGATCTGACTGGTTATGGCCGAGCCCTGAAAGACGGCTATTTTGCAGCTCTTCGGAGTGCGGATCTGGCTGCCAGAGCACTTATTTGTCATGGTCCCTCTGAGGCCTCATTTCATCAGAATTATTTCAAACCTGTCAGCAAATTGAGTTTCGATAACCAGATCGGGATGATGCTTTACAACCTGGATCAAAGGTTTGTCAATGGACCTGTCGGCAAGTTGCTGTTTGGAACTGCTCACGCAGAGCTTCGGAGAGATGCCTATGGCGGTTTAGTGACCGCGGCATTGCGGGCATTATTCACGGGAGAGCTTTCCTACAAGATGATCCTGGCACTCTTCGCTTCAGGAATAGGCTCACACCTTTTGAGAGGCGGCAAATCAGCCGCAATTTGAAATACAGCAGGGTTTTGCTTACATCGGTCGCATTCCAGGATCATTAATTCTCGACAGGTGGGGCAGCGACCGCCGGGCGCGCCGCGTCTTTTGCCACGATCTTTCTCGGCGGGCCCGGCGGTCCCGCCCTACCATTTGTTGAAATCTGACTATTCAAGCCATTCTCCGGGGGAGAATTATATGACCCTCGGTTGCATTCCGTTTTTCTTTTCTTGAAAATAGATTCATGATACTCTTTTATGCGATACTGTAATGATCTTGATGAGAGGACCAAAATGAAGACCAAAGCCATAATATATCCGCCCTACTCTGAAGATACTCTGTGCCAACAGCTTCATGCCTTGTATGATAGACTTGAGGCGCGCCGCCAGATCATTCTGAAAGATCCCGACTTCAACGAGGGCAACGATGCTCTAATGCGTGAAATGGAGCGAATTGTCAAACGTATTGCGCTTATACGGGAATGCTTCGAAGAATTTTGTCCAAGTTGATTTTTCGATCTTTTTCTGTCTGAGTGTGAGGTCTGTGTTATGAAATCATGCGTACTTGTCACCGGAGGTGCCGGATTCATCGGTTCCCATGTGGCGCGGCATGCGCTTGCCGCCGGTCATGAGGTCGTCGTTATCGATGACCTTTCAGGCGGCTTCAGGGAAAATGTTCCCGAGGGTGCGCGTTTTATCGAGGGCGACGCAGGTGACGAATCCCTTATAGAACATCTGTTTAATGAGACACGTTTCACTGCGATCTTTCATCTTGCCGCCTATGCTGCCGAAGGATTGTCGCATTTTATAAGATCATTCAACTACCACAACAATCTCATAACCAGTGTAAGACTGATAAATGCAGCGATAAAACATGACGTGGAAGTCTTTGTATTCACCAGCTCAATCGCTGTATACGGGCGCAATCAGCTTCCAATGACCGAGGAGTTGACGCCGGCTCCCGAAGACCCATATGGTATTTCCAAATTTGCGGTCGAACTCGACCTCGAAGCCGCTCATCGTCTATTCGGACTGAATTACGTGATTTTCCGGCCGCACAACGTCTATGGCACTAATCAGAATCTTGGCGACCCATATCGCAATGTCATAGGCATCTTCATGAATCAGATAATGCAGGGTCAGCCACTGACTATTTTCGGCGATGGGATTCAAACCCGTGCTTTTTCTCACATTGATGACGTTGCGCCGGTTATCGCGCGTTCGATCGGCGTTCCGGAGGCCCTTGGAAAGACGTTCAATGTTGGAGCCGACACTCCGGTTTCGGTCAACGATCTGGCAATCGCCGTCATGAAAGCCATGGGCAGGGAAGTCCCGATAATTCACCTGCCTGCGCGCAACGAAGTTCAGGACGCATTTGCCTCGCACGACCGCGTTAAATCTATTTTCGGTTTGTCCGATATCGCCGTTTCGCTTGATCGCGGGCTTGCTGAAATGGCGGACTGGGCAAAACATGCCGGCCCTCGCTCAGGGAAACCATTTGAAGGTGTAGAAATCGAAAAAAATCTGCCACCTTCATGGAGCAAGCTGCTTTCCAGCCGAAAGAAATAAAACTCAGATTATTTTAGTTTTCTTCGTGTTCTCGTGGGCTTTGTGAGAAATTTTGTCTGTCATTTTATTATAGCGTCTTTTTTTCTGGTTTTGACAGTTCGACCTTCTTCCAATGTGGGGAGACAGGGTCTTTTATAGCGGCTTTTTCTTCGTCGGTGAGCACGTATTTTTTCATGAAACCATCGAGATTAGAAAAAACTCCCATTAAAATATTGATCTCACGTCGTTTTGCCGCCGCACGTGAAATGAAGGCTCTGATGACTTGAAACAGCGCATCCGCGTTTAAACGAGGCAGGAAATGACATCGCTCCATCACCGACTTCATGTGTCGATAGAAAATCGATAATTCATCGGTCGTCGGAAACGCCTCGTAGGGATCACCTTCGTGCGGATTGTTCAGCGGGCGTGGGTTTCCGAAGGCATTCCAGAGTTCATATGCCACGAGTAAAACCGCCTGGGAAAGATTCATCGAGGAAAACGCCGGGTCGGTTTGCACGCGAATAGTTCCCTGACAGTGTTTCAACTCTTCTATCGTCAAACCCCATTCTTCGCGGCCGAAAAGAATCGAGATCACTCCTCCTGGTAATGCCGGAGCAATTCGTTCAACTCCTTCGCGAATCGTGTAATTCGGTTCATGATATTCGCCGCGTCGATTTGATGTCCCAAGCACGAGCACGCTGCCGGCAATGGCTTCCTGTAAATCGTTTACAATGCGCGCACTTTGTAAAATGTCTTTCGCATGAAGCGCCATTTTTTCCGCTTCCATGTTCAGTTTGCAGGCTGGTCGTAATAATACGAGATCGCGAAGGCCGAAATTTTTCATCGCCCGACAGACGGAGCCGACATTCATGGGCCCCTGTGGCTCAACGAGAATGATGCGAATATTACGAATTAATGGCGGTTTTGCCGGGCTTTTTGCCTTGGATGATGATTTAACTTCAATCGCTTCGGGAGAAGACGAAGATGTCGAATCAGGCGGCGGAGGGGATGTTGGCGAAGAAATAGAAGTCGTCATGACGCAACGATAAAACCTTCCGAAAACAAAAAATAGGCTCGAGCGGACTTGAACCGCTGACCCCCACGATGTCAACGTGGTGCTCTAACCAAACTGAGCTACGAGCCTGTAACCGTTGCATATTATCATCATCCATATTTTCTGTCAATAATATAATTGGTGATAATGGGGTCAGCGCCGAATGCCACTAAGTCCCTGGTTAAGTCCCTGGTTCAACTGAGAATATCGGTGATTATTTGCCCGGTTCTTATCTGCGTTCATCTGTGTTTATCTGTGGTCAATTCTCGTTTTCGTCTTTATCTTCGGTTCTTATCCGTGGTCGGTTCTTAGCTGAATTCACCCGCGTGTATCTGTGGTTAAAGTTTAAATCGAGTCGGGCTTGTGACCGCGTCGCTCTTGATGTATTCTATCTGCGCTTTTCAGCAAAGGCTTCTCCGTGCTCTTTGTCCAAAATATTTTCCGGCATCGCATCACCGTCGTGTGATGCCTGCTACAACTGGTTTACAGGGAGTTTTCCCATGTCATTGTCTACAGCGGTTCGTGTCAGGTTCGCCCCATCACCAACAGGTAATCTTCATGTCGGAGGAGCTCGAACCGCCCTTTTCAACTGGCTGTATGCCCGCCGTCACGGCGGCGTCTTCGTGCTGCGCATCGAAGACACTGACGCGGAGCGTTCCAAGGATGAATATGTAAAAGCGATTCTCGACGGACTCCGCTGGCTCGGAATCGATTGGGATGAAGGCCCGGAAAAAGACGGCGCGTTCGGTCCATACTTCCAGACCGCCAGAATGCCCCTATACAAGGCGGCCGTTGATAAATTGCTCGACGGGAAAAAACTGTATCACTGTTTTTGCACTCACGATACGCTCGAAGCCATGCGTGCGGAGCAACTCGAAAAGAAGCTCCCGGTGCGCTATGATGGACGCTGCCGCGCGCTCGATCATGAAGAAGTCACGCGACGCCTGCGTTCTGGAGAAAAACATGTGCTTCGTCTTCGACTTTCAGAAGGCGAAAACGTAAGCTGGGACGATCTCAATAAAGGACCGTTGAGCTTTTCGTCCGATCTTCTCGACGATCTCGTTGTCGTGAAGTCCGATGGTTTTCCTACATACAATTTTGCAGTCGTCATTGATGATGTTGGAATGAAGATCACCCATGTCATTCGCGGCGAAGACCACATTTCGAATACACCAAAACAAATTTTGCTTTATCGCGCGCTTGGTGAGACTATTCCGCAGTTTGCTCATATTCCGATGATTCTCGGACCAGATCGTTCAAGGCTCAGCAAACGTCACGGAGCGACATCCGTCATTGATTACAAGGAGATGGGGTTCGAGCCGGAAGCGTTTCGCAATTATCTTGCTCTGCTTGGCTGGTCCCCTGAAGACAATACCCAGGAAATCCTCAGCCGCGAACAGATGTTCGCTCAGTTCGGTATCGAGCGGGTAAGCTCGCACGGAGCCATTTTCAATCTTGACAAGCTGCGTTGGATGAATGCCGAATATATCAAGAAGATGAGCGGAGAAACACTTCTGGATCGTCTCACGCCATGGCTGGAAAAAATTCCCGGGTTTCCCGGTACATACGACAGACAGGCTCTATGTAACATTGTGAGCCTTTTTCGTGAGCGCATACAGACATTCAATGAAATTACCGCCCAGGCCGGCTGGTTTTTTGCCGATCCCACTGAGTTCGACCCCAAGGGGCTCGAGAAAACCGGAAAAGTGCCGGATCGCGCCGCTATGGCTCGTGCCATAGGTGAGAAATTCGCCGATCGTAATGGACTGACCGGCTTTTCCGAATCCGATATTGAGACTTTTCTGCGAGGGCACGCAGCGGCGACCGGCAAAAAAGCCGGGGATGTAATAGGGCTGTGTCGCCTGGCTCTGACAGGCTGCACTGCAACCCCCGGCCTCTTCGAACTTGCCGCTTTGCTTGGGCGCGATCGATGTTCCGCACGTATGATGAGATTCGCCGGGTGCTTCCCGGACTGATGTCAGTAGAAACAAGAATTCTGCCATGGTGGTCGATCGGCATTGTCGGCATCATGGCCTTGTACATTGTGTTCGGCTCCCAGCCGGAGACCGAACTTGAACAACCATTTCGATACTCCGGATTTCTGATGGACAGCATAGCCAATATAACCGCCTATGGCCCTCGCCCCGTCGCCTCAGCCGCTGTCGATGCGGCTCTGGCTGCCATGCGCCGGCTCGATGATGCCGCTTCATTTCATCGTCCGGATTCAGCCCTTGCAAGATTGAATCGTGATAGAAAAATTGTTCCTGATGCAATTTTGGCACCTATTCTCCGCGCTTCTTCTGAGGCGGCTGTGATCTCGGAGGGTTATTGCGATCCGACGTTTGCCGTACTGCATCGTTCTTATGGTTTCTATGACGGTCATGGTCGTCTTCCTCCCGATTCCGAGATCGCCGCCGATCTTGCACTTATCGGCTGGAGCCGGATGACCAGCGAATTTGAACAAACGTTTCATCTCGCTTCAGGAGCGCTGATCGATCTTGGCGGTATCGGCGGCGGATTCGCACTGCAAATGGCAGCCGATGCCATGCGTGCGGCTTCGTGTACGACTTTTTTCATCGATGATGGCGGCGATCTCTGGATGGAAGGCAGCAAACCGGACAAAACTCCATGGCGGATAGCAGTACGGGATCCGCGTTCGGATGAGCGATCCCTTGCCATGATCGAAACGTATGAACCGCTTGCGGTATCGACTTCGGGTGATTACGAACGTTTCGTTGAAGTGGACGGAAGGCGTTACGGCCACATCATGGATCCTCACACAGGCCGCTCCGCGGCATGGTATCGCTCAGTAACCGTTCTTGCCTCAGATCCGGTCACTGCCGAAATTCAAGGTTTGACACTGTTCGCCATGCCGCCCGCCGAGGGGCGTAACTTCGCCGATAAATACAGGATTCCGGCGTTGTTTCTTCCGGCATCCGGGCCAGTTTGGCTTACGGCGGCCGGCGAGAACCGTTTCAGCGAGATCTCACAATGACCGAACTATTTCGAAGCGATAATGATGAAGCACAAGAAAGGCGCGTTGCGCCGCGCTTTCTGACAATGACAGATATCAGATTATGTGTGTTTCTGGTTGTTATTTCCCTTATGACATGGCTGGCGAGCAGGTCGGGCAATTCCGGCAGTGCATGGCATTGTCGGGTTGTATCGATTGCGTCTTCCAGGACGGTTGATCGTGTTTTCAGCACCATACCGGCTTCACCGCTTGAGGTTTCCGGGCGCCTTGGCACCTCGACCCTCGAATGGGACAAGATGGGCCGCGTTCGTTTCATTGCCTCGCCTTGTCCGCATCATGTCTGCATCGGGCAAGGCTGGACTTCACCACCGTTCAGCGTGGCATGCGTTCCCAATGGCATTCTGGTCGAGTTTCCCTCCAGGCATCCGAATGATCCTGACGGTATTTCGCGCTGATTATGAGTGATCTGACCAAAATGAGTGAGTTTTCCGGGCGTTCAGATGATTTTCGTTTCATCGATGCCGATTCGATTTCCGTAAGTGCATATACCGGAAGTCCGCTTGCGTTCTGGACGCTTCTGGCCATGTTGGGCGCCGCCGCCTCAGCAATCCAGGTGATCGAGTCGCCTTTGCCGCGTCTTCTCCCCTGGATAAAACCGGGCCTCTCCAATGCGCTGATTCTTTATGGAATGATACGTATTTCCATTCCATTCGGCATGGGTGTCGTTTTTATCAGGACGCTACTGTCTGGAATGGCTCTCGGAATACTTTTTTCCCCTGTTCACCTTTTATCGCTCGCCGGAGGAGTTGCCTCAACGATTGTCATGGCGATTGCGCTTCGGTTTGCACGTTCCGCCACGCTGGGTTTATCCGGAATCAGCGTAGCGGGAGCGATTGCCAACAATCTTGCCCAGCTCTCGACCGTCGGATTACTGTTTGCCGGTCATTTTCCGCTATGGCTCAATCTCTCGCTGATGATCTGGGTTGCTGTTCCGGCCGGCCTGATCGTCGCGCGCATCACGGATGAACTCTTGAGGAGAACCTGATTCCATGCCTGCTCACTCCGCACGAAAGCTGCCTCCGCTATTTTTGGCTTCTCAGTCCCCAAGACGACGCGAGATTCTCGATGAGATCGGCATTCCGTTCTCGGTTATTTCCTCCCCCTACCAGGAGAAAATCTCCGACGTCGAAGATCTGCTACCGACAGAACAGGCTTCCAAGCTTGCGGCTTTGAAGGCTTATCATGCGGCAAAAGCCGTCTCTGGCGGTATCGTTATCGGAGCCGACACCATTGTGGTGCTCGACAAACACATACTTGGAAAGCCACGGGACCGCGAAGATGCCCGTCGGATGCTCGAACTGCTTGCGGGGAAGCCTCACAAAGTCATTACCGGTGTTGCTCTTGTGAATACAATCGATCTTTCGACTGTCACGCATTCCGAAGTTACCAGGGTATTTTTTCGAGGTCTCTCGGCGCGTGAAATCGATCGTTATCTGGATACACCCGAACCCTACGATAAGGCGGGAGCCTATGCGATTCAGGGTCTGGCCGGGCTTTTCGTCGAACGCATAGACGGCTGCTACTATAATGTTGTCGGCTTTCCGCTTGTCGCGTTTTCACGTCTCATGAAAGAGGCTGGCTACGATCTTTTCGACTATGTTGGAAAAAAGCTGTCATGATCGCGTTGTTGGGACAAAGCCGCATTTATTTCAAGTCTCCAATATTTTCAGCCTGCATGTGGTTGAGTATCTATGCTGCTCGCAATGAGTTGTCAGAACGTTTTTGAGAAATAAAGGAGTTTCGCCATGAGAATCGCCGTATACCCGGGAAGTTTCGACCCCTTCACCTATGGTCATCTCGATATCCTGGAACGCAGTCTCAGGCTGTTTGATAAGGTCATTGTGGGAGTTCTGCTGAATCCGACGAAGCAGTGCCTTCTTGCTTCGTCAAAACGGGTGGAGTTGATCAAACAGGCTGTAGCAGATCATGACAACGTGGTTGTCGATCAGTTTAACGGTTTGCTCATCGATTACTGTAAAAAAGTCGGTGCCTGTGCCGTCATTCGTGGTTTGCGTGTGGTTTCCGACTATGAATATGAATTACAGATGACTAACATAAACAAGCAGCTCGCTCCCGACCTGGAAACGGTATTTATGATGGCCGCCAGTCAATATTCATTTTTAAGTTCGAGTATTGTTCGTGAAGTCGCGCGATATGGCGGCAATCTGGCTACAATGGTTTCACCGGCAACCATTGAAGAGCTGAAACGCTGCTTCGAAACAACCTGGAAGATAAAAGAGAATAAATGAAGTAAAGATTCTGTTTAATGCTGGAAGGCTTTTGCCTGTTTGCGAATCTCCTGGGTGTAGAAAGGCGACATGTCGCGCAACTTATCGACGATTCCAGGCATGACGCTCAACACATAATCGACCTCGGCTTCGGTCGTGAATCGAGACAGGGAAAACCGTGTCGAGCCGTGCGCATACGAAAAAGGTACACCCATTGCCATCAGCACATGTGATGGCTCGAGGCTTCCCGAAGTGCAGGCTGACCCGGACGAAGCCGCGATACCGGCCGCGCTGAGATGCAACAGGATCGCTTCGCCCTCGATAAATTCGAAGCCGATATTGGTCGTGTTGGGAATTCTCCAGTGCGGGTTTCCGTTCAGATATGAAAATGGAATCTTTTCCATGAGTCCTTTTTCAAGCTTGTCGCGCAAGGTTCTTACACGATTGTTTTCTTCGAACATCGCGTTAATTGCGAGCCGACAAGCCTTTCCCAAACCGACGATGTATGGCACGTTTTCCGTGCCGGCCCGCCGACTGCGTTCCTGGTGGCCGCCGATCATAAAAGGATGCAGCCGCGTCCCGCGTCTTACGTAAAGCACTCCGATGCCTTTGGGGGCATGCAATTTATGTCCCGAAATCGATAGAAGATCGACCGGAAGCTTTTTCATATCAAGCGGTATTTTGCCGGCAGCCTGAACGGCATCCGTATGAAGCAGCACGCCCTTTTCACGACAGATCGCTCCGATTTCCTCAATCGGAAAAAGAGTCCCGGTTTCATTGTTGGCAAACATGATGGAGACAAGCCCCGTCTCAGGAGTGATAGCGGTTTTCAGCTCGTGCAGATCAATATTGCCCTGTTTGTCGACCGGAAGCTGGGTTACGCTATAGCCTTTCCCGGTCAGGTATTTTCCAACGGATAATACTGCCGGATGCTCGACCTTGGTCGTAATGAAATGCTTTTTTTCCGGGAGGGCTTCGAAAGCTCCTCGAATAGCATGATTATCTGATTCCGTTCCGCAGGAGGTGAAGACAATCTCTTCCGGGGCGCAGTTCAACAGTGCGGCGACTTCAGCGCGGGCATGTTCGATGTGTTTGGCGACCTGTCCACCGAAAAAATGCATCGAGCTGGCGTTACCGTAAAACTTGTCGAAGAAGGGCATCATCGCTTCGATAACTTCGGGAGCGACCGCGCAGGTGGCGTTGTTGTCAAAATATATCAGTGGTGGTGTGACAACAGGTGATGAAGTCATGCGTCTCTGGCCTCCTCGACTTCGATGTCGGGAGAAACTCGTTCCCGGAGCTTCTGTTGTACCAGGTGTTGCAGGGTGGCACTCGCACCCATGCAGTGCGAACAGGCTCCTTTCAGTCTCACGATAACGCGATTGCCGTCAACATCGACCAGTTCGATATCTCCTCCGTCATTTCGCATCGGTTGAGCGATTTCTTCGGAAATTATTTTTTGAATCAGCGCAATTTTTTGGATGGTCGTCATTTTTTTCGGTTTGCCGGTCTCAGTATCGCCGGGAATTCGTGAGCCGGCCGTCGCTCCGGCTCGCGCCATTTCTTCTCTAAGTATGCGGTCGAGGTCTGGAAGGCAACCGCCGCAACCGCCGCCCGCTTTAGTGTAGTTGGTAATCTGCTCGACGGTTGTGAGATGGTTTTCGCGGATGTTCCTGCGAATCTTATCTTCGTCGACCCAGAAGCATTTGCAGATAATCGGTGATTCGTTTTCTGTATGCTTTTTGACTTCTTCACCACTGAATGATGAAAGGGCTGCCTCCAGTGCTTCACGTCCCATGACGGAGCAATGCATCTTTTGCTCCGGCAGGCCACCCAGAAATTTTGCTATATCGTCGTTGGTGATCTTGCCTGCTTCTTCCAGCGTGATACCTTTTACCATTTCGGTGAGTGCTGACGCACTTGCGATTGCGCTGGCACAGCCGAACGTCTTGAACTTGGCATCAACAATTTTCTTCGATGCGGGATCTATTTTGAGAAAAAGTTTCAGGGCGTCGCCACAAGCGAGGGAACCTACCTCACCGACAGCGTTTGCATCTTCTATTTCTCCGACATTGCGCGGATTAGTAAAGTGATCGATGACGGAGTTTGTATAATTCCACATATTTATGAATTCTCCTTGAATATTATCAAGAACCCTTGTCCAGGGAGTAGTCTACGCAATCCATGGCAGCGGCATTCTAACACACACCTCTATTTTACGGCAAACCGACTTTAATAATACTTTGTCTCAAGAACCATAAAAAAATTGACTTTTTTTGTTGACACGAGGTTTCGTTAATGCTATAAATGTCCCACACTAGCCGAGTCTTGATTGCCCATCAAGAGCGGGGGAACCGAGTTTCTGGGGTGAATCCCTGTTTTTATGCAGGGTAGGGGGCCTTCCAATCTCCGAACCCGACAGCTAACCTCGTAGGCAAAAGGAAGGGGGCAGCTGGCCTCCGTATGAAGGCATCTATAGATGTCTCACGGATAGGGCATGGTCGGCGTCAGCACAATGCGAAAGCATACTGTTCTGTTCGTGATTTTGTTCGCGTTTCTGTTTGTTTCTATCTCTTGGACGCAAGCGTCCATTCCGACTCATTCTGATCATTTGTTCAGAATATCTGATGTTCCTGTCGCTCCTATCGTTTCTGAGGTTCTAACTTCTTCCGGGCAATTCTTCAACACTCTCGAACCCCGGGCATCCTTTCGTGGTGCGGTCAAGACATTCACGATCAAATCCCGGCCTCTCCTGAGATCCCCGGAAAAGATCCGTGCATTCCCAACCCGCGACATAGAAGTTCCTGCAGCAGATGATGACCATAAGTCCTGGAATGGTGGTCTGATGATGCCGGTTGCAGGGGAACTCAGCTCTCCATTCGGGTATCGAAAGTCGCCTTTCGGTCGCAAGGTCGAATTTCACTCCGGAGTTGATCTCCGGGCTCGTGTCGGAACTGCTATTCATGCGGCAGCTCCAGGCAAAGTGGTTTTTGCCGGCTGGAAGCACGGATACGGTATGATAATCGAGATTGATCACGGCAGTGGATTCCGGACAGTTTACGCCCACTGTTCAAGGTTCATGGTAACTTTGGGTACTAACGTTCAAGCCGGATCGACAATTGCGCAGGTTGGTAACACGGGTTCGACCACTGGTCCGCATCTTCATTTTGAAGCGATCCGGAACAATCGGTTGCTGAATCCGCTTTCTCTGATCAGGAGATAATTCGAAGGTCTTTATAAAAAGACACTGCCCACTGATTCTCACTATTGAGAGCAGTGGGCAGTGTTTTTTACGTTTTACATCTTAAAACATCGGGCTTAATTCATAAGATTATCTTCGGATTCCTCGTCCGGGTCTCCGGTAGTATGTTGTGACTTCTTTGATTGTTTGTACATAAGCACGGAAGCGAGTATTCCGATGATTCCTATGAGAACCCATTGCAACCCCAGATCAAGGTAGGGCTCTCCTTCGAGATGGATAAACGGCGAAAATCGTTCTTTTGTTAATCGTTGCATTGGCCGGGCAAGTTCATGGCACAACTCGGATATTCCAACCCTGATACCCCGTCCCGACTGCCCGATAGATCGGATCATTTCCGCAACAGAAGCGGATGCGACCCCTCCTTCGGGAATTGGAGCGAGATAAACCCAGTAACCAGGCATCAGAGCATTACTGGAGGCTTTGTCGATGATCATTCCATCGAATGAGCGTCCAAGCGACCGCCAGCCGGACATCAGAAACGAAATGGAAATTCCCAAGACCAGAATTGTTACGACTTGAAGGGGAATCCGACCGGATCTGGAAGAAATATTCATGCCTGTTTTCGAATGCAAAATCATATTATTTAGTCCTGTTTGGCGACTCGGTGAATCGCTAATGCAGCTGGCCTGGCGTGGCTGATAATTATCGACGACATTCGCGGAGATTTCTCAATAAAATATCCGAAACTGAATTCTGTACACGCATCCTTCACAACTCGCCGATTGTATGGTATATTTGTAATAAGTTCAATGACCTTTCAAGCAAATATTTTTTGAATAGACCAGGAGGTACCCTATGATCCGTTCCAAGATCGCGATTGCTCTTCTGGCACTTGTTTTGAGTTCCGGAGCCGTCTTCGCCGCGAGTGATCCCGTGCCCAACTATGGTGGCATATATAATGGCGGACTAAATAACGGCACAAATAATAACGGTGGACTGAATAACGGGGCAAATATGGGGGCCAATGGCTGGCAGATCAAGCCCGGTGATCAGGTCATGATGTCCCTTCTTTCAATGGTTATCAGCGATCTTGACATGTGTCGGCAACTGATGCAGAGCAACTATGGCGAAAATATTCTCTCCATCGGTCATATCAATAATGCGCAGTCAGCACTTCGCCGCACCGACCTGGACCCGGCCTATGCTCCTCTTATTCGCGAATTACTTGATCGTCTCGGCAAGATAAAGTTTTATCTGGTAATGAACGATCTTCCGAATGTCAATATGCGGCTTAATCAGCTTCAGCAGATTATTCGTGGTGTAATCGGGGCCAATGGCGGTCAGGTCATCGGTGGATTCAATGGTGGCTATAATCTACCGCAAAACGGCGGCACTTCCTTCCCGCAAGGTGGTGGCGTTGGTTATCCGCAGAACGGCGGCACTTATATTCCTCAGACTCATACGAACGAAATCCCAGTCGGAAATATGACTCCTGTTCCTTCTCGCTAACTAATACAGAATTCGTGAGCGGGCGCATCCCTGATCGGGGTGCGCCCGCTTTTTATAATCATCCGATTTCTCTAATCGGGTTCATGGCTGCGGGAAAAACAACCGTCGGCAGTTTGCTGGCTGAGGCTCTTGGTATCCGATTCATAGATCTGGACGAAGAAATAGCCAGACGCGAAGAAGCGACGATTTCTGAGCTTTTTGAAGCATTTGGAGAAGCCGGTTTTCGCTTGAGGGAAACAGAAGCGCTTGTTTCTGTTTTAGAATCATCCGTCGAAGTAGCTCCCAAGCCTTTTGTTCTTGCGTGCGGCGGCGGTATCGTTCATTCCACCAGGAATCAACAGCTCTTGAAAACAAGCACCAGATGCATTTTTCTCGATGTCCCCTTCGAATGCTGTCAGGCGAGACTTGTTTTGAATTCGGAAGAGCGCCCACTGGCACGCATGCAAACAGCGGATGAATTGATGAAGCGCTATAAAATGCGACTTCCGTTGTATCGTTCCATTGCGCACGAATGCATAAAAGCATCGGCAACGCCGGATTCCATTGTTGAAAAAATAGTTACGGCGCTGGCTTCTTTTTCCTGAAATAAAAACCCTCTGAATGTATGCCTCTTTATCTGATATACTGAGGAAAGAGGGCAGGATAATATGCAGGTATTGCTCGCAGTAATCGTCGCGCGGAAAAAATGTAATAAGATGCCTGGCATCTGTGTTTGTCTACTTGTCTTTTTGTTGTGTATTACTTCCTTGCGCGTTATAGCCGCTGGATCAGCTGGTAATGGCACTGCGGATCTTTGGTTGTCCAAGGTCGAAGATGCCATGAAACAGCGAAATTTCATCAATGCACAAGCTTATCTGACGCGTGCGAAAAATCTTGCTCCTGATCATCCGGGTGTAAAGGATCTTGAAGAGCGTCTCTCCAAAGAAATGCAGGCTGCCAAAGATGCCTGCAAAAAACTGGCTAATTTTTATCGCTCTTCAAAAGATCTTCCCAAGGCCATCACGCAGTACCAGCAAATCCTGGCCATCGATCCGAATGACGCTGATTCCAGGAAGGCCTTAGCGGAAATGAATCAGCAGGTTCATCAGATTGAGCAGTACCATAAGACAGGGATAGTTGTTCAGGCGGACTCCGGTCGCTCCTGGGATGCCGACTTCTATTCGGCCGTTTCCCAGATGCGCCGGGCCCGTGATGCTTACGACAGCGGAAATCTGGAAATCGCCAAAGATATGGTTGATCAGATTCTGAAACGTGAAAAAGAGTTCGGCGAAGCCAAAAAAATGAGAGTTGAAATTTTACGCGCGATTCAGATGAAACAACTGCTCACTGAATATAATGATTCAGTTAACAAAGGCGCCCTACAGGAAGCCATCGAACATCTAGACCGTTTGATAATGATGCGACCAAATGACGCAAAATTGTATCTGGAGCGCGGCCAGCTTCTACTGCGCCTGAAAAGTTTTCAGTCCGCACGTAAAGACTTTTTTTCCGCTGTAAAACGTGGGCAGCCCTTCGCTGATGTTCGTCTTCATCTCTCGGAATGCGCTGCGGGTCTGGGTGAATTCTCTCATGCCTACGCTCTTGGAAGTGCGCATCCGAACCTCCCCGGAGTCAAGACCTCCAATTTTCTATGGTTGTGCTACTGGAAAACCTATATGGCCCAGATCGTATTGCTTGGAGTTGCGCTGCTTTTCCTGTTGTGGGCTTGTGTTGTCACATTCGGACAAGTGGATAAATTCTACGGGAGACGGTCGTTTGCAGTCCTGATTCAGACGGCGAAATATCTCGTTTATTGTTATCTCCAGGACCCAATGAGTAACCCGGCTCAGGCAACTTTTTTAGCCAAACAGCTGCGACTGCCATGGTTACACTATCTCAATGCATTGATTCTTTGCAGACAGGGAAAATTAGACGCTTCCCAGGAATCATTTCAAGCATCCATGGCATCCCGTGCATTGGCTCCCCGTGCGTATTTCATGCTTGGATTAGTTCGTCGCAAGCTCAAGCAATCTCTCCAGGAACATGATTTCGAACAGATGATCAGCCTGGTTCTCGCTGGTCCCCCCCCAGCATGGACACCTGAATTTTTGTTGCGGCTCGAGCGTGAAGTACTCGAAAGCCTTGGTGTCACGACAACCCAGCGCGAGGAAATCTCTCCGGTTGCAGTTGAAGCTGCGACAAGCCTTGGAATGATTTCTATCGCTTCTTTCCAACCCTATTCCCAGACTCAAAAGGGGTGATAACTATGAATTCCATAAATAGCAGACGCCATGCCATGATGTTGTCAGTATGTTTGGTAATTGGGCTAATCGTTTTCTCTACAGGCCCGGTTTTCGGCAAAAACAATAACAATAACAATAACAATAATAATGGCGATCCGTTCGACTGGACGAATCTCATGCAATTGACGGGAAGTGATGATATTAACAAAAATGTTCCCTTAGAAATTGACGTATTCGAAGATCCACCTCAAGGCGATGACGTTGTTCTCGATTATGACTTCAATACAAATAGTAATCTTATTGTTACGAAGCAACAGTTGGAATATTCGAAAGATCATGATTCATTCCAAACAGTATCTGATCATTATGACAACCTGATCGGAACCGGGAAGATTTTTGTGGATGAAAACAACATGCAGGATTTTTTAAAGAAGTATCTTGGAGTAGCCAAACATGATTTCATGTCGCAAAAGGATTATAACGAACTTATTGCCGAGGGGAAGAATCCTCCTCCCCCTCCACCAAAGCGTGGCGGTGGGCTTGATTTCCCCCTTACTCTCAAAGACAAAGATCTTGCGACACCAGCAGTGACTGTTTACGAAGTTTATTCACGTGCTGACGATATTCATGGCTGGAGTATTCTTCAGCCTGTTGCCGATACCCAGCCTCCTCTTTCAGACCCTAGTATGAGACATACAGCCTGTTGGTGTGGAAACTGCGTAAATTATTCTTGTGGGATCTGCGATCCAGTTACCTCGACTCACTGTTATGGTCATCCATGCATCAGCGTTGAGGATGCCTACCACGCGATAGAACACTTCGCAAAGCATGACCATGGGCATGATCATCCATATTGGGGCGGCAGTTCGATTCAATACACAGTGAAAATAATGGATCGAACACCACCGATTATTTCCACGACTGTTCCGGTCCCTCCGGGAGATGAACTTCCTTCTCTTTTTCTACCCCCGGACCCGCCATCTACGACTGGCGATTTTACAGCAATATATGGTCTTACAATTACCGACAATTACAGCGATGTTGCTACGTATCAGTTTGCCTTCAATCGTAAACTGAGTCCGACAGTCCCTCTGGCTTGGCAACTGGCTTCCGACTCATCTCAAGCCCAAAGCGGGGCAGGAACAAAGCACGTATTTATTCCGGATGACATACTTGGGGCAATGGAATACACAGTTTTTACCTGGGACGGCGAGGAAAACGGAAACCCTGGAATGATATCGGTGGCGGAAGATCAGCCGCAAAGTTGCTATGGACTGAGTGCGCTGGGTTACAAGGGACTTTCGTGGCACGATGGCTTTCCGCTTAAATTCGGTACCAGCCCTGGAATTGCCGACTGCCTGGGTAAGAATCAGTTCGGCAAAGGCAAAATAAACATTGATGACAACGACTACCCGAATTTGATGATCCAGCTGATCAACAAACGTGACCAAACCTTGCCCGGCATAGGCACCTGGGCGCTTTGTTTTCCTCCGTCGTTCAGCGACCCCGCTAATCGCCCTCCGACAGCCGATACCGACCTGAGTAGCGTGGCACGAGTTTCGCCGTCGGATGCCTTTATCAGTTATGAAAATCTTCAGTGTGCGACTGCGGCATCCTATGTTCAGATCCTGGCCGCTACACGCGGCAACTGTCCGGCAGATCCCAATTTCTCCACTTTTATGGATGATCCATCCAAGATCAATACGATTAATTTTGTTAAACGCAACTTCCGTCTGGAGGACTTCAGCGTGTCTGACAATGATGCCTCGGGCGTTCAAGACATCAGCGCCGGAACCATGGGCCAAAGAATGGGGTTTGGCGACAGAATGATAGTTATGTCCAATGTCATGCTGGTGGAAGACGTTGAGTATGAAATAAACCTCTGGGCCGAAGACAACGTTAAGTGGATCAATGATGGCACAAATCGAGTGATTTCTTCGCCATTCACGGGGATTGCAAATGTCGAAATCACTGTTAGTGATCCCCGTCAGACTCCGCCATTGAATATAAAATATGATTCACAGGGCGAAGCTCTGACTTATTGGATCCCTAGTATCAGAGCCGTATTCAGGGAACCGGTGAATGAAGTCTTAAGTCCTCTCGATAGTGAAGCCACCTGGGATACCAAATGTCCACATATCGAGGCAATAGCAAAAGACTTCAAAGGAAATAAGCGATCGCTCAAGGTTTATTTCAATGTGACCGATGAACATTCCCGTATACGTGTACTTGAACAAAAACATATCAAGAATTGAGGATGACCGTTCTGAACTTCATTTTTTATGCAGGCTTCTTCCGGCGTGACCCGCTGTTCAAAGGTGGAACGCAAATCGGAGTGACCTTGCTGGAAATCATCATTGCCATGTTGATCATGGCGATGGCGGTTCTTCCCCTGATCCGATCGTTTTCGCAATCTCACGCTCTTGCAGTCAAACAGCTTAACCAGGAAATTGCTCTTAAAGTAGCGGAAGCAACGCTAAATGCCGCAATGTCAGCCGAGTATGCATATCTGGACGGAGAGCCTACAGCCATTGCCACAGGTATTCCATTGTATTTCGAGATGCCTAATCAAGCTCCGATCACAACTTCAATTGTCCTCACCGGACCCGGACTAGGTTCAACGACGGGTGTGGCGAGTTTTCAGGTCGGTCCGACATTTTTTCAGGTTACTCTCGATTGTGTTCCGCTTTTCGGCACTTCTCCATTCACAACCCCCCTGGTATTATCCTTCGCCGATTGGCAACCTTCATATGCACATCCTTTGGTGGCTACATACAGTTGTCCTGCTGACGAAAGGGTTCTCCGCATCAGTTCAACAGTTTCATGGGAGTCGAATAAACTGCCTCAAAATATCACCTTGGAATCATGTCGAGTGAAGTTGAGCAAATGAGTATTTTTTCAATCAAGCCCCGGACCTCATACGGGCAAGCAATGAGCCTCAGACATCAATGCGGCTTCGCGTTGCCTATGGTACTGATGCTTTCCACCGCTCTGATAGTTATGCTCGGCACCATGTTGTTCAACTCGCAGTCGCAGAAACCCACCCATGATATTTTGTTCGATCAGGCACGGGCATCGACGATCGCCCGCGGTGTCATGCAGCTTGCAATATACAAATTTCGCATGTTGCCTGCGGAATTCTTTCGGACTGACGAGATTGCATCAGATTGTCCGTTAAATGTGCCGTTTTTCCAAAGCACCTGGATGGCTGATTTTGATTCAAAAATAGCGACATCACCAGTAACTCTTTTGAAAAACAGCTTCCAGGGCTGTCAGGATCTCGGTGTTGCTACTTTCACCAGAATTGTCATGTCCAGTCCGGGGCAGGAATACACAAAAGATGTGTTGCGTATTGTTACATTCGCGACGGTGAATCAGCAGACAAAAACCTTGGAGGAGACGTTTGAAATCAAGCTTACCGATCGCTGATATACGACGTAGTCGCGGTTTCACGTTAGTTGAAATCGTAATATCCGCGACAGTTCTTGCTACTTTGTTTCTGGTAGTTACTCTGCTCTTTCGCCATTTAAGTGACTCATATCGCCTCACCACATGGAAACAGGAGCATCTGCAACAAGCCCAGTCTTTCTGGAATATCGCGCGAAAAAATCTCGAAGAAGCCGCGGATCTGATTGCTGTATCCTCTGATCTAGTTGCCACATCCAGTCCGCTCTTATATCGTTCCGTTTCTCAAACAGGTCTTTCTCAAAACGGTATAAACCCAAGTGGCCCACTCCTTCGTTGGGAAAAATCTCATATTCTCACCTCAGGGACGCTCGAATACAGGGTGGAATGCCAGGTTTCGCTCAACGATAGATCGGTGGCAATCCAGGCTTTGCCGCCTTCAACAATGTCGGCGCCCTCTGAAGAACTTATTTCCACTCCCAAAACAATCTTAACCGATGTTGACGCCTTCGTTATTCAGACCACTCCCATCAAGTTGGATGCAGACCGCGGCGAATATCTCGAGGCAGGCGTCAGCAGCAGCACAGTAGGTACGCTGGTAGAAATTTCCATTCGATTTAAGCCTCCTTCCAACTCCGGACTCCCCAGTCAAATCGAAATCACCCAGAACAACAAATTCAAGCTGGCGGTAGATGCTGCATCCTATACAAATCCGGCTGACTTTCCAGCATTTCCCTGACGCGTAAATCCAAGGCACATGGAAAACCTGGTATTCATTGAACCCTCGAGCCCATTTATACTGGGCTTGCTGGTCTTTTCCCTGGCTTTGCTAATACTTTGCGGAGCTGGTTTACTGTATCTGTTGAGATATCTCACGGGAGATTCGACGGTAAAGCTTGTCGAAGAATCAAGAAAAAAACTCGAAAAGAATTATATAGATAAACTGCGCGGAGACTTCAGGAAGAAACAGGATCAGCTCGATGCTCAAATGAAGGAGTATCGACGTCGTTTTTCAACGTTGTTCATGAAAGTTCGCCATCTGTCGACAACCCTTGAACCAAATGAAATCTTCAAAGGCATGAACGAGCTTTTGACCCAGGAAATCGGAATCAGTCGCTTCATCATTTTCCTGCATGATCGTGAGCGGAACGAGCTGTATCCTTTTCGGTGGAATGGCTATGCTGACGATATTCGGCACTCGCTTCAAATACCAGTAGACCAGCAGCATGTTCTTACCTTCGCTTTCAGCAAGCGGCAACTGGTGTATCGTTTTGCCGCTACTGAAGATCCTGCGACCCGCGGGCTTGTCGGGCGTTCTCCTCTTGAGAATGAGCTGATGGCATTGCCTATCTATACTCCGGAAAAAGTTTTCGGTGTCATTCATATTGATGCTTTTACCGATGGACGAGCCGAAATCGATGAGTCGGATCTTCGATTTTTTCAGGCTTTGGGCGCGTTCATAGGAATGGCTCTGGAGAATGCCAATATCTTACTTCAAACCAGAGGCGAACTGACTTCTACGCAGGCACTTACGGAGCTGGAGGTCGCTGAAAAGAAGCGATTGCAGGAAATATTTTCCAGATACGCATCTTCCGAACTGGTTGACGTTCTCATGAAAAATACCGGATCGATAAATCTCGGCGGCGCAACCAAAAATGCCACCATTCTTTTTTCGGATATTGCCGGATTCACTAATTTCAGTTCCCGACTCACCCCGGAGGAAGTCGTAAGAACAATGAACCAGTATCTGTCGCGAATGACAGAAGTCGTTTTGAATAATCAGGGCGAAATAGACAAGTTCATTGGTGACGCCGTCATGGCGCGATTCGGAGTCTTAGTTGATCTTCCCAGCCCTGGTATTTCCGCCGTTCGTGCTGCATGGGGAATGCTTGAAGAGCTGAAGCTTCTCATGGAAGAGTGGAAAAAGGAGCGCCGCGATGGTTTTGCCATACGAATCGGCATCGCATCCGGGCCGGTTCTGGCGGGAAATATCGGATCTGAACGGCGCATGGAATTCACAGTCATGGGAACGACCGTCAATCTTGCATCGCGTCTTGAAGCATTGAACAAGGAGCTGAAAACCACACTTCTTATCGACGAAACTACTTTTAACCAGGTGAAAAATGATTTTCAGGCAGTACCGCGTGAAAATATCGAGATTCGAGGCATGGAAGGTCGAATGACTGTCTATGAAGTCCTGGGACCGATAGAGGGAGCAAAACGTTCGAAGGTAATTCCACTGCGGGCGAAAAAAGTGCCATCCGCCGCGCCTTCCGAAAAACAGGATTCGTCTGCACCTGTACCTGTGGCTGCAACACCTGTGGCTGCAAATCCAGCGGATGATTCCCGATCAGAAGGTGATCGCAACGGAATAATCAGCTGAACACATGAAAGGTCGTGATCCGGATGTCTCATGAACAGGAAGCTCGTGCGGCGGAAGCTTTTAAACATCTGCTTGAAATAATGCGAACATTGCGTGATCCGGGCGGCTGCGCCTGGGATCAAAAGCAGACGTTTGAGACAATGCAGCAATATGTTCTGGAAGAGGCGGGTGAGGTTGTCGCTGCGGTAGCTGAGGGCGACTCGCTACACATCTGTGAGGAACTTGGCGATCTGTTGATGATTATTGCCTTTTATGCTCGCATGGCCGAAGAGGCAGGTAGTTTTACGATGACCGAAGTGGTGCGAGGCATCGTCGAAAAGCTGATAGCGCGGCATCCTCATGTGTTTCCGACTTCGAATCCGGATCCCAGGGACCAAAGGCGCGATCTTGATGCGGGCGATGTTCTCATACGCTGGCAGGAGTTAAAAGTCGAAGAGAAGAAGCACAAGAAGCGAATTTCGACGCGGATGTCGGGTTTCACGAGCTATGCTTCACCAATGCAGGCGGCATTTCATATTCAGAGTGAGGCTACGCATGCAGGTTTTGATTTTCCACAACCGCAAGCCGCGATCGACAAGATCATCGAAGAGGGAAATGAGCTTTCAGAAGTAGTTCAGCAATCGATTCGTGAGGGCAAACCGGATAAAGAAAATATTACTATGGAAATCGGAGATCTGCTTTTTTCAGTGGTCAATGTAGCACGTCTTCTCGGTATCGATCCCGATAAGGCATTGAAAAAAACGAATGAGAAATTTCTGCGCAGATTTACAAGCCTGGAAGAACGAGTGGAGACGGAAGGCGGCTGGGATGGCCGTTCCATCGAGCAACTCGACGCCATTTGGAACGAAATAAAGCGTAGTGAGAAATGATCAGTTCTCGTGGGCTTCCAGTTTGCGTTTGAGCGCTTCGAACTGTTGTCTTCGCACGGGGTCGGTTTCAATACTCAGGCCATATTCGATCTCGTGAAGTGCCTGTTCCTGGTTCTGGTTTTGCACGTAAACATTAGCAAGTACCAGACGGGCTTCACAGTTGTTGGGATTCGCCAGAATTGCTCCCTTGGCGTCGGAAACGGCACGTTCGAGATCGCCCGAGTCAAGACGAACGCTGGCGAGGAGAGACCGAGCCTGACTGTTTCCAGGGTTCACTTTTAACGCCTGCTCGAGGTGCGCTATGGTTTCTGCTGCATTCCCCTCGGATTGTGAAAGCCTGGCCAGTGAAAAATAAGCCTCGGAAACATTTGGATTGGCTCTTATAGTTTCACGCAGAAAGACTTTCGCTCCTTCTATGTCTCCCGCACGGGCAAGCTGTAGTGCTGTAGCATACTGGAGTTTCGCGTCCCTGGGGTTGCCAAGAGCTTTTGTCTTCAAGTCATCAAGAGCGGCCGATGGGTTTCCGGCACCGAGATTTTTTCGCGCAGTCATAGCTGATTTCAAACGGCTCATTGCATTTTTCTGAGTGGCATTTATATTTGCCTGATAAGCGCTGTATGCTTCTTCTCCGGATACGACCTTTCCGCATTCATCCTGGACACGGAATAGGTCGGCTTTCAATATCGGATCTTTCAGTTTGGGGAGAATCTCACGGGCTTTATTTAAAGCGCCGCGAAAGTCCCCATTTAAAAAAAGGCTGAAGGAGGTATTGAATAACTTTTCTTCGGGAGTTCCCTGGGTGGTTACGAATCGTTCGACGGCGGCCAGTGTTCCCTGGTCTTCTCCACCGAGTAAGGAACGGTCCGCAAGAATCGCTGTGCGTATGAATTTGAAGGCAATGTCAAGATGGTTTTCCTGCCGGGCATCGATCGCGCCCTGAAAAAAGATATACGGCAGGAACTGACTGATTTTATAATATGCCTCAAGCGCTATGAGCGATTCCGCGACTTTGTTGGCTTTTCGTAATATACGATACTGAAAATAATACGGACTTGCGTTGTCCGGCTTTATGGCTGATGCCGCTTTAAATGCGATCATGGCTGGCTGGTCCTGGCCCATTTCGTAGTATAGGAATCCGAGCCAGAACTGGTAATCGAAATTTCTGGAATGCAGCGGGTCGCCTTTTTCCCGAATCTTTTCTATGCCTTTGATAACGCCCGTCTGTTTCATGAGTTTTATCAATCCGACAAAGGCTTCAACCTGTGTCGGATCTTCTTTTATCACTCTTTTATAGGCTTCGATTGCCGCTGGAATATCGTTCACCAGTAAGGAGTTGCGGGCAAGGCCCAGCTGAGATTTTGTCATGATGGCCGGTGGAATCTGTAATCGCGACAGTTCGGTATAATGTGCCTTTGCTTTGGCGGCTTCTCCGGCGGCATCCGCTGCTACAGCGAGCGCATACAGAATACGAGGGTCATGCTTCTTTGATACAGAGGCCTCGAATGCGGAAATAGCATCGAAAAAATCTTTTCGGCCGGAATATGCGTAGCCGAGAAGACTCAACACTTCAGCATTATCCGTTGATTTCAAGGGTTCCAGGAGGGGGATGGCGGCATCGAAATTTCCCCGGTCGATATTTTCAGATGCTATTTTCAGAGCGGAGCTGATATCAGCCGGCGTAGCTGTAGATGTCGGTTTTACAGTGCCTGATTGCGAGGAGAGCGGCTTTGGACCGACCGGATGCGAGGCAGGGAAAACCAGAAAAAACATGCCGATCAGAAGCGCCAGCACAAGAATAGGACCTAGGATCTTCTGCATGGTTTCAGACTACCATACGGAAAATCATACAAGCAAGTCTCAATTTCTCAATGAAAATGGCCGATGAACGGATGGAAGTACGTTCGACGCAGTGTAATCGCGTCGTTTTTTGAAAGGAGTTCGCATATGAAGGTGGAATTGCGTGTAGTCAACGGAGGCGGGGCACGGGAAGCCTGTCCGGAAAACCATTCGAGTTACCAGGAATCGGCAGACGAGGCCGCGATAGATATTGCCCAGGTTCTGGCTGCAAATCAGGCACTACTCAAGAACGTCTGTCGCCGAATGGAGAGCATGGAAGTCAGGTTAACCGGTTTACAAAGTCTCCTGAATCAGCAAAACCATCGTCTTGCGTTGGAAAACGAGCAAAAACTGATGCTTGCAGCTCCTTCGAAAATTGTTCAACCCTGGCATCCTGTTGCGCCGGCTTTGGATGAGTCTTGGTACAGCCGGTTTACTTTCTGGACTCGGTGGTTCAATCCAGCGCGTATGCGCCGCCCGGATATCATGGAATAATACAGACCCTGATAAAACATCACGAGCGCTTCGATAAGAAGCGCTCGTGATGTTTTATTGCCCGATCATTCTTCGTCTATCAGGACAACCTCTTTGTTTTTTTCGATATCAAGCTTTCCTTCGTTGAAGGAGCAAAAAAAACCGCAACTCGCGCATTCGGACTTGTTATACACTTCCCAGCAATATTTCTTCATTTTTCAACTCCATTATAATCGATGATATCAATTAACATGTAAAAGAAGTTACCTCACACTCATCACGCTCGTCCTCAAACCCAAAGGCCTTTGCAAGCTCGCGTCGATAATCAGCGTTCAACCAGACGGCTTTGCGCCAGCTTCGGATAGCTTGTTCGTGCCGTCCAAGTAATGCAAGATCAAGTCCAAGGTTAAAATATGCGGAAGCCATGGTTGGGCAAAGCCTTATGGCAGAGCGATACACTTCAACCGCTTCCGCGGTTTTGCCGGCAGCATCAAGCTCCAGACCTTCCTGATAATTTTTTAAACCTTCAAATTCTAAGGTATTTTCGGTTCTTGGCATATGCTTTTCCTGAATTCAACATCGGCGAACGCACGCCCATTCCGAAGAGAAATTATTATACCAGAAAAAATATAAATAATCTCTTCATCAATTATCCGTTATTTTATCGTGGTTCCACGATAATTGCGGGGGTGGGTCGTATCGGACATGCAGCTTCGCATGCTCCGCAGCCAGTGCACCGTTCTTTGTTTACTCTCGGAGCTCCATTTGTGGCGGGAAAAGAAAGGGCGTCGAATCTGGCCGGACAATTTGAAGCGCAGGCCCGGCAGGGAATGTCGCGGAGTCTTACACAGAGGCGTTCAGTAACATGAGCAATGCCAATCACATGAATGGAACTTGTATTCGTGAATCTCAAAGCTCCGGTGGGGCACGCTCCAATGCAGGGAAATTCGGGACACATGCGACAAAAGGTATCGGATGGCTTGATAAACGGAGTTCCGGAATCAAAAGCGGCCGGGTCAGTGACTTGTTTTATGGCGAAATGAGGGCATGCGCGCACGCAGCCTCCGCATCGGGAGCATTGTCGCTCGAATTCACCATCCGGAAGAGCGCCGGGAGGACGCAGGCGCTGTGGAAATGCAGCTGCAATAGCGTCGAGTTTTTCCCCAAACAATTCGTTTATGAATTCCATCAGCCCGTGCCCACACCGTCGAAAGAACTCCTTTCGGGTAACGATGGGGTCGTTTCTATCGCCGGAATTTCCGGAAGAAGTCGTCATACTTGTTTCAGGCACGCATCCAGAGAATATCTACTGGTGATCCCGCCGGAAGCTCACCACCCGGCGGAAGTGAAAGAAGGACGTCGCAGTCGGTAAGAGAACGAATCAGACCGGAACCGGAATCGGGGTAAGGAACTGCCTTTGGTGTTGCGCCGGACCAGTCCATTACCGCCCTGACGATGCGATGTCGCTTTTCGTCCCCGGGATACGTGTCTCTGAGAGGAATACGGCGGTGTGGTGCAGCAGGATATGTGTGCCCTATCATCAAAGAGATGGCAGGATCGACGAACGCGAGAAAGGAAGTGAAGACAGCAACGGGGTTTCCCGGAAGACAAAAGAACGGTTTTCCGGCAAGCGTTCCAAAGGCTGTCGGACGACCTGGTTTCACTGCAACGCGCTCGAATCGGAATTTCGCGCCCATTTCACGAAGAACCGGCCGAATAAAATCAAGTTCGCTGTCGGCTGCGCCGCCGCAGGTGAGGAGCAGGTCCCAGGTTGGTGCATTTTCGAGCGTTTTTTGAATGGCTGACGGTTCATCGGGCTGGTGAGGCAATATACATGGAATTGCGCCGATTTCTGTTAAAAGACCAGCCAGAAGTGCTGAATCACACTCATACCGCGGCAACTGCCTGTCGGGTAGAGCCGGGGCACGAACGATCTCATCGCCGCCTGTAAGAATCAACACCCGCGGTTGGCTGATTACCGGTATTTCCGTAAGACCTGCGGAAGCCAATCTTGTAAGTGCCGTCGCATCAATGTGCCGCCCGGCCTTCATGAGAATACTGTCTTTGAGAACATCTTCCCCGACGCGTCGAATATTGTGCCCAATGGGATAGGTTGTACCCGGAAACACCCTCCCATTTCTCACATTGCAGTGCTCCTGAGCGGCGACACATTGTGCCCATGATGGAACAATTCGTCCAGTGAGTACTCGAAACGCGCATTTGGCACCGGATGGTATAGAATCAGGAAAAGTTGATGAAGGAAGCAGCAAATAACCATCCGGATCGTTGCCGTCGCCGCTGAGAGCGTACCCATCCATGGCGGAATTATCGATGGGGGGAATGGAAAAAGGCGAGAAGATATCCTGGGCGAGAGAACGGCTGAGAGCCAGCAGCAATGGAGAATGTTCAACGGGAAGCGAATGAAAGAAGTTGCGAATTTCTTTTTGTGCTTCTGAAAACTCCATGGATTTTGAGATGGGATAAAGCATTTATTTTATTTTCCGGGCACAGATAGAGGTCAGCCAATGAACATACTTTCATAGGACAATATCACGATAAACAGCTTTCAGGCAACGATTCATTCCCAAAAATTACTGAGCTTTATGCTTTTGCCCGTGCGTTTTCGTCAGATTGCTTGCTTTTCGGGCCGGCTACGAATATGTTTTACATAAGGCCGGATATTTATAATGTTGAAAATTGCAGATTACAGGCTTTATCAGCGGTTAGTCCCGCGGACAAGTGCATTCATAAATGTTTCACTGAAGGCACTGGCAGCCGGGGAGACTCCTTTTGACCGATCGACTGCAGATAATGTAACGGATGTTACAGATAATGCGAGCGTTTCGGAAAACAGTTCCGCAGAAGATACTTCAAGCGGGGCAGGGTCCACGTTTGGCGCGTCAACGGGAGTTGCCGCCCAGACTTTCCCGAATGTCTCCGGTCAATCTGAAGCATCCGGTCAGTCAACGACGTCAGTATCTGGCGCAAAGCAGACAGTAAAAGGCTCTGGCTCGGGGGGCCAGCCTTTAAAACTGGATCCGAAGGCTCTGGCTGTTGTGCGAGAATTACAGAGGACGGATGAAGAAGTGAGAGCTCATGAGGCTGCTCACATGGCGGTCGGAGGTTCATACGTCCAGGGCGCCGCTTCGTATACTTTCACTACAGGTCCCGACGGAAGTCGATATGCAACAGGCGGAGAAGTGCAGATCGATACTTCCCCGGTCCCGGATGACCCGAAAGCAACAGAGCAGAAAATGCAGACAGTGCGCCGTGCGGCTCTTGCTCCGGCTCAGCCTTCCGGCCAGGATCTGGCAGTCGCCGCCAGCGCCGCTCAGGCTGAGGAGGTGGCCCGAACGGAAGAGACCGCGAAGACGCGAAGCGAAGCTGAAAGTAAGACCCCGGAGTTTCAGCGCGGGTGATTGATTTATTGCGATCAGTGGGATATCGTGGCAAGAGCCTCTCAGGAAAATATAAACTCATACGGAGCCACCATGGATGCTGCCCCACGAGGTATACGTCCGCATATTGCTATCTTCGGACGTCGAAATGTCGGAAAATCATCGCTTATAAACGCTCTCGCTGATCAACCGCTCGCAATAGTCTTCGACACCCCTGGAACAACGACAGACCCGGTATATAAGAACATGGAATTACTTCCATTCGGGCCTGTAGTGCTGATAGATACACCCGGACTCGATGATATCGGCGATCTCGGCCGGATGCGCGTAGAAGCAAGCCATGCAGTCCTGAAAAAGACTGATCTTGCGCTTGTCGTGCTTGAGCCGCGCGAAAAACTGGACGTGTGCGAACGCGATCTGCTTAATGCTCTTAAAGCCGCGCGCACGCCATATCTCGTGATTGTCAACAAAACCGATATCGAAGCGATTCCCGACTCGTTGCGAAATGAGCTCGCCGTCTTCGGTGAAATCCCTTATCCATTAAGTTCGCTCAAAGGCACAGGAGTTTGCGACTTTCGCGGCAAGATCATGCAGGAAAAACTTAAAGATTTCGATACGGGGCCAATCATCGGAGATCTTGTTAAACCTGGCGACGTTGTCATTCTTGTAGTTCCGATAGATCTCGCCGCGCCAAAGGGAAGGATTATTCTGCCGCAGGTGCAGACTATTCGTGATCTTCTCGATTCGGATTGCATTACGGTCACCGTGAAGGAAAGTGAGTTGCGTTCGGCCATAGATGTACTGCGTGTTAAGCCCGCTCTGGTCGTTACCGATTCCCAGGCTTTTGCCGAAGTTGCCGCCATCGTGCCGAAGGGTGTTCCCTTCACGGGTTTTTCCGTGCTTTTCGCCAGGTACAAGGGCGATCTAAAGGCCTTCATTGATGGAATCAACTCGCTTGCCAGGCTGCCGGTCGATGCGAATATTCTGATTGCGGAATCCTGTACACATCATCAGGTTGCTGACGATATCGGCAGGATCAAGATCCCGCGATGGATGCGGCAAAAGTATGGCGAAGGTCTGCAGTTCACATATTCACAGGGAATCAGCTTTCCCGGGAACCTTTCCGAATATAATCTGGTTGTACATTGTGGTGCCTGTATGACCAATCGTCGTGCTGTTCTGGCTCGTATCGCGACTTGTCGCGAAGCGGGAGTACCGATAACAAACTATGGATTACTGATTGCGCATATGCATGGAATTCTGGGCGAGGCTTTACGTCCATTCGGCCTCTCGGTCGAGCAGAATACTTGAATACAAGATTCCGAACAGTTATGTAAACTGTTTTGTCAGATAGCCAGGACTGTATTAGTCTGCAGAGCCGAGAATATAATCCCTGTTCATTCTGGCGATGTTCGAAACACTCAATTTTTTTGGACACACGGCTTGACATTCATATTCATTAGAACATGCGCCGAAGCCCTCATCATCCATTTTTTTAACCATATTTACCGCGCGTTTTTTTGCTTCGATCCGACCTTGCGGCAATAAGCCGAGGTGGCTGATTTTTCCGCCGACAAAAAGCATGGCTGAAGCATTCGGACACCCTGCCACACAGGCTCCACATCCGATACAGGCAGCGGCATCCATCGCCAGCTCAGAATTCTCCCGCGAAACGAGCATTACGCTGGCATCAGGGGCGCAGCCGGTCTTTACGGAAATATATCCACCCTTTGCCAGGATCCGGTCGAATGCGGAACGATCAACCGCCAGATCTCTTATAACCGGAAATGCCTTGGCTCGCCAAGGTTCAATGGTTATCGTGTCGTTGTTCTGAAAGTGGCGCATGTGTAACTGACATAGCGTAGTTTCCTTGCGGGGGCCATGTGGCCTGCCATTCACAACTGCTCCGCACATGCCGCAAATCCCTTCACGGCAATCGTGATCAAAGGCGATCGGCTCGATGCCTTCCTTGGTCAGTTTTTCATTGACTACATCGAGCATCTCCAGAAAGGACATGGCGGCATCAATATTGTCCGCCTGGTAAGATTCGAATGCGCCTTTGGCATTCTTATCCTTTTGTCGCCATACTTTCAATGTCAATTTCATGGTCTGTTCCATATTTTTCTCGATGCTCCTATATATAAAAACGTATTTTAATTTACTGCGGTCACGAGGCATCGTGCCCCTGCGTCATTATTCAGGTGCGGGTTTGAAACCCGCACCCACAACAACATTATTTATAACTGCGCTGTGCCAGATGAACTTCCTGGAATTCAAGTGGTTCAACATTCAACGTCGGAGTTTGTCCGGCGCCTTTGTATTCCCATGCTCCAACATGACAGAATTTTTCATCGTCTCGTTGCGCTTCGCCTTCCGGAGTCTGAGATTCTTCGCGGAAGTGACCGCCGCATGATTCCTTTCGATACAGTGCATCGCGAACCAGCAGTTCGGAAAATTCCATCAATTCGGAAACCCTGAGTGCGTTATCCAGGGATTGATTCAATTCGTTCCCGGAACCAAGCAAAGCAAGGTTCTTAGAAAACTCTTCCCGAACTTTCGGAATTTCTTCCAGCGCCTCTTTCAAGCCTTTTTCATTTCGTGACATACCGCATTTGTTCCACATTATTCTGCCAAGCTGACGATGAAATTCGGCTACTGTTTTCTTTCCCTTAATGTTCAGCAACTTTTGAATGCGTTCCTTGACTTGTTGCTCAGCTTCGGTGAAAGCTGCGTGGTTTACAGCCGTTTTTCCCCAGGAAGACCCGGCCAGGTAATCGCCAATGGTGTAGGGGAGAACGAAATACCCGTCCGCAAGTCCTTGCATCAGGGCGCTTGCACCAAGGCGATTCGCCCCGTGATCAGAAAAATTTGCTTCTCCAATGACGAATAATCCCGGGAGATTGCTCATCAGATTGTAATCAACCCACAACCCCCCCATCGAATAGTGCGGGGCAGGGTAAATCATCATTGGTTCCTGGTATCCGTTGGAGCCAGTGATGCACTCGTACATGTCGAATAAATTGCCGTAGCGTTCCTCGATGACTTTTTTCCCAAGACGAGCGATTGAATCTGCAAAGTCGAGATATACCGCCATTCCCGTCTGGCCAACGCCCTTGCCTTCATCGGAAACGAATTTGGCATTGCGCGAAGCCAGATCGCGTGGCACAAGGTTCCCGAAGCTCGGATATTTTCTTTCGAGATAATAATCACGCTCTTCTTGGGGTATCTCGCTTGGTTTGCGCTTATCGCCGGCTTTTTTGGGTACCCATACGCGACCGTCGTTTCTCAGACTCTCGCTCATGAGTGTCAGCTTCGATTGATAATCTCCATGAACCGGGATGCATGTCGGGTGAATTTGCGTATAGCAGGGATTGGCGAATGTCGCGCCTTTTTTATATGCGCGCCAGGCTGCCGTTACATTGCAGGCCTTTGCGTTGGTGGACAAATAGAAGACGTTGGCATATCCGCCTGTGGCGAGAACAACGGCATCCGCAGCATGAGAACTGATCTCACCCGTTACGGAGTTTCGCACGACGATTCCGCGGGCGACGCCGTCTATGACAACCAACTCGAGCATTTCCATGCGCGGATACATTTTTACGGTGCCACGGCCGACTTCTTTCATGAGAGCGCTGTAAGCCCCCAGAAGAAGTTGCTGGCCGGTTTGTCCGCGGGCATAAAATGTACGGGAGACCTGGGCGCCGCCGAATGAACGATTGTCCAGATATCCGGCATATTCGCGACCGAAGGGAACTCCCTGTGCAACGCACTGATCGATTATGTTGTTGCTGACCTCGGCGAGGCGATGTACATTGGCCTCACGCGAGCGAAAATCGCCCCCTTTAACAGTGTCGTAAAAAAGACGCATAATGCTGTCGCCGTCATTTGGATAATTCTTTGCTGCATTGATTCCGCCTTGGGCGGCGATGCTATGAGCGCGTCTGGGACTATCCTGGATACAAAAAACGTTTACATTGTATCCTAATTCGGAAAGAGATGCCGCAGCCGATGCTCCTGCCAAACCGGTACCGACAACTATGATATGATATTTTCGTTTGTTTGCCGCATTCACGAGTTTGATTTTGCTTTTGTGACTCGTCCACTTGTCCTTCATGGGGCCATCAGGGATCTTTGAGTTCAACGTCGCCATTTTTTACTCCTATTATCCTTCAAGGTTCGTTGCGGAACCGATTACTAAGGGATTCGCGCAAAGAACATGACATACAGAGGAATTGAGCTGAAAATTGCCGCCACTGCAAGACCCAGAAAAACACTGATGATTTTTATCACGGGTGTGTATTTCGGGTGGTTCAGACCAAGAGATTGCATGAAACTCTGAAATCCATGGGTTAAATGAAATCCGATGGCACACATGGCGAGAATGTATAATCCGCTGTGCCACTGAATTTTAAAAGCATTGACCACCACGCCGTATAATCCGAGACTTTCCTTGCCGACGAGACTGAGAGTTCCGGTCTGATCCGAAAAAGTAAAATCAAGCAGATGCCATATTACAAATGCAGCCAGCAGAGTACCGGTGTACGGCATAAGCCTTGTGGAAATAGAACGGTCGGTTGGCTGGTAATACCCATAAGCAATTGGCCTGGCCTCGTTATTGTAAAAAAACAAATAGACGGTGAGACAGATGTGCAGGAGAAAAGTTCCGGCAAGAGCCAGCTCTACGCCATACATTGCCGGCCTCATGGAAGCGAGTTTATGAGCGTAGGCGTTTAATGCCTCGGGACCCTTGAATATCAGGAGATTGCCGGCCAGATGCCCCAGTATAAAACCGATCAGCATCAATCCCGTCAGCGCAACTATCTGTTTTTTCCCGATGGAGGATTGAAAATACTGTTGAAGGAGTTCCATTATATTTCCTCTTTTCCTTCCTAAGGTATTTGAAAAAATCCGCGAGATCATAGCACAGAATTACTGAATTTATGAAATATAATGCAACAGGATATTAGACAAGTATTGTCATTTTTCTCGAAAAAGCTCGACAACTTAGTTGAAAGTACTGATTTTTTCAATTAGAATCATTTGCGTAAAAAATTGCGATGCATCGCAGAAATCTTAATCAGGGAAAACAGGAGGAAGAATGTACAAGCTCAAGGAAAAATTGCAGAAGTTGATTCCGGTCTGGCGTGATGAAATCAAGAGCATTCAGAAGGAATACGGAGAGAAGGTGATTTCTCAGGTAACCGTAGCCCAGGCCTATGGTGGAATGCGAGCTGTCAAGAGCCTGATTTGCGATACCTCCGAAGTTCCTCCTGATAAGGGTTTATTGATTCGCGGCGTACCGGTGAAAGATCTTACGGACAAGTTGCCCGAAGAGGTTTTCTGGTTTCTTCTCACTGGTGAACACCCCACTAAAGATGAATTGAAGGATCTGCAGGGCGAGTTGGTCAGGCGAAATAACGTTCCCGTCTATGTCTGGTATGTTCTCAGAGCCATGCCTGCAGATTCTCATCCAATGGCAATGCTGAATACCGCTATCCTCATCATGCAGAAAGAGTCCGTATTTCAAAAGCGCTATGATGAGGGAATGAAAAAGGATGAGTATTGGGACGCGACGCTGGAAGATGCCCTGAACATTCTGGCTATCCTTCCCACCATCGCCGCCGGAATCTACCGTATGCGATACTACAAGGGCGCCCTTATTCAGAGCGATCCCAAACTCGACTGGGCGGCTGATTACGCTCATATGCTCGGCATCGCTGATCCCAATGGTGAGTTCACTAAGCTGATGAGACTCTACATGGTTCTTCATAGCGATCACGAGAGTGGCAACGTCTCCGCGATGTCAGCTTCCACGGTTAATTCGGCTCTATCCGATCTTTATTTCTCTCTATCCGCCGGTCTCAACGGATTAGCCGGTCCTCTTCATGGGTTGGCCAACCAGGAATGTCTGAAGTGGATCCTGGAAACGATTAAGAAATTCGATGGAGTCCCCACGGAAAGACAGCTCAAGGACTATGCCTGGGAAACCCTCAATTCCGGTCAGGTAATACCCGGATACGGTCATGCCGTACTGAGAATCACCGATCCGCGATTTGATGCGATCCTTGCATTCGGAAAGAAGTATTGCGCAGGAAGTGATGTTTTTGATACAGTTTCCAGAGTTTTCGATGTGGTTCCGGATGTCCTCAAGGAAGTACAGAAAATCAAGGATCCGTGGCCGAACGTCGATGCCGCTTCCGGTGCTCTTCTATATCACTACGGTTTGTCGGAATTTTCATTTTACACGGTTCTTTTCGCTGTCTCCAGAGCCATGGGAGTTTTCGCTCAGGCAGTCATGAATCGCGGAACCAATATGCCGATCATACGCCCGAAATCGGTCACCACGGAATGGATCAAAAAAGAAGTGAAGAAATAGTCTCGTTCACTTTCCGGTAAGTTTGGTATCTCACATAGCCTTCCAGATGCATATCTGGGAGGCTATGTTACTTTAGTGGCTAATTATCGCGGACCACTGTGGCTGCGGTTTCCGCCGCTTCTGCCACGACTGAAGGGACGCTTCTCTCTGTCTTCCCGCCGGGGAGCAGTTGAACGTGGAGTAAACGAGTCCTCATCATCTGGCGCTGGACTGCCATCAGCAGTCGGGGGGGGGATCAGAGCTTCTTTGACCATCTTCTGATGATATTGATCGACCAACAATGCCAGTAGCTGCGGTCCCTGTTCGTGATCACGCAGAGCCGGAAGAATAGCCGCATATCGGTTAAGGCGTTCCATGCGCGGTTTATCCAGGTCGCGGCGCTCAGCTTCGAGACGAGTTATAAAACGCTCGGCGATCATTCCCTGAAGAGTTAAATCATCGGGAATCGTCTTACTGACGAAATCGATGCTGTGGCGACGCCCTGCACGTTTCAAATCAGCTTCTTCCAGGATGCTGACAAGACTTATCGCTATGCCGCTTTTTCCGGCGCGACCGGTACGGCCCGCCCTATGTATATACTGCTCAAAATCTTTGTGCCAATCATAGATGAAAACATATTCGAGATGACTGATATCAATGCCGCGGGCAGCGACATCCGTGGCCACCAGAAACCGCAAACGATTCATCCTCAATTTCGTCATGACCCGGTCGCGATCTTTTTGGCCAAGATCGCCGCTGATTGGTTCAACATCATAACCGTATCGTTGTAGCAAGGCCGTCAGATAGCCGACTTCATCCTTCGTATTACAGAAGATGATGCCGTTAGTAGGATTTTCGGCCTCGATGATCTTCATCAGGGCGCGATCTTTCCACATTGCCTCGCAAGTATAGTAATGATGCTCCATTTGTGGCACTGACAACGAGTCACCCGACAAACCCAGAAAGAATGGTTCGTTCAAAAATTCGTGAGCAAGGCGTTGAACACTGCTTGGCATCGTCGCGGAAAACATGGCTGATGTACGTTTGCGCGGGAGAAATACTTTTACGCGCAGCAGATCTCCAAAAAAGCCCATGGAAAGAAGCTCGTCAGCCTCATCGAGAATCAGCGTCCTGATGTTCTTCAGGGAAAGCGTGCCGCGGTTCAGATGGTCAAGCAGGCGTCCGGGAGTGGCCACGACTACCGCAGCGCCATTCTTCAGTGCATCGAGCTGAGTCTTGTATCCCGTGCCACCGTAGATGGCAACAGAAACTCCTGTGTCGCCGTTGCAAAGACGTACGACTTCATTATGTACCTGTTGAGCGAGTTCCCGGGTTGGAACAAGCACCAGAGCCTGTACATCGCGACGCTTCGGATCTATTTTTTCAACGATAGGAATTACGAATGCGCCGGTTTTTCCGCTGCCGGTGCGCGACTGAACGATCACATCGCGCTCGTCCATCAGAAACGGAACCACGCGTGCCTGTACTGCCAAAGGGGCC
Source organism: Candidatus Rifleibacteriota bacterium (assembly GCA_015233155.1). GTDB lineage: Bacteria > Muiribacteriota > Ozemobacteria > Ozemobacterales > Ozemobacteraceae > JADFYG01. Next base: position 82,933 of record JADFYG010000021.1, read on the forward strand.
GTCCAACCCATGGTGGCGACGGCTTTCGTGACCCGCTCACTGAGCTGGTCGAATCTAAAATCCGGATATACCGGAAGCACAGGGCCGGTTTCCTCGGTAGTCGCAGCAACCTGAGTGGGTAATTCGTCCGATGTATCGGTTGTCGAAATACCAGAAGAGGAAATGGAGGATGTTTCGTTGGCGGAATGTTTTGTAATCATAAGCCTTTCATTTTTCCGGGTGGGAGGTAAACCATGACTCGAGACGAGCCATGCCTTCTTCTATGCTGATTTTCGGTGAATAGCCGAGATCGCGACGTATCGCGGAAAGATCGAACCAGTGCGATGTAGAAAGCTCATTTGCCGTAAATCGCGTAATGCGCGGCTCGCCGGACAGATTGAACAGTTTGTACCCCATCTCGAGCAGACCGCCTATAAACCAAGCCGCGGTCGGAGAAATAGTCGCGCAAAGCGGAATCGGCGGAAGGCCGGCCGCCCGGATAATTCCATTCACTATTTCTGAGATGGGTCGCGGGTCGCCATTTGAGACAAAATATGCTTTGCCCGCACATGCAGCCCCCGGGGCGAGGCGCTCGCCGGCGAGAATATGCGCATCGGCGGCATTGTCTACATAGATAGTATCGATCCTGTTCATACCGTTACCTACAAACTTGAGGTTGCCCTGGCGCGCCGCCGCAACTAAGCGTGGAACCAGGTGATTATCACCAGGTCCCCAGATCAGATGAGGTCGAATCGAAACCGTCGAGAGGGTGGGGCCATTGGAAGAAAGCACAAGTCGTTCAGCCATGGCTTTGGTTTTAGGATAGTGCGCCTCATAATGATCGGGGTATGGAACTGACTCATTGCCATTTTCCATGTTTTTGCCGTCGAAAACCACGCTCGGCGAGCTGGTATAGACAAGGCGGCCTATCTTCAACTTCTTACAGGCTTCTACGACTTTCTCCGTTCCGATGTAATTGGCGCGATGATAATCTTCGTATGGACCCCAGACGCCCGGTTTTGCAGCAACATGAAATACTATGTCACAACCGGAGCAAGCCTTTTCTACAGCGGCCGCGTCAGTAATATCACCCGACACAGTTTCGATCCCGAGTTTTTGTAATTCAGGATATGTTCCGCGTGAAAAACTGCGAATCGCTAATCCGCGCTCACGGAGTTTCGTCGCAATGGCCTTTCCAAGGAAACCGCCACCGCCTGTTACAAGAACTTTCATACCCGGTTTCAGACCAGGTTCGTTCGTTTCATTCATGATATATTCCTCGCAAAATCTGGCATCTCTCGGGCGAAGCGTAACATGCCCCAACGCATCGAACACAATCAGGCAGGTGCTCGCCCCTTCGCCGAATTACCCGACCAGACAGATTACATCTCGTTATTGAATAAATCAAATAAAGTTATGAACGAGATGTCAGCGCTTCCGCTGATTTCAACTGTTTGGCGGCAAGCGTGGCAAGCAACTCCCGCCCTATTTTCGCATTGTGTCTGACATCGACAGGAAACGCAGAGTGGAATAAAAATTTCTTTATCAGGCGTGTATGCGGGAATTCAGCTCCGAGAGTGGATAGCTCCTTGATAATCTTATCAAAATCAGGGTTTGAAATGCCTTTCTCAAGCTCGACCCACAACACAGGGATCTGCTGTCCGCGTTCGCCGATTCCAACCAAAGCCGTTCGAAAAACGCTTTCATGGCGATTAA
>JADFYG010000022.1 GCA_015233155.1 Candidatus Rifleibacteriota bacterium
TAAACCAAGTCTAATGTATATACCGAGATTCCACACATTCGTTCGGAATGACAAATAATTTTGTTAATCATGCCCCTACTCATAAATTATGCGTGTAATTAGTATGAATAGTATTATTCGCACCAGCGAAGAAAACGAAATGTCAGATGAAGTTTCCTGAAATCCAAGGTCAAATGGATTTTATTTTCTTTGTCCTTGGGCTGGCTTTTCTTGCGCTGGCAGCGAGATGCTTGATAATACATCGATACGGCTTGAAAAATCTGCCCTGGAAATGGCTTGGGATGTTCGGACTGACGCATGGATTGTCTGAATGGATGAACATGGTCGTTCCCAGCCTTGGTGATTCTTCGGCATTCGCCAGGTTTCGTCTGCTTCTCACGGCGGTTTCTTTCTTTTTTCTGGTCGAATTCGGCCGGAATGAAATCTCTGCCATTAAAGGCAAGTCCAAGGGGATCACGATCTACGTGATACTCTCCGCCTTGTCAATCGCCGGATATCTGGTCGGAATATCGGACATTGTCGCCAGTGTTTGCATTGTGTTTGGATTCGCGAGCTCACTCCGGGCTTCCGATGCATTGCTTTCGCTTGCCAGATCATCACCCCGCGGCAAGATTCCGCTGGCGATATCGGCCATCGGAATGGCTCTATATTCATTTGCGCTCATAATCGAATCTGACGCATATACAATGTCATTTTCCCCGGCTTTTTTTCAAAGTATTGCCTCTTTCATAACTCATATCGGAATTTCCGTTCAATTGCTATGTGCTCTCCTGATTGGTATGACCACAATCGGAGTCTGGTTATATCATGAAGATAACCATCAGCCGGAATATATAGAATCATTTCTAAATCATTCCCGGGTCGCGGCATTCGTTGTCGCTTTGATGATCATATTGTTCAGCGGATGGTATGTCACTCAACTGATCGGTTTGAGAGAAACACAACGGCAACAGGCCAGTCTCCTGGAGATGGCGAAGCAGGCGACTTTCAGTCTGAATCAGGAAGGAATTGCCAATCTTTCCGGTTCGTATGACGATATCGATACCCCTGTTTATAATCAGGTGAAAGACTTTTTGTCGGCCATGCGTAGAGCATTACCGAATATTCGTTTTGTTTATCTGACCAGATTCGAAAATAACCATGTCGTTATTCTCGCGGATTCTGAGCCTGCCGACAGTCCTGAGCAGCTTTGGCCTGGTCAGGAGTATGAAGGTGTTTCCAACTCGCTGATAAAGCTTATCTCTAACGGAATAGCATTTGTCGAACCCAATTTTGTTGACAGATCCGGCACATGGGTGACGGCATTCGCTCCAATTCTGGATAATAAAGGCAAAGCCATGGCCGTACTTTGTATCGGCGAAGATGTGCGGGCATTTCATTCCGAGGTGGCATTCGAACGACTGAAATCCATCGGATTTATTCTGTTATTCATCTGGGCACTCGTTCTGATTTTTGTCTATCGTCAGAGGAGACGCCGATCTACGGTCGAGTTTGCCGAGGCAGATCCTTTTCTTCGATGGGGTACGGCCGTTATAGTTACCGTTATCGGAACCATGGTGTCTGTTGCCGTGTTTTCAGAGGCGCGGAAAAATGCGTTCGAATCTTTTGAGTCAATATTTTACCGGTACTGTAACGATCGAATGGAGAATATTTCCACAGATTTCGAGCACTGTCAAAATGATCTTAACGATCTGGTCCGTTTCATGGAAAACTCAGCATTCCTGGATCGCCGTGACTTTTCCAGATTCGCTGAACCGATGTCGGGGCATATGTTCATGCAGGCTGTGACATGGGTTCCTCGCGTGACTGGAGCGGAACGGGGTGAGTACGAAACCAGGGCACGAAATGACGGCTTGAATGATTTTCGGATCACCGAAAGGGACGCCGATGGAAAACTGGTTACGGCAGCGGAGCGTAACGAATATTTCCCAGCCTATTATATCGAACCCGCAGCCGGAGGCGAACTGGCTCTGGGCTTTGATCTTGGAAGTGACCGACTCAGGCGCGCAGTCTTGGAAAAAGCGCGGGATGAAGGGCGGCAAATTGTTCTGGCTCCGGTGAAGCTGCTTCAGAAAAAAAGTAATCAGGACGGCATTCTAATGTTTTTCCCGCTTTACTCAAAAAATGCGAATGTTACCACCGTATCGAATCGTCGAAACTATCTTCGTGGATTCGTTCTCGGAGTAATGCAGATTGGAGATTTCATCGAAAGCGTGATCAGAAAAACAGCCCCGGCGGCCTTATCTTTTTTTATCGAAGACTTCTCCAATTCTCCCCAAGTTAAACTCATCTATCGACACGATTCGAGATTAAGTTCCGAAGAGATTTCAGAACCCATGAAGTGGCCTGTTTTCGTCTCGGCTTTGCCGATACCCGGCTGTGATTGGCGCCTGACAATATTGCCCTTACCCACCTTTTACAATAGCTTCTTCCCGCGTGGATATCTTGCGATCCCGCCGGTTGGAATTCTGATCACAATTATACTGGCGCTGTATCTGAACACTCTTGTTACCGCCAGATTCAGGGCTGAAAACCTGGTGATAGTCCGCACAGCCGAATTGGCGAAAACCAATAAGATGCTCGAACAGTCTACAGAACGAGCTAACGAGCTTGCCAAAGAGGCTGAACGGGCAAATAAAGCTAAAAGTGAGTTTCTGGCTAATATGAGCCATGAGATTAGGACTCCAATGACCGGTGTTATCGGAATGACCGACCTCCTTTTACAAAGTGGGCTGACGGGCGAACAGTGTAAATTGGCTGAAATCGTGAAAATCAGCGGAGAATCTCTGCTTACGCTCGTAAACGATATTCTGGACATTTCAAAAATAGAAGCCGGAAAACTCGAGTTTGAAATGCTGGATTTTTATCTTAGAGACGTAGTCGAGGAGACTCTTGAGATGCGGACTCTCCAGGCGCATGCAAAAGGGCTCCAGATTGCGTGTCTGATGGCTCCTGAACTGAATTTGCAGTTGCGGGGTGACCCGGGGCGTTTACGTCAGATCCTGATTAATCTGATAGGGAATGCCGTGAAATTCACCAGTGAGGGTGAAGTCGTGGTACGAGTTACGGTCGATTCCGAAGACGAACGGCGGGTAACAATGCGATTCGTCGTTTCGGATACCGGTATCGGTATCCCGAAGAACCGTGTCACTGAACTCTTTTCACCATTCGTCCAGGTGGATGGCTCTACCACGCGCAAATACGGTGGCACCGGGCTGGGCCTGGCTATTTCCAGGCAACTCTCCGGAATGATGGGAGGATCGATAGGCGTCGAGAGCGAGGAAGGGCGTGGTTCGAACTTCTGGTTCACAGCAATGTTCGAAAAAAAGCCGGAGATCAGCGAACAGGGTTCCGAGCCCCTTTTCGATCTCGCCGGAATCAGAGTATTGATACTCGATTCTCCTTCCACTAATCGCCAGGTCATAGCCTCATATTTGAAATCATGGAAATGTTATTACGAAGAAACCGGCAATGCGGCGGAAGCGCTGGAAAAACTACACACGGCGGCAAAGCAGGGGGAACCTTTTGAAATAGCCTTGCTGGACATGCTCACTCCGGGTGCGGAAGAAGTTCAACTGCTGCAAGCCATCAGGGCTGATGCCGGGTTGAAAGAGACCCGACTGATCATGCTCAGCACACTGGCCAGGCAGGAAAGCCTTACGCAGTCGGAACTCCTGGGCTTTGTCAACTCTATTTTCAAGCCCGTGCGTTATTCTCAGCTATATGATTGTCTGGCGCTCGCTCTCGGAAGAAAAGTCCGTCTTCACCAGTCGGAGGTTGGAGCTTTTGTCTCCAAGCCGGCAAATTCCAGGTTGCGCATTCTGGTAGTCGAGGATAACTCAATAAACCAGATGGTTATCCTTGCTCTTCTACAGAAGGTTGGTTACAACGTAAATGTCGTCGACAATGGAAAGAGAGCCATCGAAGAGCTCAGGACAACCCCATATGACATTGTTTTAATGGACTGCCATATGCCCGAAATGGATGGTTTTGAAGCCTCACGCCTTATCCGTACGAATGAATCCGGGGTCTTGCGAAATGACATTCCGATAATAGCCTTGACTGCCGGTGTTATGGAAGAGGATCGAAAAAGATGTATGGAAGCGGGAATGAGTGATTATTTGAGCAAACCGATTCAACCGGGCATTATGTTCGGGCTTATCGAAAAATGGTTGAAAAAAACAAATGAGGATGGGCAAGCTGCTATCGAGAATGGACAAAAGAAAATTGATGATGGGAAAGATGCTGATGACAAGGGACAGGAGAAAATTATTGACAATATTGTGAATAAATCTGAGTCTTCAGAAAGTAGTCTTAATGATGGTGACAAAGCCGTGTTTGATCAGGAGAACATGCTGAATCGTTTTCTGAACAACCGGGAACTGGCGTTGAAGCTTCTTCCCAGATTCGTCGATGATGCGGCCAAAGAAATAGCTTTAGTGGAAAAGTTCTTCAAGGAAGGCGATGTCTCGAACCTCTGGAGGCATGCTCATACCATTAAAGGATCCTCAGCCAATGTCGCAGCGAATGGTCTTCGTGACATCGCTTTAATCCTGGAAAAAGCCGGAAAAGAAAACAACCTTTCCAGAATAGAGGAAACTATGCCGGAGCTTGAAAAACAGTTCGAAATACTGAAGGGCGTGCTGAAACGCCAGGGCTGGATAAACAGCTGACAGTTGAAGTTTCGATCTTCAGGTAGGGCGGGACCGCCGGGCCCGCCGAAAAGAGGGTGTGCATAGATTCAATACGGCGCGCCCAGCGGTCGCGCCCTACCTTTATCGCCGGCCTGCGGTACTCCATTCGGAAATAATTTTTCCGGCTTCGACGACGAAAAGATGGCGATGCAGGTTTACCGCAGCACAGGCATGGTTCGGAACGAATCGTAATCGCTCTCCGACATCCGGCCGTCGCCCCCCGGGGGCGATCGTGACTATGCCATGCTCTTCGGAAAGTCTCGCCAATTCCCAGTTTGCTCCGTTGTCCAGGAATATTCCATAGTTATGTGTTTTTTCGAGGCCGTGCGCCCCTTTGTCCAGGCCTACGGCTTTGCTTCCCGCATCGATGATGAATCTGTCATCGAACACGGAAACGACGGTTGTCAGGACGCTCAGGGCACACTCCTGGATTCCGGCGACTCCCAGGGCAACCTGAATTGCATCGTTGAAGACATAGTTTCCAGGGCGAAGTTCGTTTACTCCGGGAATGGCCGCGCAGTGGGGCAGGGTAGGGGTCGAACCCGCGCTTACCGCTTCCGATTGCAGACCGATGTCGCGCAAAAGATTCGTCGCATCTACGACAGCTCTTCCTTCACGGCCACCGATATGTACTATTTCCTCAGCGGTGGCTGCTCCATAGGCATGTCCGGCATGGGTATAAACTCCGCCGAGACGCAGTCCGCCGAGAGAAATCAATGCACGGGCAAGAGTTACAAGGTCAGAGCCGGGGAGTTGCCCGCAGCGGTGATGTCCACAGTCTACTTCGAGACGCACTTCGATGGTCTTGTCGGTTGCCCGGGCGGCATCGGATAACTCCCGGAGCTGGTCTTGATGATCAGCGGCCAGAATCATCCTTCCCCGCTCGGCCAGAGCAAGAGCGCGTCGAATCTTCACGGCTCCGACGATCGGATACGCGAGAAACAGATCATTGAAACCTGCATCCATGAAACTCTCTGCCTCATCGATCGTCGCGACCGTAAACCCTGTCGCTCCGAGTGCGCGTTGCCGATCAGCCAGAGCAGGACACTTGTGGGTCTTGATATGTGGGCGCAGTGCGTGTACATGCGCCTTTGCCATGGATTGCCCACGCTCCAGATTGGCGTTTAGTATGTGGTTATCGATCAGCAGAACCGGGGTTTCGAGATCAGTAAAGTATGGTTGCATTATTTCCCTTTCTCGCGATTAACAAAGAAGCCTTAATAGTAGCCTCTTTACGCCAATCGAGATTCCTCACATTCGTTCGGAATGACAAACACAGCTGTCATTTCGAACGAATGGAGAAATCTCAACTGACCGGTTAGCATCCTTTGTTAATCATGCGCTTTCTCGATGGGCATCACAACAGGAGCAGCCGAAGATACCGGTGCTGCGGAAGACGCTGGCTGAGTTTGAGTTTGAGTCTGAGACTGAGGGTGGGGTGGGGGAGGCGGTGGCGGAGACGCGGCATCGGCAAGCGCCTTGAACGCTGAATGCAATGCCACCGGCAGTCGGACCAGTTCATCCATGCCTTGAATATGGGCAGATATAAGCGTTCCATCGCCTTTTCCGAAAACAATGGCGACTGTACCGCTTGCCGTGGTCAGCTCCAAGCGATCCGAATTGTCTTCCGTCGCCAGGCCTTCTTTTTCGCGTTCAGATATCGGTATGAAGCTATTCACCTTATTCGTTGCCCACGCATCGATAAGAGCATTCACTTTCGCTTCGTCCAGCTTCCTGTTTTCGACCATCCAGACCGGCGAAGTCGCCACCGGAACAGACGCGGAAGCCATGACCGATGCTCCTGAAGCCGTTGTGGAAGCATTATTCGCGACCGCGCTCGCCGTGCCTGAAGCCGAAGATGCTGCCGAGGCCGAAGTCTGTGCCGCTTCCACCTTCTGCATTCTGAGTTCCGCCGTTGCGGAGGCAGTCTTCACAATGATTGAGGTCAGCTCATGACGGGGCGCTGCCGGCAGATCCTTTGTGCGAAGCCGGTTATAGTCCTTCTCCAGGTTTTTGATCATCTGCTCAGGAGCGGCATAGACCCACGACTCATCCGAACGCCTGAGATAATGTTCTCTGTTCTCTTCTTTGCCGACTATCAACGTATAGCTCTTTGCCCCATCGGTCAGTCGAACGCGCAGTTCAGGCTTATCGAAACCATATTTTTTGTCGCCGGCGGTATCGGCCTCGGCTGTGACTGCGCCGCTTGAAGCCACCCGGGGAAGATCTTCCACGAATCGCGATACCCGCAGGTCATGCACTCCGAAGAGCAGATTCGACGTTTCTCCGGTGTCGGCGTCAATCGGCTTGGGAGAGACTATCATCCAGGGGTGGCCTGTCTGCTTTTCGAGTTCGACCGTCTCAGTTCCAAGCTGGATCGTGATTGACGAAACTCCAGAGAAATCTTCCGGGAAAATTGTTTTGGCACGCAGATCGTTGACGGTCTTCGAGAATGCCGACGACACGTCTCCCGGGACCAGATAGAGAGCAGGATCTCCGCTTCTCATCATATACACGGAACCGCCCATCGGACTCGCCGAACCAAGCGTATACGTAGTAATACCGCCGGAAGTTTTGCCCGAAGCCTCCCCCGAAACTGTGCCGGACGCGGATTCAGGTGCGGTTTCTATTGTGAGTGTCGGCGAATCTGTTCCGATGCCGAACGGTTTTGTATCCGTCGCATTTGCCTGAATGATTCGTTGGGATTTGAGGCTTTCGAAACGGGACAACAAACCCGCGAATTCACTCTCTTCCCCACGGAATTCACCTGGCTTCACGAGTTTGAATTTCTTGCCGGAGCTTCCCTGGGCGCGTTCCGCACGGACATCTTCCTTGTCCGGTGTCTTCCAGGTAAGGCTTTTAACGTTATCCGGCCTTATCGAAGCCAAATCGACCGGGTTATCCTCGCCAGCTTTAGGAATCGTGAATTGGAACCCCATCGACTATATTATGCAGAATAGGACATTTTTCAGGCGGAAATTTCTCTCCATCGGATGTTACATGATGCCAGGTGTTATGACTGGACTTGTTCAACAACTCGTCGATTGGATATCCGAGAAGAGGGGAAGCCGCGGAATTTACAAAAGTGTGTATTCCGGACGAATTCAGGCCTATCAAACCTTCCTTTATCGAATTCAATATGAGGCTGTTATGATAGCTAAGATGTCTGAATTTGCGCTCTGCTACCTCGATTTCAACAATCTTACTCTGCAGGTTTTTTTCGGAACCGGATAGTCGGTGATTGGTTTTCAGTACCAACAGAAACAAACCCAGGATACATAGCAGCCAGTAACCGTAGTTTTTTACAATAGCGAGCAGGGTTATTTTGCCAAAATCTTTATAACACCCGATTTTAAGGATGCGCATGCAATCATGAACAGGCTGGTAATCCATTGGCGAAGTCCAGCCCTTGCTCAGGGAATCACTGGCCATTGGGCTGTCCGGAGGCATTTGCAGCAAAGCGATGGCAACCTTCGTGGACATTTCTTCACTGGCGTGTTTCGTACGTGCAAATGGCCATTCCGGGTACAAGATAGTGCTGTGACGAAATGGAAAAAAATCGCTACTGCTCAGGGAATGAGGGGTTGGAACCAGGCGAAAATCAGTCAGGTTAATCTTGCCTTCCGCCGCCATTCGTTCGAGAGTGTCCGTGCGTACAGTTCCGGCGTCGGCCCTCCCATCTTTTACCGCAAAAACGACTGAGTCCAGCGTCTCACAGAATTCGAGACTGGCAAAATCCCTGTCCGGTTCGATTCCGCATTCCCTCATTTCGCGCCAGGCCATTTGAAATCCGGCAAAGGATGCACGATCAACCGCAAAAAATTTTTTGCCACGAAGTGCGTAAAGACTATTCAAATCAGAACGATCGGATCTGGTAAAAATGACGCCGCCATAGTAAGAGTAACCTTTTGAAAAAAGGCGGTTTTTCAGCGTCGCTATGCGTGTAATACCATACTCAGCTTCGAGTTCAACATATGAAGACGGGTTAGCGATGACAAAATCTATTTTGTCATTTTTGACCGCAAATGGTAATGCATCGTAGGAAAGAGCTATTATCTCGAATACTTTTCCTGGAATTTCACGAGTAAGATATTGCGCGGTGGAATTCCACATCTGATAACATTTTTCTTCTCCACGAGAGGCCAGCACACCTATTTTAATGGTGGGAACCCCGTGAGCTGAAGAAGTAGAAAATAATAAGACAAATACCAATCCAACAACGATCGATCGCCAATGCAACCGTTGCTTATTCTTCATTTGTATCTTACATGAATTTTGCAAGCTGCACCATGATTAACAAAGGATGCTAACCTGTTAGTTGAGATTTCTCCCTTCGTTCGAAATGACAGCATTGTTTGTCATTCCGAACGAATGTGAGTAATCTCGCCTGGTGTAAAGAGCAGGGAATATTTAGGCTTCTTTGGTAATTGCAAGCTGCTCTATAACTTCTCAGACGCCCAGGTCAACCAGAACCTGGATCAATTCATCCTTCGAAAAAGGCTTTAAAAGCGTCTTGCTGGCTCCGAGTCTCTGGGCCATCGAAAGATACTCGATCGAACCACTACGTCCTCCTCCGGAAACTGCCACTATTTTTAAGTCAGGAAACTTGGCACGAATGTCAGTAATCGTCTCAATCCCTTCCTTTTCCGGCATGAAGATGTCTGTAATTACAAGATCTACAGTCTGTCGGGAAAGGATCTCCAGGCCCTCACGGCCATCTGAAGCCATGATGACTGCAAAACCACTGCTTTCCAGGATCTGCTTCATCAAAAAGCAAAGCTGAGCGTCATCATCGATAACAAGAATCTGCTTCACGAGTGTCCTCCATGTGCGGACAATAATAAATACGTCTTACAACTGGATATATATGAATGTATCACAGATCAATCAAACAGCATACCACGACAACTCATAATTTTGTCTGAAGGGAGAAACCGTGGTAGATTTCATGATCAGGAAAATCCTACCACCGGAGAGCGACCATGGAAGAGATCATTCGCGAAGGAAAATGGATCTGCCCCAACTGCAGCCAGAAAAATACTGGAAGCCACATACATTGTCCGTCATGTGGAGCTGCGCGTGGAAATGTTGAGTTTATCTACGAAGAGGATGGCGAAATAATCAACGATGAGGCGGCAAAGCAGGAAGCCCTCGTCGCTGACTGGGTGTGCGGCTATTGTTCAACCAGCAATCCCGGTGGTCGAACAACATGCAAACAGTGCAGTGCCGGAAAAGAGTCCGGCAAAGATCGTGAGCAGAAAGATATTCCGATAAGTGAACCGGAGCAAACTGCGGCCGAACCATCTTCTGATGCAAAAGCTGCTGCAACAAAGCTGCCCGGTTATTTAAAATTCGGCTGTTTAGCGGTAATTCTATTCTTTCTGGTGATAATGGGTCTCGAATGCAGGACAACCGAGAGCCTATTTGAAGTGACCGGTTTATCATGGGCCAGGACAATAAAGGTCGAAGAGTTTCAGGCAGTTCGAAAGAGCGACTGGAAAGATCGCGTGCCGTTGGCCGCAACAAACCTGGAACAGACAAGAAAAGAGCGATCTCAGCGCAAGATTCAGATCGGTGAAGAAGACGTCGACGAGAGTTATTCCGAGCAGGTTAAAGTCGGAACCAAAAAGGTGAAAACAGGGGTAAAGAACCTTGGAAACGGGCGCTTCAAGGAAACATATACCGACCAGCCAATCTACGAAAATCGTACAAAAACGAGACGGGTGAGAAAACCTGTATATCGTAGCGAACCGATTTATGATACGTGGGTGACGTTCAATATCAATGAATGGCGACCAATAGATGAGAAGAAATTATCCGGGACATCTGAAGAACCCAAATGGCCTGACACTGGTGCTTCCGAACATCCGACGGATCGTCTTGGTGAACGGCGAAATGTCGGTCGTGATGAAATCTATAAGGTCACGTTCAAAACCAGTGACGGTACGATCTACAAAGATGTCGGAACGATCGGAGACAAAAAGATCGGAGCGGATCTTTTTCTGAAAATGCGCTTACAAACGAAGTGGAAGGCCATGGTCAGTGGCCTCGGCACAATCAAATCAATAGAGAAAAATTAACCACGGATGAACACAGTTTGATTTAGTTCGAAAACCACTTTTCTTTGTTACGTGGTTAATTCGCATCCGGTCTTTATCTGTGTCAATCCGTGTTCATCTGTGGTTAATTCTCGTCCCGTCTTATCTGTGTCCATCCGTGTCCATCTGTGGTTAATTCTCGTCCGGTCTTTATCTGTGTCCATCCGTGTTCATCTGTGGTTAATTCGCGTCCCGTCTTTATCTGTGGTTATATCTTCTGACCACAGCCAGGACAGAATTTTGTTCCTGGAGCGATTTCGGCCTTACAGCCGGGACATTTCGCGGAAGCCTGGGTGGCACCGCATTCCGGACAGAATTTAGCACCAGCGGGCATGGGTTTCGCACAGGCGGTGCAGTTTGTCTTTCCCTGCATATTGGGCTTACCGCAACTCGGGCAGAATTTCGCCCCGGGATCCATTGGGGCCTGGCATGCGCCGCATGTAATTGTAGCCGCCTGGGACTGATGTTGTTGAGACGCCATGGGCTGTTGGAACATGCCGGCCATGCCTTGTCCAAGTCCCATGCCGGCGCCGAAACCGACGCCCATTCCGGCGGCTCCGTTGGTGTTTCCGGCGGCGGTGTTAGTGGCTCTAAGCTGCTCCACCGCTGCATAATTGCCCATACTGCGGGCATCGATATCACCAAGTGCCCTGATGGCATGAGCATCGGCGATCTTGTCCGAGATTTTGTCTATGCGCTTCTTCGTATCTTCGTCGAAGTCTGTATTCTCGATGCGGAAATCGGACAGATCGAATCCAAGCGCCGTAAAATCTGCTTTCAAAGCCTCTTTCAGCTTTGCTGAAAGTTCCATGCGATTTTTGTCTATTTCGGCATAACTGAAACCGGATTCGGCGAGGATGTCGGTGAGAGGAGTCAGGATCCGGTCAACGATCGCCGCCCGAATCTCATCAATGCGATACAGGCCGCGAGTGCTGGAAAAATCGATCAGAAAAGATGCCGGATCAGTGATCTGCAAAGAGAAGTTTCCGAAAGCACGAAGACCTACAGGGAACTTGTATTTCGGATCGTCGTATTTGATCGGGGCTTTCGTTCCCCATTTCTGATTCAGGAAAGTCGTGGTTCGCACAAAGTATATATATGCTTTGTGCTCCGACTGGAAACCCTGCATTATTTTGGTCAGAGTTGTCCAGAATGGGATATTGGCGGTTTTTATATCAAAGAGGCCTGCGTTTGTGTGAATGGCTTCGACGCGCCCCTCATACACGAAAAGCGCTGCCTGGCCAGGACCGACCAGGAGCTTCGAAGCATTTTTGAGCTCGTCGTCTGAACCATCCCAGCGATAGATCAGGACATCCGCAGGCGGATCCTTCCATTCGATAACGGAACGAAGTTGTGAAGTAAATGATTCCCAGATCATGATCAGTCCTCCGATTTAATTGATGCCATGCAACCATGCGACGGATCGATTTTACAAGAGCAGGTAGTATCATAACAATGATTGCGATAATTGATTGATTGCCGAAAATTATATCATATTTTATGTAATCACTCCCCGTTCAATTATTTTCTCAAACTGCCGATAAAAATGGTGAACTCACAGTTTGGGGAGAGCTCCATGATGAACGAACGCACAAGGTATTTTCTAATCGGGACACTTGCAGCAGGCGTAATGACGGCAACATCCTTCGATCTGCGCGGTCTTGAGGCTGTTTCGGAACGTATTACAGAGGCTCGCATGGCACCGGAACTGCGTCTCGGGGTCGATATAGGGATTCTGGATGCCTCCGATATCAGATTCGGCCTCGTGGATGTTGCTATTGTTCGTCGCGATTTTGGCCGTGTTCTCAAACAGACCCTGCAAATGCTTGGAGCTCCCGCAGGTTCTGAATTGAGCGATCTCGAGTCTACCGGCATCTTCGAATTAGGCAACCCAAGAAAATCGATTTCCCGGAAACAGGCACTCGAGACTTTGTGTCGAGCAGTGATTCATCTCGCCGACTCCGGATTCATAAATCTTCCGGCTCCATGTGATACTGGATTCAAAGATTATGCGCCTCCGCCGAAGTATCAGGCCGCTTTAGCATTTTTGCGCAGCAAGGGCGTTGCACGGGGCTATCAGTCCGGCTACTTTGGTATTGAAAAGAACCTTACCAAACGCGAGGCTGTGTATTTATTGTACCGACTGTATGAACAGACGGCGGCGGACATGATGTCCAGAACGAAAAAAACAGACTTTTTCTTCGTCGACATTCCCACCGATCATCCTGTAATGGCTTCGATCAAAACAGTTTACGATGCCGGCGGATTCGAAAGAATTCCACTCAAAGCGAGCTTCGACGGAAATCGTCCACTGTTGCGTCGTGATGCGGTTCTGCTGATGAAAGGAATTCTGGCTAAGCGCGCTCATAACACGGGAGACGTAAGCATTGAGGTGCAGGATCCTTTCGAAGCTCTAAATCGCGCAGAGTTCGCGGTTTTGATCGAAGGCCTCCTTGCAAAAACAGAAAATCTGGCTTCATCAACTGAATTCACTCCCGCCACGTATGTTGATGTGGCGGCCGGTTCCCCTGAATCCAGGGCACTGGAAGCCCTCTCTAAGCGAGGAATTCAGCTGGGATATGGCAACGGATATCTGCGGGGCGATGAATCAGTGACCTGGTTCGAAGCGGTCGGCGTGCTCGCTTCCGTCGCATCAGTTTGCGGGGATACAACAAAAGTTGATGAATCCGGTGATCCGGCCGGCCATGATGACTTTGAAAAATACGCCGAAATGTTGCGTTCGAAGAAGGCACGAATTCGGAGCATTCTTGATCGCAACCGTGTTCACCAGCGAAAATAGTGCGCTAAAAAAAACCCACCGGTTACCCGGTGGGTATGACGAATGAGACAGAGACCGGCTAAACGCCGGCCTGGCTCGTGAAGGACGTACGAACTGAGCCGCGGCAGGAATTCGTGAGAACCGGCCGCCGTAGAATCTGTGAAAGCATACTAGCGGCCTCTTTTGCCTGTTCACTGGAAAGACTTTCAAAAAGGCGGGCACACGAAAGGTCATTGCCGCGCTGGAAATATCCCTTGACTGTCCACATGAAAGATTTAGATGTAAACAAACACTCGGCTACCTGAGAAATTTCTATTCTAATAAGCTCGTCAAAGGCATATACCGCCCTATGCCAGCAAAATATACTGGACTCCATATAATCGATGCGTGAGTGAAGCCTGCTGATAATTACACATTTGCGATAAGTAATGATCAGTATCCCTATAAAACCAAAGGCCGCCGCGAGACCTATAGATGCAAGAGTCACAACATTTAAACAACAGAAAAGGGGATTTTTTTCATATACCTGCCATAGAAGACCGGTACCCGCACACACCATTATCCCGCCTAAGGCACCATTGCTCTTGGAACTTCTGAAAGTCACTTCAACAGGAAGATTGTCTTCTATTTTCATTCCCTTGATGAAACTAAGAACCCCCATCCCTTTTCCTCCAATGCAACTCTTTTCGACGCGTCGGATATTAGCAGAGAGTTAACATCGGGTCAATGAAAAAAGTTATTCAAACATGCGTACAATGGGGAATCATTGTGTAAAAGTACGATTAGAGCGAATTATTTTTTAAATGTACCGACTATCGCTTTTCGTATAACGGGTTTAAGGCCTAAAAATAAATCATGAATCAGCAAAAATCCTTTTCCAGTGCCGAACCCGATATTCAGTGTACGAATGTACACAAAACATGTCTGTGAAAAAGCTTTCAAATCAAATTTTTGAAAATATCCAGTGAGTGATAATTTCTCCAGAGCTGTAAAACGGTCTCACTTTCATGCACCAAAATGCCCGATTTTCGAAGAAGGGCTGTAGTCATTCCATCACCGGAAATGAGTCGACCGTCAAAGGCTCCGGAATATATTCGCCCGCGCCCGCAAGATGGACTTTTCTCTTTGAAGATTGCCATGCGCGCACCCAGTCGTTCGGCAAGAAGAAGCGTCTGTCGGGCACCTAGAATGAAAGCTGACGTCAGATCATCACCGCGCTCGCTCAGAATGCTTCCCTGGCCCGCGAAGATAGCATCGGCAGGCGCCTGAAGCTCGACGGGAGGGCGCGGAGTCGGGAGTCCTCCGAGCTGCTCGGGACATACTGGAATGAATACGAATTGTTCATTTTCCAGGACCGCCGCCGTCAATGTGTCGAATCCATTTTGCCAGACAGCTCCGGGGTTGCCATGATACGGACAACTGAGTCCGAAAAGGCATGTGCTGACCAGGATACGCAGCGGTACAGCAGATGAAGAGATCGAATAAGTTGATGGATTCATGAATGTCCTCGAAATATAAGAAAGCAAAAAGATGATTTTGCCCCTGATAACCACGGAAAGAGACCTGACAAAAAAATAGCCGCTGAGAACGCTGACATATGGGCAGGATATATCGTGCCTGAATCAAACTCTTTGGGCTGTTATATAAAACGAGTCCGCGAAATTGATTCGTGGACTCGCAGTAATCGAAAGCGGATAACGGGATACTTATTTTATCTCCATGGGTTGTGGATTGACAACTGGCGCCTCGACCTGACCCGTCGGTGTCATTGGAGAAAAGGGCGCGGGCTGCTCAGCTCTTCGTTCAGCCGGCGGAGTCCAGGGGAGGGGCATGACAATCTGGGGTCGCGTCAAAACGACTGGTCTCGGAGAGAGTCCGGTTTGATCGAGGGTTTTCATTACACGCAGCATTGAAGGTCCAAGGACCAGGACGAAGATGCTCGGGAAGATAAAAATTACGAGTGGAACCAGTAGTTTTACAGGCAGCTGATTGACTTTTTCCTCGGCAAGAATCATCCGCTGATATCGCATCTGTTCAGCCTGAGCACGAAGAGTCGGCCCGATTTCAGCACCGAGCCGCTGCGCCTGAATCAACGAAGAAACGAATGCGAAAAACGATAGAACCTGCACTCGTTCCGCCATTTCCGCAAGCGCCTCTTCAAGGGTTTTCCCAAGCTTTATATCATTCAGGAACATCTGAAACTCCAAAACGATATCTGTTGGGCGGGATTTTTCGACGATTTTCGCGATGCCACCTGTCAGATCGAGACCGGCTTCGATCGAAAGCGAAAGAAGATCGATTGTATATGGCAGTTCAAACTCAATATTCCTCTGGCGGTCACGAATACGCTGAGTCACATAGACGCGCGGAAGATGAAATCCGATGGGAGCTACAAAAATCAACAATAACCAGCCAAAAGCACCGTACTGGAGAGGGTTGAAAAAAACAATCATCAGGAGCGAAAAAACTATGGTCGAGATGAATTTGATAGCTATGAATTCGTCAGCAGTCCAGCCTTTGGGACTGGCTGCCGCAGTAAGCAACTGATTCATGCCATCGCGATACTTGTCAATCATTGCACCGTGCATGGATGCCACAAAGCGGCCCGACGGAGCGAGAATAAGCTGGGAGAAACTCAAGGCGCCATCTTTCGAACGAGGTGTATTCTGCTTTGTCATCATGTCTTCGGTTTCCGGAAGAATTGAGGTTGTCATGCGGTTGATAAACAAAAGACCCAGCAGCGAAGACAGAATCGACAGAATGAGAACAATCTGACCCCAGGGATTTTCAAGCATCGGAGCAATGTACCCCGGATGCCACATAAACATACCAACAGCCATAAACAGTGGGACCGCGCCTACAAGATTTCCGGAAATGCGGGCATGAGCGGTACCTGCAATAATCTTTCCCATGATCTTTTTGCGCTCGGAAACCGTGACGACGATCTGGCGATACAAATCCTCCAGATTTCCTCCCGTTTCCTGCTGGAAAATGGTCGCATTGACGGCCAGCTGTAGATCACGGCTTTTTACACGATTCGAAAGGTTGGTCAACGCATCGACCATCGGGACACCAAGACGACGTTCCTGAACAAGAACACGGAATTCGAGACAAATAGGAGCCGGAGTTGCAACAGCAACGAGCTCAAACGCCTGATCCAGATTCCGACCGGCTTTGAGACACGAACTGATCATGAGTAGCGCTTCAATCAGTTGATCATCAAGCGTCGATCCCGTAATGCTTGTGATATCCCGAGTGCCTTCTTCACCGGATCCCGGTGTCAGCCGGCCCTTCCTCTTCAAACCCCTTACGTTCATTTGCTCTTCGAGTATAAGATAGATTCCAACAATTACTGCGAGTATCGCAATGATTTTTATTCCAGCCAGAACCACTTCAATATTTCCCATGACCGATTAGATACCTCCTCACATAGTTTCTGTAGATAATGAGAACATACGACGAACTGATTCTTCCATGGAATCCGGGATAGATGCGATAAAAGAAGGAACCGTGCCAGTCGGGAGAAGATCGCCGCAAATCCGGCCATCATCATTAACCGACTTCTTCTCATATTTATAAAGCGTTTGAGTCATTATATTAGTGTCCTCAATGCCGACGACCTCGACGACCTCGACGACTTTGCGCGTTCCATCTGAAAATCTGCTGGTTTGAATGATTATATTTATTGACGAAGCGATCTGTTCGCGGATCGCCCGCAGCGGAAGATCAACGCCTGCCATCAGAACCATGGTTTCAAGTCGGGCGATTGCATCACGCGGCGCATTCGAGTGTAAAGTCGTCAGGGAGCCATCATGCCCGGTATTCATTGCCTGAAGCATATCCAGTGCTTCTTCACTGCGGCATTCCCCGACAATTATGCGATCAGGACGCATTCGAAGCGCATTTCTTACGAGATCCCTGATGGATACCTGATTTTTCGCTTCAGTTCCCTGTTGGCGCGCCTCGAGCCGACCGAGGTTGATCTGATTCAAACGTAATTCCGCAGAGTCTTCGATCGAAATAACACGCTCATTCGGAGCAATGAAAGCGGAAAGAACATTCAAAAGCGTCGTTTATGATTGGTTCGAGATCATGCCAGTTCTTCACTCGATCAGGGTTTATCGCAAAACGCGGATCAGCGATAATAGCTTCGAGTCTGGTGAGCGAACAAAATCTACGCCAGAGATCATCATTCCCGCAGGCTATCGTGATAGCCCCATCTTTCGTTGGAACGGTGGTAAAGGGCGCGATAGAGGGATGGCGATTGCCTATAGGTTCCGGATTTTTTCCCGTGCCTACATATCGGGCAATGGCATTTTCGAGGATCGCGACCATGCAGTCAAGCATTCCGACATCGACAAGCTGGCCGCGTCCGCTCTGGTGGCGCGACTGAAGAGCCGATAGAATGCCAATGGTCGTGAAGCACCCCGCTAGAATATCGGCAATCGAACTACCCACCTTCGTCGGATGCTTCGGGTCGGAGCCAGTGATGCTCATCAGACCGCCCATCCCCTGAATGACCAGATCATACGCCGGACGATCGCTGTAAGGGCCGGTTCGGCCGAAACCGGACGCGGCGGCATAAATCAGTCGCGGATTCAGATCGGACAAGGTTTGCCAGGAAAGGCCGAGTTTATCCATGACTCCCGGCTTGAAATTTTCGATCACCACGTCGGCATCTTTGACGAGACGCTTGAGAAGGTCTTTTCCGCGGAGGGATTTGAGATCCAGGGTGACACTTTTCTTGCCGCGATTTATGCTCATGAAGTAAGCGCTTTCCTCATTTACAAAGGGACCGAAAGCTCGCGAATCGTCGCCGCCCTCGGGGCGCTCAACCTTGATTACTTCAGCTCCCATGTCGGCAAGCATCATTGTACAGAATGGGCCCGCGAGAACGCGCGTCAGGTCGATGACAACGAGGCCGGAGAGAGGTCCACTGCTAGTCATGGCGGATATTCCTGTTCATTGTGTATTCATTTAAAATCAGCGCCAGCGCTGATATGGAATGCGTTTGGCCGGTTCAAACCATGAACGCCCCGGTTTGAGGATTCCGGTATACGACATCAGATTCCGGTCTTCGAGGTGGTCGAAATTCTGAGGGGCCGAGGCGTTGGGAAGGATCGTCCGGATGGGGTCGGGATCAAGCTCGGCCCAGATATACTCGTCGCTGGCTCGTGCCTGCGCGATCTTTCCTCCGGTCGGATGAACGATCATCGAAGAACCGAAAAAATAGGAGCCGCCGGCATCTAATCCGACGCTGTTGGCAGCGATCCAATAGACGTGGTTATCGTAGGCACGGGCGCGGTTGGTAAGCTCCCACTGGTCGAATGTGCGCATGAATGCGGAAGGACGGCATATGATTTCCGCTCCGCGTAATGTCGTGACGCGGGCCAGCTCGGGAAAATCGCCGTCATAGCAAATGACCATCCCGACGCGGCCGAACGGGGTCTCAAGACAGCAGGGACGCGAGCCCGGAGTTGTCCAGCCGCCACCGCCGAGACGTTCAGTAGGAAAAGGATGAGTTTTCCGATAACTGCCAATAAGACCATCGGGCCCGATCAGAGCAGCGCTGTTATAGACGATATCGCTTCTTCTGCCACGTTCGTAAGTCGGAAACACGATATGAGTATTGAACTCTTTCGCCCACTTGACGCCGATATCGGTGAGTCGCCCCGGAATCGCGTCTACGGCATTCCAAAGATCTTTCGTGGAACCCATAGGTGTGAATCCAGTGGTAAAACTCTCAGGAAGAACGATCAGGTCGGCCTTCGAAACCCTGCAGCATTCTGCGATCAGCTTGTAAGCACGATTGAGATTCAATTCCACGCACATCGGCTCCACTGAAAACTGGACAGCGGCGGAAACAATGCGTTTCATGCTAATGACTCCAGGAACGAGTAGATGACTACGTGATTTTTTTCCCTTGAGCGGACAGGATACCTCATCCGGGATGTCGGTGGTAAATATTATGTCTTTTTTATGACCATTATCATGATGTCGTCGTCGAACGTATTTTTTCCGGAAAACTTCATGGCTTTTTCCAGCAATCGGTCTGCTAAATTCTGGGCGTCGCCGGCTGACTCTTCCAGAATCCAGTTTTCCAGGCGTTCAATTTCATGTGAATGGATGGAGCCGCTTCCATCCTCTAATTCCGTGAGACCATCGGTGAAGACTACAAGCGTTTCACCTTCGACAAGTTGCATGGATTGAAAATTGTAAGGTTCGCTCATTGTGTTAGTGGGAAAAAAACCGAGCGGTGGACCGCCATTAAAAATTCGCCTGATTTTGCGGTCCGGCTGTAGAATGAGTAATGGAAGCGGAGTCGCGCTGATCATTGATACTGATGATCGCAAAGAGTCCAGCATCAGCAGACAACAGCAAACGAAAGAATCCGCCGGAAATTCTTTTCCGACACAATCATTCAACGCTTCGAATTTTCTGATATAAGAATCAGGACCTGCAAAACAACTGCGTATCTGCGACTTAAACATGGTACTGAGAAGCGCGGCTGAAACACCGTGCCCACTGATGTCACCGAAAATGAACCCCATTTCAGTCACCGTCGCATCGGGTAAAACATCGAAAAAGTCTCCGCCAATCGCAAAAGAAGGTACAAATTTGAAACCGAATTCAAAACCCTGCATTGATGGAACTTGCTTCGGAAACAACGATCGGAGCAGCTGTTTTGCCAGAGCGACTTCGAACTGAAAAATCTGGTTTCGCTTCTCGAGATCTTCAGATGC
The DNA here is from genome assembly GCA_015233155.1 of Candidatus Rifleibacteriota bacterium. GTDB lineage: Bacteria > Muiribacteriota > Ozemobacteria > Ozemobacterales > Ozemobacteraceae > JADFYG01. The sequence goes on from JADFYG010000022.1 coordinate 20,315, forward strand.
TCTTTTCAAAGCTATTTGCGTAGTCATCCGGGCATATGCGACGGTGAAATCGAGAGGTTTTGTCAAATAATCGTTTGCTCCTTCTTTCAGGGCCGCAACGATATCTTCGCTTTGATCCCGTGCAGTGAACATAAGAACCGGGAGCTGTAACGGCGTGAATTTTTTTCTGACTTCCCTGAGAACTTCAAAGCCATCCATTTCGGGCATGGTTACATCGAGAAGGATCAGATCCAAAACCTGATCCGATAATATGTCCATGGCTTTTTTTCCGGAATCGACTGAAATCGTTTTGAATCCTCGCTTTTCCAGGCGACGGCAAACTATATCACGATTATTGACCTCGTCGTCTACAACAAGAACTGTTGTGACCTTATTCATGGCATACCTTCACGTATTTTCAAAAAATCTTTTATTTTCCCTAATATTCTTGAAAAATCAATGGGTTTCAGCTCGAAATCATCGCAACCGGCCGCAATTGCTTTTTCGCGATCGGAAAACATCGCATGAGCTGTTAAAGCGATGATAGGAATCTGTTTCAATTGAGGATCATTCTTCAGCCGGCGGGCGACTTCCCAGCCGTCGATCTCGGGAATGCTCAAATCCAGGAGGATTATATCGGGTACATGAAGCGCTGCCATGCTAAGGGCTTGTGCCCCATCGCACGCTAAAATCGTTTCATATCCGCGTTTTTCAAGGCGGCGCTGCATCAATTCGCGGTTCAACGGGGTATCTTCGACAATAAGGATTTTTGACATCAACCGTCAATCCTTGCAATGCTCTTTGAATCATGCTGATCATCACATATCAAAGAGGAATGAGCGGCCGTTGCGGGAATACGGAAGGTAAAAACCGACCCTTTTCCCAATTCGCTTTCCACTGTGATGTCGCCCCCCATCAGACAGATGATTCTTTTTGCAATGGCCAAACCAAGGCCGGTACCTCCATACTTTCTTGTGGTCGAAGAATCGCCCTGAGAAAACTCCAGAAACAATCGCCCGATCTGATCGCCGGTCATGCCGATTCCAGTGTCCCGGATCGAGAATGAGATCATTTCCTTTTCCTGCATGATACAACATTCCATGGTTAAAGAAATACTGCCATTTTGTGTAAATTTACAACTGTTACCGATCAGATTCAGGAGAATCTGTCGTAATCTCAGCTGGTCTGTCTCTATATCCACAAAACGCTGACGAAATTCGAATGTGGCTGTATTACTATTTTGTTTTGCAAGCGGAGCAATGAATGCGAAGACACTTTTTATCAGCTCTTCGATCTTTATTTTTTCGTAATTCAATTTCATTTTGCCAGATTCTATTTTTGACAGATCCAGGATATCGTTGATAATGTCCATGAGATGTCCGGCGGAAGAAATAATTTTTCCCAAATCCTTGCCGCAATTATCCTGACCCATTTCTATTGCTTCTTCCTGAAGCATTTCACTGAAACCAATGATGCTGTTCAGAGGCGTTCGAAGTTCATGGCTCATTGTCGCCAAAAAGCGACTCTTGGTCTGATTGGCCTCTACGGCTTTATCCGTGGCCCTTTGAAGTTGCCGCTGGAATTTCTTGCGCTCTGAAATATCACGCAGTATGCAGATTGCATGCCTTGTATTTGACATTTCGAATGACGATAAAGTGATCTCTGCGTCTATTTCCGTTCCGTCCTTCTTGCATGCTTTGAGCTCGATGGCTTTACCGGCATCGTTGCCAAAAGCAGCGTCCCGCCACTTGGGAAAATGTCCGGAAAAACGCAACCGTGACTGATGCGGCATTATCGCTTCCGGAAACGCCATTCCAATAATTTCGTCTTCGGTAAAACCGAGAATTTTTTTGGCGGCAGGGTTCCAATAACAGATCAGGTCCTGATCATCAATCATGATGATGGCATCATATGCCCAGACACTGATGGCGCGGAATTTTTCCTCGCTCTCCCGAAGTGCTTTTTCTATCATTTTTCGCAGTGAAATATCTCTGAAAGAGATAACGGCACCTATAATCCTGGAATCTTCAAGAATCGGCAGACTGGAAAATTCGACGGGAAACGGAGAATTATTCTTTCTCCAGAAAACAGTTTCGGAATCATGAATAGCAATGCCTTCAACAATAGTTTTCATAATGGGACATTTATCAACCGGAAATATTTTTCCGTCGAATGTTGCATGATGCCATGTATCATGGCTTGCCATGTTCAACAACTCTTCGACTGAATAACCGAGAAGAACGGAGGCCGCCGGATTTACAAAAGTGTGTTTTCCGGAGACATCCAGGCCCAGAAGACCTTCTTTTATAGAATTCAGTATCAGGATGTTTTGATTGCTGAGATGTCGGAATTTACTCTCAGTCTCTTCTTTTTCGACAATCTTATTTTGCAGGTTTTGTTCGGAGCTGGAAAGACGAACGTTGGCTTTCAGAGCCCATAAAAGCAAAATCGCGATACACAGGATCCAATAGCCGTAATTTTTGATGATATCAAGCAATGTTATTTTGCCAAAGTCTTTGTAACACCCGATTCCAAGACTTCGCATGCAATCCTGGACGGGCTGATAATCCATTGGAATCGTCCAGCCCATGCTTTCAGAATCGCTGGCCATAATGCTGTCCGGGGGCATTTTCAAAAGTGCTATGGCAACTTTCGTGGAAATTGCTTCGCTTGCGTGCCTGGTGCGGGCAAAAGGCCATTCAGGATATAGACGGGTGCTGTGAAGAAACGGAAAGACATCTTCTTCATGTTCCGAATGAGGAGTAGGAATCAGGCGAAATTCATTCAGATTGATCTTCCCAGTCGCAGCCATCCGTTCAAGGGTATCTGTGCGAACTGTTCCGGCATCGACTCGTCCCTCTTTGACCGCCAAAATGACGGCATCATGCGTTCCGCCGAATTCAAGACTGGAGAAATCATTTCCCGGATTGATTCCGTATTCCTTCATTTCGTACCAAGCCATTTGATAGCCGCCGAAGGAAGTCGGGTCAACCGCCATAAACTTTTTGCCGCGAAGCGTTCCAAGATCAGTCAAATCCGTGCGATCGGCTCTGGTAAAAATGACGCCGCCAAAAAAAGCATATCCTTTTTTAAGAATACGGTTTTTCAGGGTCGCTATTCTGGTAATGTGGCTTTGAGCTTCGAGGTCAACATACGAAGATGAGTTGGTGATGACAAAATCAATTTGATTATTTTTTATTACAAGCGGAAGTACATCAAAATTAAGCGGCACGATCTCGAAGACACTGCCTGGAATTTCTCGAGAAAGATATTCGGCCGTAGAGTTCCACATCTGATAACATTTTTCGATTCCACGATAGGCCAATACTCCGATTTTAATCGAGGGATCGCCGTATACCGAAGAGGAAAAAAAGAGTACAAATGCCCATCCGAGGATGATCGCATACCAGGAGCAACGTTTATTATTCAATTCCGCTAAGTCCCTGATGATCAATTGGCATTATCAGTCGTATGTCGATAAAGAAGGATCGATAAGTACAGGAATATGTAATATGAAAGTAGAACCTTTTCCCAATTCGCTTTCCACTGTAATGTCGCCTCCCATCAGACATATGATTTTTTTCGCAATGGCCAGGCCGAGACCGGTTCCTCCATATTTGTGTGAGGTTGAAGAATCCCCTTGCGAAAACTCTTGAAACAATCGACCTATATGTTCGTCCGTCATTCCGATTCCGGTATCTTGTATCGTGACTGAAATCATTCTCCTGTCCTGCACTACACTACAGTCCAATATTACGGAAATACTTCCGTTATGCGTGAATTTACAACTGTTCCCCAGTAAATTGAGAAGAATTTGCCTCATTCGCAGCTGGTCTGTTTCTATATCTTCGATGTGACTGAGAATTTCTAAGGCGACAGTATTTCCATTATCCTTTGCAAGCGGAGCAATGAAAGTAAAAACATTTCTTATCAGATTTTCTAAATTCGTTTTTTCGTAATGAAACTCCATTTTCCCTGATTCGATCTTTGACAGATCAAGAATGTCGTTAATAATAGCCATAAGATGTCTTGCGGATGAAATAATTTTTTCCAGATCCGCGCTGAAATTATTCAGACCCTTTTCCGTGGTTTCTTCCAGCAGCATTTCACTGAAACCGATAATGCTGTTCAGTGGTGTTCGAAGCTCATGGCTCATCGTCGCCAGAAAACGGTTTTTGGTCTGATTGGCCTCTACCGCATTATCCGTGGCGAGTTGAAGTCGTCTCTGGAATTCCTTACGATCTGATATATCCCGGAGGATGCAGATTGCGTGTCTGGCATTTGAAATTTCGAATGAAGATAAAGATATCTCGGCATCGATTTCCATTCCATCCTTTTTGCATGCGCTGAGCTCTATGGATTTCCCGATACTGCTTACATCTGCGCCGTCCCGCCATCCGGGAAAATGTTCCGAAAATAATATAAGTGACTTCTGGGACATTATTGCTTCCGGAAAAACCTTCCCGAGAATTTCATCTTCGCTGAAACCCAGAATTTTTTCGGCGGCAGGGTTCCAGTAACATATGAGACCGCGATTATCGATCATGATAATGGCATCATAAGCCCAGACGCTGATAGCGCGGAACTTTTCCTCGCTCTCTCGAAGAGCCTGTTCTATCTTTTTTCTCAGTGAAATATCTCTGAAAGAAATAATAGCTCCCCTGATTCCCGAGTCTTCAAGAATCGGCAGACTGGAAAATTCAACCAGAAGTGAAGAATTATTTTTTTTCCAAAAAACGCCTTCGGAATCGTGAATTGGAACCCCATCGACTATATTATGCAGAATAGGACATTTTTCAGGCGGAAATTTCTCTCCATCGGATGTTACATGATGCCAGGTGTTATGACTGGACTTGTTCAACAACTCGTCGATTGGATATCCGAGAAGAGTGGAAGCCGCGGAATTTACAAAAGTGTGTATTCCGGACGAATTCAGGCCTATCAAACCTTCCTTTATCGAATTCAATATGAGGCTGTTATGATAGCTAAGATGTCTGAATTTGCGCTCTGCTACCTCGATTTCAACAATCTTACTCTGCAGGTTTTTTTCGGAACCGGATAGTCGGTGATTGGTTTTCAGTACCAACAGAAACAAACCCAGGATACATAGCAGCCAGTAACCGTAGTTTTTTACAATAGCGAGCAGGGTTATTTTGCCAAAATCTTTATAACACCCGATTTTAAGGATGCGCATGCAATCATGAACAGGCTGGTAATCCATTGGCGAAGTCCAGCCCTTGCTCAGGGAATCACTGGCCATTGGGCTGTCCGGAGGCATTTGCAGCAAAGCGATGGCAACCTTCGTGGACATTTCTTCACTGGCGTGTTTCGTACGTGCAAATGGCCATTCCGGGTACAAGATAGTGCTGTGACGAAATGGAAAAAAATCGCTACTGCTCAGGGAATGAGGGGTTGGAACCAGGCGAAAATCAGTCAGGTTAATCTTGCCTCCCGCCGCCATTCGTTCGAGAGTGTCCGTGCGTACAGTTCCGGCGTCGGCCCTCCCATCTTTTACCGCAAAAACGACTGAGTCCAGCGTCTCACAGAATTCGAGACTGGCAAAATCCCTGTCCGGTTCGATTCCGCATTCCCTCATTTCGCGCCAGGCCATTTGAAATCCGGCAAAGGATGCACGATCAACCGCAAAAAATTTTTTGCCACGAAGTGCGTAAAGACTATTCAAATCAGAACGATCGGATCTGGTAAAAATGACGCCGCCATAGTAAGAGTAACCTTTTGAAAAAAGGCGGTTTTTCAGCGTCGCTATGCGTGTAATACCATACTCAGCTTCGAGTTCAACATATGAAGACGGGTTAGCGATGACAAAATCTATTTTGTCATTTTTGACCGCAAATGGTAATGCATCGTAGGAAAGAGCTATTATCTCGAATACTTTTCCTGGAATTTCACGAGTAAGATATTGCGCGGTGGAATTCCACATCTGATAACATTTTTCTTCTCCACGAGAGGCCAGCACACCTATTTTAATGGTGGGAACCCCGTGAGCTGAAGAAGTAGAAAATAATAAGACAAATACCAATCCAACAACGATCGATCGCCAATGCAACCGTTGCTTATTCTTCATTTGTATCTTACATGAATTTTGCAAGCTGCACCATGATTAACAAAGGATGCTAACCTGTTAGTTGAGATTTCTCCCTTCGTTCGAAATGACAGCATTGTTTGTCATTCCGAACGAATGTGAGTAATCTCGCCTGGTGTAAAGAGCAGGGAATATTTAGGCTTCTTTGGTAATTGCAAGCTGCTCTATAACTTCTCAGACGCCCAGGTCAACCAGAACCTGGATCAATTCATCCTTCGAAAAAGGCTTTAAAAGCGTCTTGCTGGCTCCGAGTCTCTGGGCCATCGAAAGATACTCGATCGAACCACTACGTCCTCCTCCGGAAACTGCCACTATTTTTAAGTCAGGAAACTTGGCACGAATGTCAGTAATCGTCTCAATCCCTTCCTTTTCCGGCATGAAGATGTCTGTAATTACAAGATCTACAGTCTGTCGGGAAAGGATCTCCAGGCCCTCACGGCCATCTGAAGCCATGATGACTGCAAAACCACTGCTTTCCAGGATCTGCTTCATCAAAAAGCAAAGCTGAGCGTCATCATCGATAACAAGAATCTGCTTCACGAGTGTCCTCCATGTGCGGACAATAATAAATACGTCTTACAACTGGATATATATGAATGTATCACAGATCAATCAAACAGCATACCACGACAACTCATAATTTTGTCTGAAGGGAGAAACCGTGGTAGATTTCATGATCAGGAAAATCCTACCACCGGAGAGCGACCATGGAAGAGATCATTCGCGAAGGAAAATGGATCTGCCCCAACTGCAGCCAGAAAAATACTGGAAGCCACATACATTGTCCGTCATGTGGAGCTGCGCGTGGAAATGTTGAGTTTATCTACGAAGAGGATGGCGAAATAATCAACGATGAGGCGGCAAAGCAGGAAGCCCTCGTCGCTGACTGGGTGTGCGGCTATTGTTCAACCAGCAATCCCGGTGGTCGAACAACATGCAAACAGTGCAGTGCCGGAAAAGAGTCCGGCAAAGATCGTGAGCAGAAAGATATTCCGATAAGTGAACCGGAGCAAACTGCGGCCGAACCATCTTCTGATGCAAAAGCTGCTGCAACAAAGCTGCCCGGTTATTTAAAATTCGGCTGTTTAGCGGTAATTCTATTCTTTCTGGTGATAATGGGTCTCGAATGCAGGACAACCGAGAGCCTATTTGAAGTGACCGGTTTATCATGGGCCAGGACAATAAAGGTCGAAGAGTTTCAGGCAGTTCGAAAGAGCGACTGGAAAGATCGCGTGCCGTTGGCCGCAACAAACCTGGAACAGACAAGAAAAGAGCGATCTCAGCGCAAGATTCAGATCGGTGAAGAAGACGTCGACGAGAGTTATTCCGAGCAGGTTAAAGTCGGAACCAAAAAGGTGAAAACAGGGGTAAAGAACCTTGGAAACGGGCGCTTCAAGGAAACATATACCGACCAGCCAATCTACGAAAATCGTACAAAAACGAGACGGGTGAGAAAACCTGTATATCGTAGCGAACCGATTTATGATACGTGGGTGACGTTCAATATCAATGAATGGCGACCAATAGATGAGAAGAAATTATCCGGGACATCTGAAGAACCCAAATGGCCTGACACTGGTGCTTCCGAACATCCGACGGATCGTCTTGGTGAACGGCGAAATGTCGGTCGTGATGAAATCTATAAGGTCACGTTCAAAACCAGTGACGGTACGATCTACAAAGATGTCGGAACGATCGGAGACAAAAAGATCGGAGCGGATCTTTTTCTGAAAATGCGCTTACAAACGAAGTGGAAGGCCATGGTCAGTGGCCTCGGCACAATCAAATCAATAGAGAAAAATTAACCACGGATGAACACAGTTTGATTTAGTTCGAAAACCACTTTTCTTTGTTACGTGGTTAATTCGCATCCGGTCTTTATCTGTGTCAATCCGTGTTCATCTGTGGTTAATTCTCGTCCCGTCTTATCTGTGTCCATCCGTGTCCATCTGTGGTTAATTCTCGTCCGGTCTTTATCTGTGTCCATCCGTGTTCATCTGTGGTTAATTCGCGTCCCGTCTTTATCTGTGGTTATATCTTCTGACCACAGCCAGGACAGAATTTTGTTCCTGGAGCGATTTCGGCCTTACAGCCGGGACATTTCGCGGAAGCCTGGGTGGCACCGCATTCCGGACAGAATTTAGCACCAGCGGGCATGGGTTTCGCACAGGCGGTGCAGTTTGTCTTTCCCTGCATATTGGGCTTACCGCAACTCGGGCAGAATTTCGCCCCGGGATCCATTGGGGCCTGGCATGCGCCGCATGTAATTGTAGCCGCCTGGGACTGATGTTGTTGAGACGCCATGGGCTGTTGGAACATGCCGGCCATGCCTTGTCCAAGTCCCATGCCGGCGCCGAAACCGACGCCCATTCCGGCGGCTCCGTTGGTGTTTCCGGCGGCGGTGTTAGTGGCTCTAAGCTGCTCCACCGCTGCATAATTGCCCATACTGCGGGCATCGATATCACCAAGTGCCCTGATGGCATGAGCATCGGCGATCTTGTCCGAGATTTTGTCTATGCGCTTCTTCGTATCTTCGTCGAAGTCTGTATTCTCGATGCGGAAATCGGACAGATCGAATCCAAGCGCCGTAAAATCTGCTTTCAAAGCCTCTTTCAGCTTTGCTGAAAGTTCCATGCGATTTTTGTCTATTTCGGCATAACTGAAACCGGATTCGGCGAGGATGTCGGTGAGAGGAGTCAGGATCCGGTCAACGATCGCCGCCCGAATCTCATCAATGCGATACAGGCCGCGAGTGCTGGAAAAATCGATCAGAAAAGATGCCGGATCAGTGATCTGCAAAGAGAAGTTTCCGAAAGCACGAAGACCTACAGGGAACTTGTATTTCGGATCGTCGTATTTGATCGGGGCTTTCGTTCCCCATTTCTGATTCAGGAAAGTCGTGGTTCGCACAAAGTATATATATGCTTTGTGCTCCGACTGGAAACCCTGCATTATTTTGGTCAGAGTTGTCCAGAATGGGATATTGGCGGTTTTTATATCAAAGAGGCCTGCGTTTGTGTGAATGGCTTCGACGCGCCCCTCATACACGAAAAGCGCTGCCTGGCCAGGACCGACCAGGAGCTTCGAAGCATTTTTGAGCTCGTCGTCTGAACCATCCCAGCGATAGATCAGGACATCCGCAGGCGGATCCTTCCATTCGATAACGGAACGAAGTTGTGAAGTAAATGATTCCCAGATCATGATCAGTCCTCCGATTTAATTGATGCCATGCAACCATGCGACGGATCGATTTTACAAGAGCAGGTAGTATCATAACAATGATTGCGATAATTGATTGATTGCCGAAAATTATATCATATTTTATGTAATCACTCCCCGTTCAATTATTTTCTCAAACTGCCGATAAAAATGGTGAACTCACAGTTTGGGGAGAGCTCCATGATGAACGAACGCACAAGGTATTTTCTAATCGGGACACTTGCAGCAGGCGTAATGACGGCAACATCCTTCGATCTGCGCGGTCTTGAGGCTGTTTCGGAACGTATTACAGAGGCTCGCATGGCACCGGAACTGCGTCTCGGGGTCGATATAGGGATTCTGGATGCCTCCGATATCAGATTCGGCCTCGTGGATGTTGCTATTGTTCGTCGCGATTTTGGCCGTGTTCTCAAACAGACCCTGCAAATGCTTGGAGCTCCCGCAGGTTCTGAATTGAGCGATCTCGAGTCTACCGGCATCTTCGAATTAGGCAACCCAAGAAAATCGATTTCCCGGAAACAGGCACTCGAGACTTTGTGTCGAGCAGTGATTCATCTCGCCGACTCCGGATTCATAAATCTTCCGGCTCCATGTGATACTGGATTCAAAGATTATGCGCCTCCGCCGAAGTATCAGGCCGCTTTAGCATTTTTGCGCAGCAAGGGCGTTGCACGGGGCTATCAGTCCGGCTACTTTGGTATTGAAAAGAACCTTACCAAACGCGAGGCTGTGTATTTATTGTACCGACTGTATGAACAGACGGCGGCGGACATGATGTCCAGAACGAAAAAAACAGACTTTTTCTTCGTCGACATTCCCACCGATCATCCTGTAATGGCTTCGATCAAAACAGTTTACGATGCCGGCGGATTCGAAAGAATTCCACTCAAAGCGAGCTTCGACGGAAATCGTCCACTGTTGCGTCGTGATGCGGTTCTGCTGATGAAAGGAATTCTGGCTAAGCGCGCTCATAACACGGGAGACGTAAGCATTGAGGTGCAGGATCCTTTCGAAGCTCTAAATCGCGCAGAGTTCGCGGTTTTGATCGAAGGCCTCCTTGCAAAAACAGAAAATCTGGCTTCATCAACTGAATTCACTCCCGCCACGTATGTTGATGTGGCGGCCGGTTCCCCTGAATCCAGGGCACTGGAAGCCCTCTCTAAGCGAGGAATTCAGCTGGGATATGGCAACGGATATCTGCGGGGCGATGAATCAGTGACCTGGTTCGAAGCGGTCGGCGTGCTCGCTTCCGTCGCATCAGTTTGCGGGGATACAACAAAAGTTGATGAATCCGGTGATCCGGCCGGCCATGATGACTTTGAAAAATACGCCGAAATGTTGCGTTCGAAGAAGGCACGAATTCGGAGCATTCTTGATCGCAACCGTGTTCACCAGCGAAAATAGTGCGCTAAAAAAAACCCACCGGTTACCCGGTGGGTATGACGAATGAGACAGAGACCGGCTAAACGCCGGCCTGGCTCGTGAAGGACGTACGAACTGAGCCGCGGCAGGAATTCGTGAGAACCGGCCGCCGTAGAATCTGTGAAAGCATACTAGCGGCCTCTTTTGCCTGTTCACTGGAAAGACTTTCAAAAAGGCGGGCACACGAAAGGTCATTGCCGCGCTGGAAATATCCCTTGACTGTCCACATGAAAGATTTAGATGTAAACAAACACTCGGCTACCTGAGAAATTTCTATTCTAATAAGCTCGTCAAAGGCATATACCGCCCTATGCCAGCAAAATATACTGGACTCCATATAATCGATGCGTGAGTGAAGCCTGCTGATAATTACACATTTGCGATAAGTAATGATCAGTATCCCTATAAAACCAAAGGCCGCCGCGAGACCTATAGATGCAAGAGTCACAACATTTAAACAACAGAAAAGGGGATTTTTTTCATATACCTGCCATAGAAGACCGGTACCCGCACACACCATTATCCCGCCTAAGGCACCATTGCTCTTGGAACTTCTGAAAGTCACTTCAACAGGAAGATTGTCTTCTATTTTCATTCCCTTGATGAAACTAAGAACCCCCATCCCTTTTCCTCCAATGCAACTCTTTTCGACGCGTCGGATATTAGCAGAGAGTTAACATCGGGTCAATGAAAAAAGTTATTCAAACATGCGTACAATGGGGAATCATTGTGTAAAAGTACGATTAGAGCGAATTATTTTTTAAATGTACCGACTATCGCTTTTCGTATAACGGGTTTAAGGCCTAAAAATAAATCATGAATCAGCAAAAATCCTTTTCCAGTGCCGAACCCGATATTCAGTGTACGAATGTACACAAAACATGTCTGTGAAAAAGCTTTCAAATCAAATTTTTGAAAATATCCAGTGAGTGATAATTTCTCCAGAGCTGTAAAACGGTCTCACTTTCATGCACCAAAATGCCCGATTTTCGAAGAAGGGCTGTAGTCATTCCATCACCGGAAATGAGTCGACCGTCAAAGGCTCCGGAATATATTCGCCCGCGCCCGCAAGATGGACTTTTCTCTTTGAAGATTGCCATGCGCGCACCCAGTCGTTCGGCAAGAAGAAGCGTCTGTCGGGCACCTAGAATGAAAGCTGACGTCAGATCATCACCGCGCTCGCTCAGAATGCTTCCCTGGCCCGCGAAGATAGCATCGGCAGGCGCCTGAAGCTCGACGGGAGGGCGCGGAGTCGGGAGTCCTCCGAGCTGCTCGGGACATACTGGAATGAATACGAATTGTTCATTTTCCAGGACCGCCGCCGTCAATGTGTCGAATCCATTTTGCCAGACAGCTCCGGGGTTGCCATGATACGGACAACTGAGTCCGAAAAGGCATGTGCTGACCAGGATACGCAGCGGTACAGCAGATGAAGAGATCGAATAAGTTGATGGATTCATGAATGTCCTCGAAATATAAGAAAGCAAAAAGATGATTTTGCCCCTGATAACCACGGAAAGAGACCTGACAAAAAAATAGCCGCTGAGAACGCTGACATATGGGCAGGATATATCGTGCCTGAATCAAACTCTTTGGGCTGTTATATAAAACGAGTCCGCGAAATTGATTCGTGGACTCGCAGTAATCGAAAGCGGATAACGGGATACTTATTTTATCTCCATGGGTTGTGGATTGACAACTGGCGCCTCGACCTGACCCGTCGGTGTCATTGGAGAAAAGGGCGCGGGCTGCTCAGCTCTTCGTTCAGCCGGCGGAGTCCAGGGGAGGGGCATGACAATCTGGGGTCGCGTCAAAACGACTGGTCTCGGAGAGAGTCCGGTTTGATCGAGGGTTTTCATTACACGCAGCATTGAAGGTCCAAGGACCAGGACGAAGATGCTCGGGAAGATAAAAATTACGAGTGGAACCAGTAGTTTTACAGGCAGCTGATTGACTTTTTCCTCGGCAAGAATCATCCGCTGATATCGCATCTGTTCAGCCTGAGCACGAAGAGTCGGCCCGATTTCAGCACCGAGCCGCTGCGCCTGAATCAACGAAGAAACGAATGCGAAAAACGATAGAACCTGCACTCGTTCCGCCATTTCCGCAAGCGCCTCTTCAAGGGTTTTCCCAAGCTTTATATCATTCAGGAACATCTGAAACTCCAAAACGATATCTGTTGGGCGGGATTTTTCGACGATTTTCGCGATGCCACCTGTCAGATCGAGACCGGCTTCGATCGAAAGCGAAAGAAGATCGATTGTATATGGCAGTTCAAACTCAATATTCCTCTGGCGGTCACGAATACGCTGAGTCACATAGACGCGCGGAAGATGAAATCCGATGGGAGCTACAAAAATCAACAATAACCAGCCAAAAGCACCGTACTGGAGAGGGTTGAAAAAAACAATCATCAGGAGCGAAAAAACTATGGTCGAGATGAATTTGATAGCTATGAATTCGTCAGCAGTCCAGCCTTTGGGACTGGCTGCCGCAGTAAGCAACTGATTCATGCCATCGCGATACTTGTCAATCATTGCACCGTGCATGGATGCCACAAAGCGGCCCGACGGAGCGAGAATAAGCTGGGAGAAACTCAAGGCGCCATCTTTCGAACGAGGTGTATTCTGCTTTGTCATCATGTCTTCGGTTTCCGGAAGAATTGAGGTTGTCATGCGGTTGATAAACAAAAGACCCAGCAGCGAAGACAGAATCGACAGAATGAGAACAATCTGACCCCAGGGATTTTCAAGCATCGGAGCAATGTACCCCGGATGCCACATAAACATACCAACAGCCATAAACAGTGGGACCGCGCCTACAAGATTTCCGGAAATGCGGGCATGAGCGGTACCTGCAATAATCTTTCCCATGATCTTTTTGCGCTCGGAAACCGTGACGACGATCTGGCGATACAAATCCTCCAGATTTCCTCCCGTTTCCTGCTGGAAAATGGTCGCATTGACGGCCAGCTGTAGATCACGGCTTTTTACACGATTCGAAAGGTTGGTCAACGCATCGACCATCGGGACACCAAGACGACGTTCCTGAACAAGAACACGGAATTCGAGACAAATAGGAGCCGGAGTTGCAACAGCAACGAGCTCAAACGCCTGATCCAGATTCCGACCGGCTTTGAGACACGAACTGATCATGAGTAGCGCTTCAATCAGTTGATCATCAAGCGTCGATCCCGTAATGCTTGTGATATCCCGAGTGCCTTCTTCACCGGATCCCGGTGTCAGCCGGCCCTTCCTCTTCAAACCCCTTACGTTCATTTGCTCTTCGAGTATAAGATAGATTCCAACAATTACTGCGAGTATCGCAATGATTTTTATTCCAGCCAGAACCACTTCAATATTTCCCATGACCGATTAGATACCTCCTCACATAGTTTCTGTAGATAATGAGAACATACGACGAACTGATTCTTCCATGGAATCCGGGATAGATGCGATAAAAGAAGGAACCGTGCCAGTCGGGAGAAGATCGCCGCAAATCCGGCCATCATCATTAACCGACTTCTTCTCATATTTATAAAGCGTTTGAGTCATTATATTAGTGTCCTCAATGCCGACGACCTCGACGACCTCGACGACTTTGCGCGTTCCATCTGAAAATCTGCTGGTTTGAATGATTATATTTATTGACGAAGCGATCTGTTCGCGGATCGCCCGCAGCGGAAGATCAACGCCTGCCATCAGAACCATGGTTTCAAGTCGGGCGATTGCATCACGCGGCGCATTCGAGTGTAAAGTCGTCAGGGAGCCATCATGCCCGGTATTCATTGCCTGAAGCATATCCAGTGCTTCTTCACTGCGGCATTCCCCGACAATTATGCGATCAGGACGCATTCGAAGCGCATTTCTTACGAGATCCCTGATGGATACCTGATTTTTCGCTTCAGTTCCCTGTTGGCGCGCCTCGAGCCGACCGAGGTTGATCTGATTCAAACGTAATTCCGCAGAGTCTTCGATCGAAATAACACGCTCATTCGGAGCAATGAAAGCGGAAAGAACATTCAAAAGCGTCGTTTTACCAGAACTCGCCCCACCTGAAACGATTATATTTTTGCGCATTTTCACGCACATCTTCAAAAACTCGCCCACCTGAGGTGTCAGGGTTCCGAAACGATAGATCAGATCTTCAAGTGTGACTGCCGCTCGTGAAAAGCGTCGAATCGTAAGCATCGGACCCGTCAGCGAAAGCGGCGGGATGATTGCATGAGCACGTGAGCCATCCATAAGACGGGCATCAACATAGGGGGTGCGTTCGTTCACAGTGCGTCCGACCGGGATCAGGATGCGATCGATGACCGCCCTGACATGGTCGGAATTGTTGAAGGAACGACCGCTCAGAACGAGCTTCCCGCTCTTTTCCAGGAAGATTCGACTCGGCCCGTTGACCATGATTTCGTCAACTTCCGGGTCGCGCATGAACTCTTCGAGCGGTCCAAGGCCAAGAATCTCGTCGATCAGATATTTTCGCGTTTCGGCCTTGACGTCAAGACCCGGGATAGGAGGCGGAGGAAGTCTTCCAAAAGCCGTCTCGATATATTGCTCAACCTTTCGTTTCAGTTCGGCATCGGACAATCCAAACTTTTTTTCAAGGCTGGCCACGACTTCCAGACGCAACGATTTCTGATATTCGTGAAGCTTTTGCAACTCCGGAGTGATAACTCCTTCAAGCTCCTGGCTCGGCTTCGGCATTGGAAATCGACGCGGCATATCGAATGCGCGTCGCGCGAGCTCTGAGAAGGGCTTTGCCAGGGAGCCGGCATCATGCCCTTCATTAGCCGGCTTATCACCCATAGGCAAAATGATTTCATTGTCGAAAAGGCACAATTCACCCTTTTCCGCGCCAGGGTCGCAGTGATTGCGAACGAAGGTCACTTTTTCACGTACTCCCGGAAGATGCTCGCATTCCCAGGCAAACTGCTGGGCAAACGCGGGAGACGGGGCCTGATTGGTGTACACATAAAATACCGCATCGGCATGATCAAGCAGTACTTGTGACATTGGCGCAAGTGAAAACGGGAGATCAACAACGATAAATATATCCTGTTTGCGCAAGGCATTGATCAAGCGCTCAAGAGGAGCTTCCGCGTCGCCATCGTGAAAATTGAACCTCGGTCGCAGGCTTTCTTTTGAACGTACGCCAGTGAATGGAATCAGATACAGCCCGTCATGCTCACTGAACATTTCGGGGAGCATCTCCGCAGTAAATTTAGACCAGTTGGACATCAAAAAGTCGAAAAAACTGCCCTTGAGCTGATCACGCTTGTTCAACGTTTCGACATGATATGACGGGGTGAACCGATTGATCTCAAGAACCGCTCCGCTGGTCCCCTTAAGCTTGCGAAATGCTTCCGCAAATCGCCATGCTATTGAACTCTTTCCGATTCCTCCCTGGTAACTGGTGAATACAAAAACATTTGCCCGGCCATTGCCGTTTTCCATGATTACCTACCCTTCGGGAGTTCTTTGGGGCTATTCAACCACAGAGATTCATACATGTCAACATTTTAGACGTACATCAGGACAAACGCATTAAAAACCGGGAATAGGCCTATAGCGCGGCTATCGACACTAGAACTATGACTATGGCAGGGCGTGACCGCCGGGCACACCGAAGCGCAAAGCGGCGCGCCCGGCGGTCGCGCCCTGCCACAGAACTTTTAATGCGTTTGCCCTGAGACGTACATGAATGCACCGAAGAATTCGTTTTTCCTTGCGGTACGGCGAAAAACACGCTAGCATCTTCCACATGTCAACAGCCATTCTGGTCGAACATCTTTCCAAAAACTACGAAAATCGCAATGTCGTCCGCAATGTCTCTCTATCAGTCGAAGAAGGGGAGATTTTTGGTTTTCTGGGCCCGAATGGAGCCGGAAAGACGACTTCTATCCGCATGATTATCGGTGAAATATCGCGTGATACTGGTCGCATTGAAATCATGGGAATGTCCATGCCGGAAGACCGTGAAAAAATAAAGGCAATCATGGGCGTGGTTCCGGATCACCAGAACCTGTATGACAGACTTACGGTTCGCCAGAATCTGACTCTATTCGCACGTCTTTACGGCGTTGAAGATCTTCGTGTGGAAGAACTGATCAAGCTTGTCGATCTCGTCGAACACGCCGACATCCCAACGCAGAAACTTAGTCGCGGCCTGCGTCAGCGTACACTCATCGCGCGTGCTATCCTGCACCGGCCTAAGATATTCTTTCTCGATGAGCCAACTTCAGCTCTCGATCCGCACTCGTCGCTCGGCATTCGAAATCTGATTAGAATACTGAAAGACCAGGGAACAACAGTGTTTTTAACAACCCATTACATGGAGGAAGCCAATAGTCTGTGTGACCGACTGGCCATCCTGCACCGCGGAGAAATTACGGCTATCGATACTCCCAAGGCACTGAGACTGCGTTTTGGCCGACCATGCATTAAAGTGACACTGAAAGATCAAATAAGTTACTCCGCACCCGGGGAGTCCAGATCAGGCGAGATCCTTGAACTGCCATTGAATGATGCGGTAGCGGCCGAGGTACTGGCCGGACATCTGCGTGCGGGCAATGTTCTTACGGTTCACTCCCAGGAAGCCACACTTGAAGAAGTTTTCCTGAGTCTGACAGGAGACTCATGGAGAAGCAGCGAAGATCAGGCCATCCAGGATGGAAAGGCTGTAAATCCATGAGATTTCGAAATGTGTGGGCGCTTTTTCGCAAGGATCTGGCTGATGGACTCTGTAATTATCACATCATTCTAATTGTTGTAACACCAATCCTGCTGTCGCTTCTCTTTTCGAATCTTTATACAGACAGCAAGAGCAAGACGATGATCCCCAAGATAGGTGTTATCGGAAGTGAATCGCACCCGTTGCTTGGCCGGCTTGCGTCCGAATCTTTCGGCGTACGAATGGTTTTTTTCACGGATCTCAAAGAGTTAAAACGAAAACTTCTCGAAAATGAGATCGGGTTTGGAGTTTTACTTCCCGGGAATGTCGATGGCCCCTTGAATAACGGAAAAAAGCCGAAGTTGACTTTGCTCTATCTGGAAGGTGTTTCCGAATTCGTAGTCGAGCGCATGAAAACCGCCCTCGAAATAGAAATTCGAAAGTTCTGCAAAATCGAAGAGCCCCCTCTTCCGATCGAACTCGAATTGGTTCCGGTCGGGGTGCGTATAACCGGCGATAAGGCTTTTGCGAACGATTTTTTCCCGATGCTTGTGCTCATGGCCATGGGAATGGTCGGCTTTCTCGCGATGCCAATTTCGTTCGTCGAGGAAAAAGAGAAGCGAACTCTCGATGCAATTTTTCTCACTCCGACCACACCGAACGAGATTATCGTAGGAAAGAACCTTTTCGGTCTGCTGTTGATAATTACCACGGTAGGTATCATGGTGCTTCTGAATCATCGCGGGCAAGGCGATGTTTTCTTTTTCTGGCTTTTTGTATTGCTCGGTGCCGCACTATCGCTACTCGTAGGCTTGCTGATATCACTGTTCGCGAAAAGTCAGGCGGGTGTAAATGCCGTCGGAACGACACTCTTCATGATCTACCAGCTCGTTCCAAATCTTAGTCAGACGAGTGAACTCATGAAAACGATTTCGCCGATCGTTCCTTCGACATATATCGGTCGGGGTCTGAAAAAGGCGATGTTCATGGATCTTGATCAGGTCAACATCACACAGGATCTTGCAACGACGGCTGTGATCGTAATGCTGGTCTATCTGGCGGTCTTTTTGTGTCTGCGTTACCGACGAAACGTATTTTAAGCAGCCGGTTTTACGAGCACAAACAGACTCAATCCATTTAATGCCATGGCACCAGCCGAGAGCATGAGCGCGCCTTCGATTCCCAGAATCGGAAAAAGCCACGGACCGGCAAGTAATGCGGCGAACAATGCGCCAATATTGTCTGACCAGATAAGATAGCTGGCTGACGCAGGCCCGGACAAAGCCCGCATCGGAAGTTCGCGAAGGGCGGTGTCCAGCAGAGGGAATTCTCGACCCGCAAGAAAAGCGATCCAAAAAATACCTGCGGTAACCGGCGCAGTTTCATGAAGTCCGGTTACTCCGACAAGAAAAGTGAATATCAGCAGAGTTAATGCCTGAAGGCTTTTGAGCCGGAAGAGGCTGCCGGATGTCCGCCCGGAAGCACCAGCTGCAAGACCCAGCATGTAAATGCCAAAAAAGAAAGCGGTCATCTGAAAAAGAGCTCCGGATCGATTTTGATAAAGATATATCAGCGCAAGTTCAGCGGTAAGAGCTGTTCCGCCGGAGACCGCTGCGCTGATACCATAAATGGCCGTCACGCGGGAGGCTTCCCCAAAGAAATACCGCAATAATACGGTAGTAAACATGAACGCGACGACAAGCAGTATGAGAGCGGGAAGCGGGGTCATATTCGCAAGCCTCTTGAACAAAGGGCTCAGCCGGGAATCAGAATAGATGTCCCAGAGTTGAATCTGACGAATGAAAGCACGAGGATGGGAATCGGTGTTAACTGGGGCGTCCGAAGCCCGCTGTAACCAGCCGGAAAGCTCAGAAACACGAAATTGGAGCAGACGATTGGCGAAGGAAAGTGGACCAAAGGAAGTTGCGGTGATGTGCCTGCTGGAAAAGCGTTCGCCAAGCTGCTGCGGACCAGTGGCAAGAGTGCCTTTATCACGGGCAGCCCAGAACAAAATGGGATCGCCCGGCAGTGCGAAAACTTCAGGAAAAACTGAATTCAGGGTCCGGTGTGCTGAGAGCAGCACCGATTCGAGCTCATCTCCGAGATAATTTTCGGTGCCGGTTATTCCAACGGAGAGCACTCCGCCGGGTCTCAGCAGGTTCGCGGCATCAGCAAAGGCTTCGCGCGTAAAGAGACGGTTGGCAACCAGACTCGTCGGATCGCTGGAAAGTATCAGAATACCATCGAAACGCTCTGACGAGGTTCGCAGGAAAACACGCGGATCGGTTACAAAAAGCCGCTGACGCGGATACAGTGTGGAAAAATATCCCGACTTCGTGAATGCCGACATTACATGTTGAGATAAGACCGGCTCACCTGAAACCTCCTCAAACAATGCAGAATCCAGTTCGACGAACGTAACATCAAGGTTGGGATATTTAGCGAATTCCGCTCGGGTATCAGGGGGCGGGGCGCCAATGACAAGCAGAGCTCCGAGTGAAGCTATGGCAGTTACAAATGTATGTACGCGATCCTCTGCTCTGATACTATCCGGCCAGTTATCAGCGAAGAGGCCATTGATGGACAAGCTCTTCTGTCCTCCGTATTCGCCGATCTGAAGGCGCTGATATGGAGTTTCACGGGTGGAAATAAGGTTTTGCCCTGGCTGAAAAATTCGCCAGAACTGATTATCGAGATAATTTCCGAGATCGTTCAGACTGGCTGCACACAAGAGCGGCCAGCTGATGATGAGAAGAGTCGTCAGCAACAAATTGCGCCCTGAAACACGACTCTTTCCGGAAGTAAAAAGAATAATGAGTGCCGCAAAAAGCAGGGGGGGAAGTGCCGGCAACAGGCGCGTCGGTGGCACGATTCCACCCAGCGCAATAGAGAAAAGAAGACCCGCAAAGAAACTTCCACAGGCCTCGACTGCATATGGAGCGGCGAGCTTTGTGCCGCATCCGTTGCGAATGAGCACCGGAATCAGTGCTCCGAGAGGGAGTGTAACAGGAACGGTCATTATCAGCATAATGCCGAGTGAATGAGAAATCGGCATCAATAGTCCCTGTGCTGGCGGAAACGTATTCAGCAGAGGAACCAGCACAAGCAGACTGAGTAACGGTACAAATGCCGCCCAGAGAAGCAAAATTGCGGGGGAAGGAGAAAATCGGCCCCCCCATGCGGCTCCCAACGCGATGCCTGCGGTCCAGGCTCCGAGGAAAAGTCCAAGATGAAGATCTGTGCCGCCGAATGTACCGAGAGAAAGACGTAACGCGCCTATCTGCGCCAGATTCGCGAAAAGACCCGCCAAAAAAGCGACGGCCACCGTCGCTATACGCGGTGAAAAGCGTTTTACCGGTTTGTCAGTAATAATCCCATTCTCCATGTTCCGCCTCTGCAACTCTTCACAATAAATCAAGCTTACTCACATTTTTGCAGATTACTAATTTAACCACAGATGTTTGATATAAACCATTCATTTGGATATACTCAGATGCTCCTGGTTAGAAGTCCGGTGGGCTTGAGATTGCACTGCGTTTGCCATGAGAACAGATCTGATCATTCAAATACATGAGTCCAAGGTAAGGAGATCTGGAATGAATCGTGTCATTTTTTTACTTTTGTGTTTTTGCGCATTCGCCGGAATTGCCACGGCTGAGCAACCCAAGAGTCTTGTGCGCGTCAGCGGACTATCCAAGGCTGATTTTCGAGCGCTGGTAGCCGGCGATTACGACATTGCTAAAACCGGAAAGGAGTTCGCAGAGCTTGCTGTCTCACTGACTGAACTGGAAAATCTGAAAAAAATTGGTCGGGTGGAAATTCTGATTCCGGATCTTGATGCATATATAGCCGATATTCAAAAATCCAGAACAGATCTGAGTGCGTATTTCACTTATGAAACATTGACTGCTGCCTTACAAGAGTGGGCAGTAAAATACTCGAAGATCGCTAGACTGGCTTCCCTTGGAAAAACCAGCGAGGGTCGGGATATCTGGGCAATGAAAGTCAGCAATGCCCCAGATGTCGATCAGAAGAAACCGGCTTGCCTCATCATGGGAGCACACCATGCCCGCGAGTGGATTTCCGTGGAAATTCCCATGGAAAGCCTCAAACAATACCTGGAAGGTTATGGTCAGGACGAACGTATTACGAAGTTGGTAGATGATCACGAAGTGTGGTTTGTTCCAATGGTGAATCCTGACGGAGTAACATATTCACAGACACATACAAAATTCTGGCGCAAGAATTGCCGTCAGATCAATGCTTCCAATTGGGGCGTCGATCCTAATCGCAATTACGGTTACTACTGGGGAACTTCCGGGACTCTTGACGAGCCTATGAGCGAAATTTATCCTGGTCCCGCGTCATTCAGTGAAGCGGAAACGCAGGCCATTAAGGCACTGGCTGACCGCGAGCATTTCCAGGCCAGTTTATCTTTCCACAGCTATTCCGAGCTGATTCTATATCCATATTCCTACGATTACGATGTTCCGTGTGAAGACACGCCTGTCTTCGCCAAATGGAGCAAGGAAATGGCGGCTGTTAACGGCTATACTCCGGAGAATTGCACCGACTTATATGCCGCATCGGGTGTTTCAGATGATTGGTTGTACGCCACTCACAAAACCCTGGCATTCACGATTGAATTAGGCAAAACTTTCATTCCTCCGATGACGGATATTCCTGAAATAAAACGTTTAAATGTTCCTGTAGTCTTGAATTTCATAGAAAAATCCGGAGAATATGCGATTAATTCCCCATCCGGCAGCGAGGAAATCATTGCCAATCTTGACTTGACAAGTGCGCTGAATGCTTTGTCCGAGTCAGATAAAATGCTTCCCTTATTTTCCTCCGAAGCGAAATGTCATGTCATGGATCATATGAATATTGCCGGGAAACGCATTGCCGATATCATTGCCGCTGAGGCCATAGCCGGCAAATCCGCCTCTTTGGCAAAAGTATGCGCTAACCCATCTTTCCCCTGGTTAAAATCAATGATTCGAAGCCGCATCATTTTCGAAACAGTACATGGTAAAAAAATCGACCCCAGTATCCTGCATGAGTTTTCGATTCCACAATAATTTACAACGGTACATGATTAAGAACGGATGCTACCCGGTTAGTTGAGATTTCTCCCTTCGGTCGAAATGACGGAATTATAACCACTTCACGGGTTATTTGATGGATCGCCCCTGCAGAATCTTGTGAGGCAGAAATGCGCCTGACCAAACAGCAGTTTTTCATGGTGCTGGCTTTTATATTTGTGATTGCCGGTCTTGTTGCCTGGATGCTGGGTGCGTTGAGCGAGAAAAATTCAGATATCGATATCGTATTTCTTATCATATACGGCTTTACGCTCGGAATTTTCCTGCGACTTGAGCTATGGCAGTTCGCAATTTTCTTTGGCTACGCCGGATCCCTGTTCTTCTGTTTCTTCTACTTTTTCGTCGCTCCATTTCAAGCCCCTGTCGTCCTGACATTGTTTCTGTGGCCGGCAGTCATGTTTCAACGCGGCAGGCTTGGATGCGGAGCGCTTGGCACAATTATCGTGGGGTCGGCAATCCTGTGTGGAATAGTCTTGAAACGTCCTGCCGTCGCATTCCTGTTGCTGCCGACATGTCAGCTTGTCGCGATGCGCATGACGTCACGCGTTCAGACTCGTTATTCGAGAACCGATGCCGAACTGGGACCGATATTGAGTCAGACTCAGCGTGAACGCGAGGGGCTCGTCGGGAAGAATGCAAAAGAGGATTGGTGGGATGTTTTACAGCTTGAGCTCGAGACCATTCCAGCCCGTGTGATTGTCTCCTGGGAACAGTTTATGGGGATTGTTCCACGAAATGACCCGGACGAAGAACGCGGACCTGATCCAAATCTTATCCGGCTGCAGGACGCAAAATTAATGTCAAGGGCGCTGACCGACTTGTGCCGTCGCGATCGGAAATTCGCGACGGATAATTTCATCAAACGCACGGAAGAGGTATTCTGGAAAATCCAGAATGCCTGGTATGGCCAAAAGCTTGAGCCCATCCAGCATTTGGTTGGGGACGCTTTGTATGAACAATTTCGCCAGCAGATCGATGATCAGAAAGACTCGGGAATAAGATACGAAAAACGGAAAATGAGCATTTTCGAGACTCGCATTGTCCAGGTCAATTCTGATCCCAATTTTGATATTATCCACGTATTTTTGCGCGCATCGAGTGCCGATGCACTTACAGATCTGAAAGCGGGTAAAATAATTGCCGAAGAGGAAGAGGTTCGTCAATTCAGCGAGTACTGGTCGTTCCTGCGAAGACCATCGGCGCAGACGCTCGAAAAGCCCGGCCTCCTGGAAGGGGCGTGTCCAAATTGCAGCGCCCCGCTCGCGATAAGTCAAGCGACGGTCTGTGGCGCCTGCCGGTCATTTATTCGCTCCGGATCGCACGACTGGGTGCTTGCGAAGATCACACAGGCCTGTGAATGGGAATATACGGAAGCCTCCTGGCTCCCCGGATGGGACGATATGATCCGTTGCGATCCAAAGTTCACAATGCAACAGATCGAGGACCGCGGAGGAGTGATATTCTGGATGCTTCGCCTCGCCGAGCGACAACAGAAGATCGAGCCTTTGCGCCGCTTTGCCACCACTGACTGGTGCGCGATGAACTCCTTCTTACCCGGCATTTCTACTCGCGGCTGGACATTCATGGAACACGTTGCGTTGGGCTCTGTAAGTCTAAGAGGATTTTGCCTTGATCCGGATTGGGACCGACTCTATCTGTTGATCGTGTGGAGAGGTGTTCCGCTGACCGTAGATGCGAAGGGAACTGTAGTCCGCGGGAAGCGAACCTTGCGCGTAGTAAGAGAAGTATTTGTTCTCGCGCGCCGCCATGGCATTGCCACCGATGAACACGTCACGCTCAGCAGTGCGCACTGCCCGCGTTGCGGTGCTCCGCTGGTATCGGCATATTCAGTCTCCTGCGAATATTGTGATCTGATCTTGAACGAGGGAAACGTGGGCTGGATACTTGAAAGGATCATCGATGAAGCGGATCCCGAGTTTCAGAAGCTACAGCAAACGGTCCGGCATGCTCCACAAAACGACGATGAATCAAATGAGCGTCGCTCGGCAATTGACGTACTGACTGTCATGGCCCAGGTGCTCCTCGCTGACGGCAAAATCGATGATCGGGAAATGAAGCTTTTACGCGAGATGGGAAAAAAATATGCAGTTTCTTCCGGGCGTCTCGATTCGATCATCGCCGAATTGAAAGAAGGCATCGTTCACATACCTTATGTGTCAAACAGGGCCTTCGCATGGAGTCTTCTCGAAGCGGCAGCATGTATGGCCCTTTCCGACAATGAACTTTCTCCGGAGGAAGAGCAGACCCTCATACGGCTGGCGCAGCATCTCGGCTACTCAAACGTTGATGTCCAGCGTGCCTTGAGGATTGCCAAGACCCGACTGGATCGTTCAAATACTCGGCCAAAATAGCGAAAAGGCCCTTGTGCGAATTTTAGGGTGAAGTGGAAAAATACCAGGCGGGAAAGGCTGATGAACAATCCATAAATGTTTGAGTCCGGGAGTAGAAAATGTTGCGAAAATATTTTTTGCCAATTTGCAGAACAGCAATATACCAGACTCCTGTGCAGGCTATTCCTCCGTCAGTCACGAAAACAGTTTGCGAACCCGAAGCTTATAGCAGAACTGCTTTTCCGGAGTCGAAACTTTGAATTTATTAATCATTTCAAGATCACGATAAAGTCTGATCTCGTTATCGAGCTCTCTATACCAGGCTTCGGCAACCGACATGTCTATATTCAAAATACCCAGTTGGAGACTTCTGATAAGCTCAGGACGGGACATCCCAAATTTTTGCTCGATCTCCAGCAAACGATTGCGGCAGATTTGCAGTTCACACTCCAGGAGTCTCCGACGAATAACGATTGCCTCTTCTATCAGCTTAGATGCTTGATTTGCAGGGTATAATCGGTGGAATGGGACTGCTATAGCAGGCGAATGTTTCATTGAAAAGCCTCCTGAAATCTCAGTTGCGTCGGTACTTCCGTAGAACAGCAATTACAACCCCTTTTACCGTAACATCCCGATCTTCCACGATGATCGGCAACATAGCAGGGTTTGACGGCTGAAGCCTCACCCGATGGCCCTCCCGGTACAAACGCTTGAGAGTTACTTCGTCCTGATCTATACAAGCTATGACCATCTCTCCATTCACAGCACTCTCACGCTTTTCGACAACCACCATGTCACCATCCTTGATTGCCTCATCAATCATCGATTCTCCCTTTACCTGCAAAACGAACGTTTCGCCTTTGCCAAGCATCCATTCAGGAAGAGAGACACTCGAAGCCACTTCATTTATTTCAATCGGACGCCCCGCAGACACGGTTCCTAATAATGGTATATCAATCGAGGCACACGAAGTGACGACCGGTTGTGGCTTAACCTGCAGCCAACGCGAACGTCGCGGCATCGTATCAAGATATCCCTTTTCACCAAGTATCTGCAGATGTTTATGGACCGTCGCCGTTGACGACAAACCCAGAGCAGAACCTATTTCATTGATCGTCGGCGCATATCCGTGATTTTCGGTGAAAGACTGAACGAAGTCGAGCACCTCTTTCTGCCGGGGAGTCAGTGGTTCTTTGGTCATGGTGATCTCCGTTTGAGTGGCGTTTCATCGACAAGGTAAATATAGGCGAACAAAAGGCGAAAGTCAAGCGAAAACACGAAAATAAAGCGAACACATGGCGAAAGTGACTGCTAGATACTTCCCGCAATATTTTCGTCCAAACCATGCCAAATCAGAACATTGTTTAGTCTTCAATCTTGCTCAGAGCATGTAGCAATATACCTCTGTCCATGCTCTACGACATCAAAAAATTCCCGTTCACCCTGTCGTTCAAGCCGAAAATGGACACTTTTTCGCTTTTCCCCTTCAACTCAGCACTCTGGTGCGCAACAAAGTCTTCCCGCATCTTCGCCGGTAAACCGTTGAAAACCGTTTCTGACACAATAAGGGGTGAATCAAGCGTTTTGCACATGGATTCGAGACGGGAAGCGGTGTTCACCGTGTCGCCGATTACAGTGAATTCACGACGATTGCGACTTCCGATGGCGCCAAGTATGACATCCCCACGATGGAGGCCAATGCCAATAGCAAGGCCGGGAAGCCCCTTCGCGGTAAATTCACAATTCATTTCCGCAAGCGAGACCAGCATCTCACGCGATGCGTTCACTGCAGCTAGACTGGCGTTTTCAAGAGGTGCAACTGCGCCGAATGTCGCCATGATCGCATCCCCGATATACTTGTCGATGACTCCGCCATGACGATTGATACAGGGCCCCATACGCTCAAAGTATGCGTTAAGCATAGCGATGACGGTTTCAGCCTGAGTTTTTTCGCACAAGGTGGTGAACAAGCGGATGTCGGCGAACAGAACAACCGCATCAAGACGCTCACCGGGAGCACCTTCCCGAAGCTGCATAATGCGGCTCTTGATCTCGGGGCTGACATATTGACCGAAAAGGCGATCCAGCGTTTCACGCTGGCGTTCTTCGAAAAGAACGCGTTTGATCAGACCTTTATGCTGACTGGCCAGGACCCCGACTGCCAACCCCGTAAAAACCATCAGCAACGCCTTGAAAATGTAAAACAAACCTCCGGTGAAATCCTGCATGAACAGAGGATCAGCACATGTCACAGCGGCAAAATGCGGGCGAGCCAGGAAATAAACGAAAAGATACTGAGCTCCGGCTACAATACCGGCCACTCCGGCCACCCGCTCATTGAACATGAAGCCAGTCAGAATGACGAGAAACATATATAAGTAAGATCATCTGAACCAACGAAGAATGAAGCCGCCGCCGGACGGAAATACGCCGAACTCTGAGCGGGTGACGCCATGCATCGAAAGATTCTGTCCGTTGCTGATCCAGCCGAAAAAAGCGATATCGGAATTGTTACCGAGACTTACCGTTACCACCGGCTGCCAGAGCTTTGAGCCGTCATTCAGGTTTACAAGCCCGTTAATGTCACCCCGAATCAGCGGCGTGAACTCTTTTTTTGTGGTGATAACCGCATACCGGGAGCCGCTCAAAAATGTCCAGCCTTCGGCATAAGGGGCATCGGTGGCAACTGCGGGCAGCAGACTCGCTTTAGAGGTCCCAAAATCCTGGGAAAGATATGCCACGCCCATTCGAAGGTGGTGATGCACTTCGCGCTCCAAGCCTGCAATCCAGGAGAGGGCCTGGTCCCCTCCCCCACTGCGCTGCACTTCTTTCGATGGTTTTCGCTGAAAAGATGCAATCTCGCCCCAGCAAGTGGTTTTTCGAATTTCGCCATCGTAGCCTAGTCCGATGAATCCGCGATCCCGGAATTCACCGCCAACAAGTTCGAAATCAAATCCGCGCACGTTTTCGCGCCATCGCCCAAGGAGCGCTCGATTCTGCCATGGTTGAGTCGGCACGGCAATCACTTCGCACTCGCCGGCAGTTCCGGACCCACGTCGAAAACGAAGCGCATCTATTCCGGGTTTGTAGGAAGAGTCCATGTATCCGGGATGAAATGGAGCCAGAACATCGAGAATGTCAACGTAATGGCTAGTGCCAAGGCTTATGGGCTGACGACCGACATCGAAGCTCCAACTGCCGGAACGCCACGATACATCGAGCCGCTCAATCTCAGAACTCGCCTCCTCACGTTGTTGCCTCGTATGTGAACGATCGAGACTCCACCAGCGAAGCTGAGACTCCGATTGCGACTCATCCCATCCTGTCTTTCCAGCGGAGGATTTCCAGTTACAGCGATTTTCAACTTCGAACTGGAATCGAGCCTCGCCAAAGGCGGATTTTGCCCAAATACGCGCCAGCTCTTGAAAGGTTTGCGTTCTGTCAGACGAAATCGCGCCGATATTGCCAAGGGACTCAGACCAGCCAAGCCACTGAGAAATCTGTCTGACCGCCAGCCCGGACTGCCACTCTCTGCCCGAAACGGGACTGAGAGTGAAGAGAAAGAGGACCGCGCAAAGACCGGCACCCGAACGCAGTTTTCCCGACACAAAACATCTTATGGATCGTCTCGCTTTTTCATGGACATTCATTTGCATAGCAGCCTTCAGATTATACCAAAGCAAGGTGATTTTCCATTTATATGGATATCTGGTATATTCTTACAGGTGAAACAATTATGGCCAATTCTGCATTTGAACGAGTCGTCGGCTGTCTGGTCTGTGGACAGGCAAATCGAACCCCCCGCCATATCGATGGGGCGGAAATAGCATGCTGCTTTCAGTGCGGCTCTGATCTTCAACTGGGCGAAGATTTACATTCAAGAAAAAAAACGGTAATACTTCTTTGCATTGCCTCATTGCTGTTTCTTATCCCAGGCCTTTTTCTGCCTCTTCTGAAAATTTCAAAATTTGGCCATGTTTATGTTACCGGAGTTGTGCGCGGATGCGCTGAATTATTCGCTTCCGGGAATATTTTCCTTGGAACAATTGTACTTATCTGCTCGATTATTCTTCCGTTGCTGAAAATAACATGCATGGTTTTTCTATGCCTGTTTTCCGATAAATTCCCACCCGGCTTGAAGGCACATCTCTATTTATTCATTGAAATCTGTGGAAGATGGGGAACCCTGGACGTTCTTCTTCTGGCTATCCTGGTTGCGACCGTCAAGCTTGGAGAGATTGTACAAATTATGGCCGGTTCCGGAGCAATCGTTTTCTCCATTGGAGTGTTCCTTAGTTTAACCGCATCAGCCGCATTTACTCCCAGGATCTTATGGAAAAACCAGGTGATCTCATGAGCGAGATTCCATCATCCAACATTTTACCAAAACCTCGGCGACGACTTTTCCTTCTTTTGCTGATGTTCCCTGTTTGTTTTGCCTTCTTTATAATTCTGATACAATTCATCTTTCCTCAGGGGATCATAATTTCAATATCTTTTTCAGATGCTCACCAGATAAAGGCCGGAGATATATTAAAGTGCCGTGGCGTTGCGATCGGCGAAGTTATTTCCGTTACGCCGAACACTGCACTGACGGGCGTCAATTTTAAAGTCCAACTGATTCCGGAAGCGAATGCGGTCGCACGAGAGGGCAGTCAATTCTGGATTGTTCGTCCCGAGGTGAGCATGTATGGGATAAAAGGTCTCGATACGGTTGTGGGCGCTGAATACATAGGGGTAATTCCCGGTGATGGCGCTCCGCAAAATTCCTTTGTCGGACTTGAAATGGCCCCCGGCCTTGAAAAGTCTGTCAAGTCGCCGATCGGAATTGTTCTGTCGGGCTCCAGACGAGGAGGGCTCAACCCGGGAATGCCTGTGACCTATCGCAATGTCCAGATTGGAGTCATTTCGAAGGTTGACCTTTTAAGAGATGCTTCAGGACTGAAAGTTGCCTGTGCCATCGATTCAAAATATAAACCCCTTCTGGCGGGTAATGCCTCCTTTTATAATACATGTGGAATGGGTTTGGATATCGGGCTTAAAGGCATAAACGTCGCTATGGACTCTCTCCGCTCCATAGCCATGGGAGGAATTGCGCTAACGATTCCGGATGAACCGGAAGTACCGGTTGAAAGCGGACACAATTTTACATTGAGCGATTACCCTCCAAAAGGTTCCGAAGATTGGGATCCCATGATAGATCTGGATGCGGATGCCGGATTCTCTTTATCTGATATTCCTTCAGGAATCGACGCTGTTGCATCATCCACAAGCTTTTTTGGATCTGACGGCGAAGAAATCATCGGACTGGGAATCCCCCTCAATGGCGGTTTTCTTTTTCCCATGGCCTTGAAAGATATATCCGGAGCCAAATTCAGGTCACATCATTCAATGACTCAGTTTGGAGATATTTTTCCTGATCGTGCTTTCGATGATCTTGCTTATCGGAAGATGACTACAACAGCCAGTTTTACAGAGTGGCCCAAAGAAAGAATCGGAGACATTCCACCGCACGAGGATCTATACGCGTTCAGAAACTGCAGATTCCAACCCAGGCTTATTTCAAAAGAATTTATATCTTCACAAGCTGTGACTCATAAATTTCTGATTCTTCAGAAAACGTTTCCGAAGCAGTGGAATGG
Organism: Candidatus Rifleibacteriota bacterium; assembly: GCA_015233155.1. Lineage (GTDB taxonomy): Bacteria > Muiribacteriota > Ozemobacteria > Ozemobacterales > Ozemobacteraceae > JADFYG01. Next base: position 50,811 of record JADFYG010000022.1, read on the forward strand.
CGCCGCGGTAATAAGCAAAACAGGCTATCTGGCAGGCATTCTGATCAACCGTGACAAGAAATGGGAGATTGTCGCAATACCGCGCGAACTGAGAAACAAGTAGACCAATACGCGACGAATATAGTGACATTCATGGCTTGCCTGAGTCAGATATGTCACATTTTTGTCCGGCCATAGCATGCATGTTTTACTGAAAGTGGCTTCTCATATTCGTTTGAGTCGGATGCCTCATCGAAGGCACGAATATTGCTTTTCGTAAGACTCACATGATCGAAGGAGAATTCCGCATGATTCGCATTCACCGATTCTTACAGATGGCAGGCTGCTGTTCAATTCTGTATGCTCTTTTTCTAAACCTTCCGGCAATATCAGGAAAAACTGACGATTGGTGTTTCAATGGCGGCCAAATCGCTCCCTCCACCCAGTTTCTGTTACTGGGAATCGCGCTGATACTGTTGCCCCCCCTTTGTCGCTGGCTTTGGGGCTTTATTTCAGTGAGCCTGGTCCAAGTACTTGTAGTGTGCGGCATTATTGCGGTTCTTGCCGCCATTTCCGTTCCGAATTTCAGAAAGGCGCGCGAGCAGGCGGGTGGTTACTCCGTCGGTGGAGCCAAGGACATCAATACATTCCGATTCAATTTGCTGCGGGGATATCTTCCCGATTCTACTGCAATTACTCACGAAGGTCTTTTTTATGACTACTATTTCGATATTCCTGACGAGTCCATCGTGTCTTCTGAGGTGGCATCGACGCCCAGTCTCAACACGGCGAGCCAGACAGGACAATTCAGACCCACATGTTCCTGGGCAGTGCTCCCGGATCCGATCAGCGGGAAGACAGAAACATTCCTTGCGGTGGGACTTCGCTCAACTTTAGATACCTCGAAAATTGAACGCAAAAAACTGAATATTGTAGTTGTTCTGGATATTTCCGGATCGATGGGAGCAGGTTTCAGCTCATATTATTACGATCATTCCAACGAAATAGATATTGAGAAGGCAGAAGGGGACGAGGACTTCAGACTGAGCAAGATACGGGTGGCAACGAAGGCCATCGCGACAATGCTGGATCATTTGAGGCCTGAAGACAGTTTCGGAATGGTAGTCTTTGATTCTTACGCACAGATCACGAAGCCATTGCGAAAGATTGAAAAAACCGACATGGACGCGATCCGCAGCCACATGCAGTTGCAGCCGCGCGGCAGCACAAACATGGAAGCCGGCTACAGACTCGGATTATCCCTGTTCGACTCCTGGGAGGGTGTAAACCCTCTGGAAGTGGAAAACCGAATCGTTTTTCTCACCGATGCCATGCCGAATACCGGCCAGATTGACCGCAATGGCCTGTTTGGAATCGCCAGAGCAGCCGCAGATGCGCGTATCTACACGACATTCATCGGCATGGGGGTCGATTTTCAAACCGAGCTTGTTGATCACATCACCAAGACCCGTGGCGCCAACTATCTGGCGGTGCACTCCTCCTACGAGTTTAAGCAGCGTCTCGCAAAAGAGTTCGATTACCTTGTAACGCCGCTTCTCTTCGGGCTCCGAGTGAATCTCCGATCAGACGATTTCGGCATCGAAGCGGTATATGGCTCCCCGGAGGCAAACCAGGCCACAAACGAGCTTATGTATGTGAACACACTTTTCCCGGCACCTCTCGAAAAGGATGCGGTCAAAGGCGGAGTGATCCTGTTGAAGCTTGGAAGCAAAGGGGCGGGTAACATGGTTCACCTGACAGCGGAATACGAGGACAGGGCCGGAAAAAAATTCTCCACGGAGGTTGACGCAGCGGCGCCACGGAACGTAACCGCATTCTGTCTTGCGACGGACACCAGAAAGGCGGTCCTGCTCGCAAGAGAGGTTAATCTTATGAAAGAGTGGATCCGCGATGTGCGCGGGCCTGAAGACGAGGCCCCGGAAAACAAACCAGGCTCCAATGGTCGTACATACTGGGAGCATGAATCGATGTCATTATCGGTTTCTCCTGCCATGGCGGCCAAAATAAAAGTATTCAAGTCACATATGGAAGAAGAGTCCAGGATTATCGCTGACAGGTCTCTAACCCGAGAGATCGATATGCTTGACAAGATTCTAAAGACGGCTGACGATGGGAAAAATAAATCAGCGCCGGGGAAGTGATCAAAAGATAATTTCTGAATTATCATCAATGTTCATGATCTTTTCTCGTCAGACTGAAGTTTGCCATCGTGCAGGCGGATGACACGCCTGGCACGCTCTATGACCATCGGGTCGTGCGAACTGAAAAGGAAGGTTACGCCACGTTCGGTATTCATCTTGTACATCAGATCCAGTAGCTGGCTGGCTGTTTCAGAATCGAGATTGGCCGTGGGTTCGTCAGCCAGGACAACAGCCGGATTTCCGACAATGGCACGCGCTACTGCCACGCGCTGCTGTTGTCCGCCGCTGAGCTGAGGGGGAAAACGATGCTCAAGCCCTTCTATGCCCAGATCATGAAAAAGGGTCGCGATCCGCGTTCCATGTTCCTTTTCCGGAACACCCTGTATCTGCAGAATAAACTGAACATTCTCATACGCGGTGAGAACCGGTACAAGATTATATGCCTGGAAAACGAATCCGATGCGGTGCAAGCGGATATCAGTTAGTTCGTCGTCGGTGCGATCGCTGGTTTTTTTGCCATCCAGAAATATTTCACCGGAATCCGGACGATCGAGGCCGCCGACTAGGTTGAGAAGAGTTGTTTTTCCGCTGCCGGACGGACCGGCCAATACCGCGAAATCGCCGGCCGAAAGAGCGAAAGAAACATTATCCACCGCATGAACGCGGGATTCACCCTCCTGATAGGTCTTGATAACGGAGTGCAGTTCGGCGGCTTCATTCATTGGATTCAATACCTCCGCATGGCTTCTGAAGGCCGGATCTTCAGAGCCTGTCGAGTCGGATACAAGGATGCCAGTAGAACGAGTACAAGAAGAACGACTGCCCGTAGAATCATGCGATCAACCACCCATATCGGCCTGATTACAGGCTCAAAGAGCATGCCGGCCACTTCGGTGCTGCCACCGACCAAACTGGTCAGATCGAGGCCGTATGTACCATAATACTTCGTCACTATCGCCGCCGCCAACAATCCAACGGCGATCCCGGCAATGCCTATTGCAAGGGCTTCTCCTGCCACCACGCGCCGGATGTGCGAAGTTGAGAGTCCGAGAGCCCGCAATAATCCGAATTCGCGCGTCCGCTCCATGACGCTCATAAGCAGAGTATTGGCGATACCGATGACGACAATTAGAAACAGTATGCCGACGATGAGCTGTCCCATGGCACGGTCCAGACGTATTGCATCGTAAATTTCAGGCATCGCTTCCTCCCAGGAAAACAGCTGAAATGTTTCGCTCGCGGGAAAACTCAATTCAAGCTCAGCTTTCAGCGCTGGAAGCTCCTGACGATCCCGAATGCGAATCGCGAGTTCATGAACGAGTCCCGGAGCCCCGAACAAAGCGGCAAGGCTCTTCCGATCGATCAGCACGGCGGAACGATCGACCTGCGCAACTCCCGTGCGGAATGTACCGCCGAGACGCATGGCTTTACTGACGATTTCTCCATTGTTGCCGGGCAAAGTTATGACGAACTTCTTTCCGACGGATATTTGAAGATCTTTCGCGAGCTTGTCGCCTATGAAAGCCAGTCCCGGCTGTCCGAATGGAATTGTCCCGGTTGCAACTCGTTTTGGATCCAGAAGCGGGGAATGGCCCATCTCGCGCTCGAAATCTATTCCGAGCATAAGCGCGGGGCGGTTGTTGTGGCTGGAGCGAGCAAGTCCTGGAAGATGCAGGCGCGGAAAATATCCGATAATTCTCGGATCTGATGCCAGTCTTATCAGCATCTGCGCCGGATCGAAAAGTTGCCCATACTGACGCTCGCGAAGATACTTCGGATGATAGAACACCAGATGACCGCTCCCCATGCGAACACCCTCATCAATGAGTTTTCCATAGGAGCCTTCCTGCAGATGAATCATGAAAACGGCCAGAAAGAGGCTCCCGCCAACGACCATTATCTGAATAAGCGTACGTCCCGGATTGCGAAGGAGATTTCTCCATCCCATTTTCAGCCAGGTCATTCAATCCTCCCGAAGCGCTTCTACAGGGCGCTGGCGATAAAGTTTCCAGGCGGGAAAAATGGACACGATGGGACCCAGAAGCAGCATCGCCAAAACCGGCATCAGCACGCTTCCGGTCGTCGAAACACAATAAATTCGTGGCTGGATACTCGCTCCGGCATAGGAAATATCACTGAGGAACATCTTCAGGCTGACCGGATTCGCGTGGAAATAAAAACTCAGTCCAAGTCCGCCGATTCCGCCGAGGACCGCTGAAAGAGCCCCAAGCCAGACACCTTCCGTAATAATGAGAGCGGCAAGACGACGCTTGGTCAGTCCGATCGCGCCAAGGATGGCGAACTCGCGCATTCTCTCGCGATACGCCATGAACATCGTGCTCAAAGCGATAAGGACGACCGCAAAATAGAAAATTGCGGTCATGAACACTTGTACTCCACCCCAGATTTTGAATATCTGCGCAATCTGTGGAAGCTGTTCCTGCCAGGGATGAAAGCTCATTCCGGAATATCGGACCGCGAGCTGCTGCGCGACTTCTTTCGCCATCAGCGGGGAATCAAGAAAGAGTAGATGCTTATGTACCCGGCCTTCGAGACCAAGCAGTTTCTGGAGAGTGACGCGTCCGACCAGTGCGAGGCCTGCATCACGCGCGGTGTCGCCGGTTTCGATGATTCCGGAAACGCGAAAGAGATCGGCTGCCATTCCGCCATCAACACTTTGGCTCATGAAAACAATTTCGGACCCTGGCACAGCTTCGAGACGCTGGGCAAGGCCTTTTCCGAGGATGATATCACTCGTGGTCGTGGAAGCGAGAAATGTACCGGTTGAAATACTGTTCGCAAGCCTGCTGACGCGTCGTTCCTCGATCGGATCGACACCGAGTATTTCAGCGGGATGAGTCTGGCTGCACTGGGCCGGTCCGCAACTCAGCAGAGCAAAGCATAATACGCGCGAACACGAGCCGCGAATCAGGCTTCCATCAAGATCTGGAAGCGTCTCCGGAAGCGTCGCTTCGATTGCCGGATTATCGATATAACCAGGGGCTGCGATCGTCAGATGACCATGTATAACCTCTGTCGCATTGCTCACGAGATCCCAGAGGAGGCCCTCGTTCATGGTCAAAACGAAGATCAGCAGGGATGTCGCTACAACCATCGCAAGCATAGTCAGCTGGGTGCGCCTGCGACTGCGCCAGAGATTGCGCCACGCCATTCTGGCGGTGGTCATTGTTTCACCGCACTTCCATCAGAGACTTCGCAGGTTTTGCGTCGAAAATGTGCCCTGGGGAATATTCACGTCGAAAATGATCTTTTCATAATGCATTTCGGTATACTCCCCGGGCTGCTCAAGCGGTTCCACACGGAAAACACGCGGCAGCCAGCGACCCTGAACCTGTTCAACCTGGTCGAAATGAATGACGCGGACTTTGACGCCATCTTCATCGAAATACTCTATGGCAATCGGCACCTGACGCTCGAGATCCGCACGGTATATCACTTTTCCCCAGACAACGGCCGCATCTGGCTTTGGAGTTCCCTGAATGACGGCTGTCTTTTCATTTTTTTCCAGAATCGTGAATGTGTAAGTCTCATCAATTTTCGCGTCTTTAACCAGATCGTCATTCGTGAGGTGACTTCCCATCCATTTGTCGCCCATCAGACTGGACGGAATTTTCATGAGGCGATCTATTTTTGGAAGAAAATTCCAGATCTGGGAATCAACTTTCAGAGTTGCCGTGCCGCGCTCTTTCGCTGGCTCGAGAATGCGCGCTATAAACTTGTTACGACCTTCAGCCCAGCTTTCCAGAACCATTGTTCTGTCGTAACTTTTTGTCTTCACTGTCATGCGACACGTTCCGTGAGATGTCATGCCCTGATACTGCGTTTCGATCTTCCTGATAAGGGCAGCCGCATCGAGCGACTGAGAGGCAATGTCAGGCCCCGGCCGAACCGTTTGTGCCAATAAAACGCCAGGAAGAAACAACAAAAGAAAGAGATACCTGCAATATTCACGAAACTTCACAGGGCGGGTTTGAAACCCGCCCCTACAAATGGACGATGCGTATTTGCTCATGATTGCCACATAATTTTGCCACTTGCTCGAAAGAGACACTTCTTCACCCAATTCACTCCTGCGGGGTATATCGGGGTCTTTTAATTCTCGACCGGTAGGGCAGCGACCGCCGGGCGCGCCGTGTTTTTGCCACAAGCTTTTTTCGGCGGGCCCGGCGGTCCTGCCCTACCTCAATGTGAAACCGTGGTATTCAAGCTATTTTGCGATGGAGAATTAAATGCCCCTGCTATTTTACGCCATGCATCATGCGTTCGAGGAATCTATAAAGAATCAGCAGGAGAATAGCTGCCACGCCGGACATGACGATGAATATCATGAAAAACGTATAAAGATCAGGAATCGCGTATCCCAGAAATACGGGAATTTTGGCTGCCGCTTCTGCCTTTACTTCCCCGGCACCTGGCGGAATCAGTGCGCTAAGTGTTCCCGCCAGTTTATTAGCTGCCGCATTGGAGAGAAACCATGTTCCCATGAGGAGCGAGGCAAACCGAGCCGGTGCGAGTTTTGAGACCATGGATAAACCAATGGGAGAGAGGCATAGTTCACCGGTGGTATGAAGCAGGTAAAGAATTACCAGCCACCACATGCTGATCTTCACACTGGCATCAACGCCCTTAACTCCAAAGGCGATCACGATATATCCAAGGCACAAAAGAGCAAGACCGGCGGCCATTTTCAAGGGAGAAGGTGGTTCCATATTTCGTTTTCCAAGCCACCCCCAAAGTATGGAAAAGAGAGGGGCCATAACAACGATCCCCAAGGGGTTTATTGACTGAAACCAGGACGCCGGAACCTCATTCTGCACGAATGTCTGAATATATCCGAGGAAATACAACGAGATAAAGAGTATGACTGGCATTATTGAAAGAGCAGATTCACTAGTTTTTCCCAGGAGGAAAAACCATGAGAAAAAACGGGCAAGATAAACACAAATAGCTGAAAGTACTAACACTATCAGGATTCCAGGGATTTTAATACTCATTCCACGGTCTATCTGTTGTTCCGCGAAGAGGGTCAAAGAAGCACCCGCCTGTTCGAAAGCGCTCCAGAAGAAAATGACGAAAAATGCCAGAATAAAAATTACGAATATTTTCTCACGCTCTTCCCGATTCAGGCTTCTGTCACAAATGATCATCAGTGGTATCGCAATTGATGAACCGAAAATAAAACTTCCAATCCAGTCCAGCTCCAGAAAATGTTTAAATGCCGCGACCAGAACCACACCCAAAACAGCGAAAGCCATAATCTGCTGAGGGGAAGTTACGCCAGCGGCGATCTCAGATGACGCAGTCAGTTCAGGTTTATTTTCTTTGGGTACGGGGACCAATCCTACCGGATTTCCATCGGGATCTACGATATGCTTGTCTTTGAGGAGAAGGAATATCGCCACGGAAATCAGCATCCCAATGCAGGCGGCCAGGAACCCCCAACGAAATTCGGCGGGAAGGCTCGCTCCGGCGGCATCATATTTTTCACCCAGTGAACCGCAGATTAGCGGGGAAAAGAATGCGCCAAGATTGATTCCCATATAGAAGATCGTAAAAGCCCCATCCACGCGCTTGTCGCCTTTGGGATACAATTGCCCGATCAGCGTTGAAATATTGGGTTTGAAGAAACCATTTCCGATAATCAGGGTAGTCAGTGCAGCCAGCATCAGAGGTTGGGCGGAAGGGCTGTAAAGAGAGCTTCCGCTGCAAAACATGAAGAATTGTCCAAGGGCCATCAACAGGCCACCTATGACGATTGATCGCCGATTGCCCCAATATCGATCTGATATATATCCTCCGATGAGAGGTGTCAGATAAACGAGGCCGGTAAAACTTCCATAGATGTTTGATGCCGCTTCCTTGCTGATAAGCAGGGCTTTGATCAAAAAAAGGACAAATATGGCCCTCATTCCGTAATAACTGAAACGCTCAGCCATTTCGACCACGAACAAAAGATATAGTCCTCTTGGATGACCTTCCTGCTGCACGACGTCTTGTTGCATGATTTCAGCCCCTAAGAAAAATTATTGTTCAAAACGAAACAAAAGATACCTGATTTATAGTCGGGAGATTATATCATACCCGCAAATAAGGTTCCTTCGTAATAATGTTCCCGATAAGGCCAGGGTCATTTAATTCTCCCCCGGAGATGGCTTGAATTGCCCGAACTCAACAACTGGAGGGCTGGACCGCCGGGCCAGCCGAGATAATCTACAGATATAGGGCTCGGCGCGCCCGGCGGTCGCGCCCTACCCTGTGAGAATTAAATGACCCTGCGATAAGGCAGGGGCGACCCTATGGGTCGCCCGGGATATGCAAAATTCTTGTGCGATTCTTAATATTATCGTTTAGATCTTCTGGTAGTCTGCTTTTTAGCCAGTGTTCCCACAGTTTTACGTGGTTTCGCCGCCGTTTTTTTTGTCGTTTTCGGCGTTTTTTTCCTCGTAGATGCCTTCTTCACGTTTGAAGAGGCGGCAGTTCCCTTGCGCCCGGGAAGCCCCTTCTTAGGCCCGCTGTCCGGCTTCCCGGCGACCGCTTCCATTCCGGGAACTTCTATCTGGTGCTTCAGCTCCGGGTTTGAGCGATAAAGAATGATGATTCGACCTATGATCTGAATCTTCGTTGCATTAGTCTTTTCGACGAGAATTTCCGCGACTTCATTCTTATCCACTTCGGCGCTTTCCAGAATTTTGATTTTGATCAGTTCCTGCGTCGAGAGATTTTCATGAACTGTTTGAACAAGCGTAGGAGTCACGCCGAATTTGCCGATCCTTACTACCGGTTCCAGACTGTGGGCTAAAGACTCCAGGAATTTTCTCTGTTTCGAGGAAAGGGGCATTCTTTAACGTCTCCTATTGTGATGTATTGAAAGCTATCTTATACCCGCTGTCTATAAGATTTCCCGCGTGTTTTTAAAACTACAGGATATCAAGAAATATCGGTAGTCATACTACTCGAAAGATTCAATACGATCAAAGTAAACATTAACCAGTTTGTGACTAATGATCAAAGTTTCTATTTGTGGCCAAACGTTGGCTAGAAACTCGTGAAAAATTCGCTTTCGCATATTTCCCAGCCGCAAATGAACAACTCTTGCCGGAGAAATGTCGACCATGAGACGATCCGAAAAATCGACATCCTTGGTTACGATTGCAAAATCGTTTTCTTTTGCATATTCCCAAATCTGTGAATCACTGGGGCTCTTACCCAAAATGGATACATGAATAACAGGAAAAGAAGGTGAAAAATGGATTTTAGCCGGCAGATTCTCGTCGAATAAAAAGCCTTTCAAGCGACTTTTTGCACCTCGTAATGGTTCGCCATCAACTTGGAGGCAAATTGAATACAGGCATAAATGTCTTCTCTGGCGATCGAGGGATATTCCTCCAGAACATCCTCTATCGAATCGCCAGCGCCCAGGAACTCCAGTATGGTTTGGATAGGAATGCGAGTTCCGGCAATTACAGGTCGCCCATTACAAATATCCGGGTTACACAAAATTCTACTTACCATAACAGCCCCCTGAAATATTCGGTATTCGAGAAAAGAGACTTCTTTTAATATCTCTTTATCGTTAGTCTGATCAATCTGAATCAACGCAAAAACTTCTGCATGTTTTGGGCGATGGATTGCAGGTGATGACAGGCTTTGTCAGGGTCTGTTTCGTTCTGGGCAATCTCGAAGTCCGCTGCAAAACCGAATGGGTCGTATTCCCGGTTCAGCAACGGGAGCTCGGAAACACGATTCGTGAGACGTACTATTTGCTTCCAGATGCGTGTCAGATCGATCCCTGTGCTGACAGAGGTAAGCTTTTCGGCGGCCCCTGTGAAGGCAACAACCATTTCGCGCAAATTTCCGGAATCGACTGACTTGTGAACAGGAGCCAAAAACGCTTTTACTTCGGGAAGCCTGCCGGTTTTGCGCCTTGCATTATACATGTTAGTGAGCGATTTGATTGCCTGCTCACCTTTCTTGCGAATATCCGCGTCAACAGCCATATCGTCCGCGGCATCATCTTCTATGGCAGAGGCTGCTTTTGGCAGTGCCGCAATCGCTTTCTTCCAACGCGGCAGGAGCTCCGCGGCAGTGTCGGAAAGCAGGAACTGGGCAACCGGTCCGGTTTTCCTGTGGCCATGATGAAGTGCCTTCTGTGGATTGATCAGCTGGAGTTCCTGTGCGAGTTTTTCGCGGCGAAGTGTGAAATCGACGTCGCTGAGTCCACGAATTTCGCCGGCTATGACTCCAAGACGTTTTCGAGTGTCATCACGCATGACGGAATTCATTTCGCCGGATTCCTGTTCCATGTGGGAAGTGATCTTGTTCAACAGGCTCTCTCCGTGGACGCGCCAAAGATCATTCGGAGCAGCATGGATGAGATCCGCGACTTTGCCAAGAATACCCAACTCACCCGCCGCCTGTCCGACGCGAACCGGATTCCGCAAATCTTTCGGAGGAATGAGACACGGTTTGAAATTTTCTACAATGGCCTGTTGCGCTGATGACAGTATGCCGGTCGCGGCTTCCTCGAGTAAAGCAATGCCATCCTGGATCTTTCCGACCCCGTCCTTCTGGTTTTTGTCGAACGCGGAAGCAGCGTCCTGTGCTTTCTTTTCATTGCCCGGCGACAGAAAAAGCGAATCGCGAAGATTAGCGAAAGATTTGACCATATCCGCTCGAACGCCCTGAAACTGGGCCTTCCCGTTGTCGCGAAGGCTTTTCGCCTTGTTGGCCATATCGATCAGGCCATCGATTTGAGTGGGCGAAAGATACAATCCACGCAGGAGATTGAGAAGAGAAATATCCTCACGAATCTCAATCAGTTCATCATCGTAAGCTGGTTTGGCCGTTGCCGGATCAGGTAAGACGATGAACATTCCGGCAGTAAGTATCAGGAAAAAAAGGCTGGAAAATAAATTGAAAGATACAAATCCGCAAAATGCCGATCTAAACATAAATCTTAATGCAGACTCAGACGAAGATCTTTTCATGAAATGCCTCCTGCCTGTCATTTGAATCATATATTTTCATCACTCCCAAAAACCTGGAATTCGAGTCTTGCAGTTAGGGCAGGCGCCCGAAACAAGATGGTTATTGAGAATCTGAAAACCCAGACGCTCGATAAGACGCGAACTGCATTTAGGACAATATGTATGGTTGCCCTCGTGCCCAGGAATATTGCCTGTATAGACAAATTTTATTCCCGCCTCAAGAGCAGTTTTTCTGGCCGCACTCAGCGTTTCAACAGGCGTGGGTGGCAGACGCTTCAGCTTAAACTGCGGCACAAAGCGGGAAACATGCAGCGGAACATCGTGGCCAATCGTTTTAACGATCCAGTCGGCCTCCGCTCTGATCGTTGTGATATTATCGTTGAGCGTTGGAACTACCAGCGTGACGAGCTCCAAGTGCCGCCCGGCTTTCGCAATGATCTCGATAGTTCGAAGAACCGGCGGCAGCAAGCCTCCGACTACGTCACGATAATACTCCTCGGTAAAGCCTTTAAGACCGACGGTGAAGGCATTCATCAACGGCAGCAACTCGCGAAGAGGGGCTTCCTGAATAAAACCACCTGTAACCATGACTGTCATTAAACCGGCCGCTTGTGCCGCTTCCGCAATATCACGCACATATTCGAATGCTATCGTCGGTTCAGTATAGAAGAACGCAATTGTATGAGCCTGGTATTCACGCGCCTTTTCAACGACCTGCTTCGGCGTCAGGCTCATGTTCTTCGTTTCTTCCGGGGGTTTTTGCGAAAATTGCCAGTTCTGGCAATACTGGCAGGATAAATTACAGCCTGCCGTTGCAATAGAAAGTCCATTACCGCCCTTCCGAAAATGGAATAAAGGACACTTTTCAAGCGGGTCAATGGAAAGAACGCACGGAGAGCCATAAACCAGTGAAAAAAGGCTTCCATCACGGGTTTCCCGGGCTCTGCAATGACTGCGCTCCCCGTTACTCCGCAGGCACTCGTTCGGACATAGCCGGCATCGCGTGCTTCCGTCCGGAAGACGCTCGTAATGCTTCGCCGGAACCGCCGGCGGCAGGCCGTTTTGGGAACCGAGCGCAAAACTCGATGGAAGGGGGAGTCCGCCTGCAGCACACACGCCGCCGCACAATCTCAGAAACGAGCGTCTGTCAAGCTTCATCAAGGTCACTCCTTTTAACAAAGCGGATATTTAAGTTAACAACGATTGAGATGCTCAATCCGCTCATTCGGTTACATCATTCATGTGTTTTATGTGCAGGTTGCAGAGAGGAAGCATCGCTGGCCTTAGGAGTCGATCTGAGTTGAGTCTGGGAAGCTGTTTTCCCGTCGACACCGGAAATCGGTTTTGCCTCACTCTTTACCACGGTCTTGACTTCCGACTTTTCCGGGGTCATTTGTCCGGTATTTACTGGTTTCGCATCGGAAGTTTTTGCTGCAGGCTTTACAACAGGCCTTGCATCCGGCTTAACTTCCGGTTTTACGACAGGCTTTGAGTCAGGCTTTGTATCAGCCTTAACTTCGGGCCTCGCAACAGGCTTCGAGTCAGGCTTTCCATCGGACTTTCCTTCGGGTTTTACAACAGGTTTTTCAGCTGGCTTTGCTTCATTTTTTGCATCAGGTTTTGCAACAGGTTTTTCAACCGGCTTAGATCCGGATGGCTTCGCGTCAGGCTTTCCATTCCCAATTTTGGAACTCCCCGATGCCGGATGTACTGTTCCCGATGCGTTTGTCGTGTGAATCGCACGGGTTCCTGTCGCAGAACTCGTATGTGTTTTAGTATTAACGTTCGTTCTGGACGCCCCGGATGCCGGATGCAATTTTTCGTCATCAAGAATCGCCTGAGTTATCGCTGCGGCAGATCTTTCCTGTAAAGCCGGTGAGTCAGGCACGGTCGATGAGGATATGTTGGCGACCGGAATCGGGACATAAGTGAAAGATGCTGTAATGACGGCACTGTCCTCTGCACGATACCCTCCCATCTTGTACAAACTCCACGAACCTGTGGTGAATTGGTGCTCAAGAGTGCGATGTGTAATCGATTGTATGGAATACACCTCGCGTTCCGGCATAATGATATAGAGCCCGTCTGTCGCAATGCGCGTAAGGGAATCCGTTCCCCCAAGGTTGAGGGAAGTCGCCGCCGCCTCTCCGAAAGAAGGTCCACGGTCGATGTTCCAGGTCGGAATAACGCGCCCGGTGTAGTAATCAATGCCTGTCGGCATCTTCCCGACAACAAGAATACGTGCATCGCCCGGAAGTCGAGACACACGCTGCAGGAATTCCCTGGAAGTCTCGAATATTGCACCGCGATTTGCGGCTTCATTGTCAGCAAATCCGGGAAATGCAAAGAAACAGAACCCGGGAACCGTGAAGCCCATCACAAGAAGCATACCCTTGGCAAAGCCAAGATACATGGAACCGTAACCAAACAACGCCAGAAACAGAAACTGGAGCGACAGGATCAGGATAATTCGTGAAAACCCGGGATCCGGTAAAATGCCGGACCATGCCCCATAAACCATGGCAAGACTCAGAAAAGCCAGCGATACAAGTGTAAGCGCGGATTCAATTTTGAAGGAAAACGGTTCTTCATGGGCAAAATGTATCATGCGGGCTACATAACGACCGATCAGAATAGCGGCTGGAACCAGCAGTTGAAGCATCGAACTCATTCCGGGAGGACGTGAAATACTCAACACGACTAATGGAACCAGCAGCCATGAAAGCAAAAGAAGTGACGGAGATTCAGGTGAGCGACCAGCTTCCCGGACTGCGCGATTTACGGAGCCGAGAAAAAACCATGTCCAGGGAAATACACCGGCGAGAAGCACTATGAGGTGGAAAGAAAAGAATGGAGTGTCAGCGGGATTGGATGCAAACACGAAAGGAAGAAATGAAACGTTGTTGAGCGCCTGGGCAATAAACCAGCCAGCGCCAACGAACAAAAAGATGATCCAGCCGGCGATACTCGAAAGCAAGGTCAGCAACCCATTCCCGCGCCCATTTATCCAAAGAACCGGAACAAGCCCCAGGAGCGGTAAGAGCCCGTAAACTCCCCCCGTGAGCAAAGACAGAGCGGCAAAACACCAGAAAATGAATGATCGAAGACCGGAGGGTCGTCTCAATGCAACAAGCAAAGCATGCACCATCCAGGTCGTCCATAGTGCCAGAAATGGATCTGAAGAAAGACCTCGCATCAAAAAGAACAGACCGCTGGTAAGAAACGCAAACGCGGAAAGCAAAGCAACACGCCCGCCGAACAATAAAAATCCGATGCGGTAGCAGCCAAGAACAGTCATGGCACCAACAAGCGGCAGGAGCACACGAGCTCCCAGGTCACTCTGACCGAGCCCGCTCTGATTGAACAGTTTGAGTCCCAGTGCTGTAAACCAGACGGGGACAGGTGATTGCGAATGAACAGACAAACCATTAACGCGTGGGGTCATCCAGTCGTCGGACTCGATCATGCTTCTGGCGGCGGATGCAATACTGGTTTCAGTCGGTTCGATCAAATGCGGGGCATCGATAAAGTAAGCCAGAAGCGCGAAAGCTACAATTGCAAGAAGCGCTTGAACCACGGACGGACGAAATACTTTCGCAGCCCTGGCTGTCGCTACCTCGATAGGAGTCGAAGAGCTCGATTCCGTGTCAGAATTGGATGGAGTAACCATGATTGCCTCCCGAAAACGCACGGAAGTTTAACAGCAAACGCAACTCTTGGGAAGACCCCCAATGAAGAAAACCAGTTAATGGGCGATCGATAAATCCTACCACTATACTTCGGGAGTCTTTCTTTTTTTCCCGGTAACTGCACGCGGTTTTGCCTGTTTTTTCAACTCATCGATCTCACGTCGCATCCGCTCCATTTCTTCCTGCAAACGTGAAGAATCCGTGCCGGAAGAGGGACCACCCGCAAAATGGCCCGCGGAAGGCTGCGTGGATGACGAAAACTCTGATGGGCCAGGGTTTTGCACCTGACCACCCGATTGAAATGGATTCTGGAAAAAGCCGCCTAAACTTTGCATTGCAGGAAAACTGTTTTGCGCCCCCCAACCCATGCCGACCATCATCCGACGCTGGTTTTCCACATACATCTGAAATGCCTGCGGCAATCCATGCTGCAAAAAATCACGGATGAGGTTGTCCCTGGCCCGGATCATAAGAAGGATCAAATCCAGGGGGAGATAGTCCGGTCGCGTTTTGAGGGTTTCAAACAACACCTGGCCCATGATCGCGTGAGTAAGATCTTCGCCGCTCTGGTGGTCAACAATGCGTATCCTCTCGCCGTCTTTAACCCGGTCTGCTATCTCTGAAAGCGTTACATGAGTATTCCGCGTCGGATCATATAAACGCCGATTAGGATATTTTCGTAAAACGGTTTCCGAACCACCGGTTCCAAAGGGATTCATGACCATTTCCGTATATCTCCTTCACAATTGACGCGGAATTTTGCAAAGCAAAAACCGCAGTCAGTTTATCAGATCTGCAGCAGGGAATCAAATATCAGCCAATAGCGCGCAGGGTCACGCAATTCAACGTCGGATAATGGCTTGAATTGCCTGATGTCGTCAAACGGTAGGGCTGGACCGCCGGGCCAGCCAAGAAAAGCCGCGGACCCTTATAATGCGTTTGTCCTAGAGGGGCAAATCTTCCACGGAGAATGCATCTCTTTCTTCGAAGGGCTGAGGATCATGCGCCAGAAATCTTCGACGAGGCCGAAAATATTTAAATGGAGAGTAGCGTGCCAGATTTCCCACCGATGACATGTAGATGCAGGCGTATTTCTCTACCAGCGTTGCAAGGCGCGACTCCTCATTCCCGGCACGCATTATTTCTCCCCAATAGGGATTGAAATCCTGCTGACTCTCGCGAATCAGAATACTCAACGCTTCGTCGAGTTTTTCTATCTTGTGACGAAGCTCATCCCTGGTCTTATCCAGCTCCTCGCGACGCTCCGGCGATGAAAAGACTATCTCCTTCAGCTCGAACTGCTGATCCTCAAGCTCCTCTTTTTCCCGCATCTTCTGGGAAAGTGCTCTAAGCTGCTCCTGATGCGCTTCGAGACTCGGAACTTCGGTTTCGAGCTCCTGAACGATCAGACCTGTGCGCCATCCGATCGCCTTTTTCAAGGTCACGACATCACCGTAGATATGATCGCCGATATACAATATTTCTGATGGAGACAGCTTTAGATCTCGCTCCAATGCACGGGCATTTCCGCCCTGATAAATTTGCCCGAAACGTATCGGCTCATGAAAATTAGCAAGCAGGGCCGTTTTGCGATCCACCTTAAGAAATTTGTTGTTGTTCTGGAAAAATGATGGCTTATCCGACGCCACGATGATCAGATCGAAAAGATCTTGCCATGGCCCCGGAAGCATCTCGCCGAAACAGTATTGCATGACCTTCTGGCTATAGTCATAATCTGAATTCGTTATCATTGCCAGCTTCTTCCCGCACTTCTTGAAGCGCATCAGGGCTTCCGCGATCTCCGGATTACGTTTCAGATATTTTTGGGGCTCGCTCAGGACGATTCCCTTCAGCTTGCCTTCCTGATGTACATCGTCAAGGCAAGCGCGAATGTCGTTGAAAACCTTCTTCAGATTCATCTGTAGTTTTTCAGCATCAATGAAGTCAACCAATTGCGCGAATAAACAGCCTTCAGCAAGCGAAAAAAGCGTGTGAATGATGTAAAATCGCGGATCGGTCAGGTCGATTGCCGGAGCGGTATATATCTTCTTGTGCTCGCCGATTTCAAGAAAACGTGTCCCATGAGTGGTCTTTTTCAGATAACCATAACAGTTTACCTTCATCAGATTGCCGAGTTCAGTATCAATAACCAGACCGCGAATGATGAAATCCCTGTTGAATTTCAACTTCCGTATGGCTTCGGGATATCCGCGTTCCGTCACCAGTTTTTCAATCATGAACTGATATGCAAGGTCTTCGAAAGCCAGAACATTATATGTAGCAAGCGTGTAATCCATGTCGAAACCGACAAGCTTGATGTGGTTCATATTCAGCGTCCGGTTGACAAAAACCAGCTTCCCGGCTGAAATCGCGTTGCTTTGCTTGTTTTCGAGCGTCATATTCTTATGCAGACTCCCATATGAAAATTTACTAATAAGCTTGAATAATATAACATTGAAAATATTTAGCCAATCGTTACTTCGGAGACTCTGATCGAATGATTTTCGAAATAGACCCCGTCCCCATTCGTATGGTGTTGTTCGACTTCGGAAATGTCATCGCCCACATTGATCACCGACGTTTCACCCGTCTTCTGACTAACCAGAATGAACAGGGAATTGAACGCATAACGCGTCGATTGTTCGGCCCAGCGACCCCCGGAGAACTCCTTGAAACCGGCCACATCTCGCAGTCCACCTTCCGCGAGGATGCAATGAAGATCATGGGGGTTCATCCTTCTATTGATGCCTTTGATACTGCTTTTAACGGGATCATCATGTCTCCGATCCCTGAAATGCTCGAACTGATCATTGACCTTTCTCCGCATTATCGCCTCGGATTGCTCTCGAACACCAGCGCTCCGCACTTCGAGCAGGTAATCAGTCGTATCCCGGTTTTTGAACGATTCGATCAAGTCAGTCTTTCATATGAGGTTGGAAGGATGAAACCTGACGAGGCAATCTTCATGGACGCCATCGGAAAGCACCCCGGTTCGCCGGCTTCCATATTATATCTTGACGATATCATTCAGTTCGTGGATGCCGCGCGTGGCCTGGGAATGCAGGGGTTGCATGTCGAGGAGCCGATCCGGGCGGCATCATGCGTGCGCCACCATCTTCTTCCTCCGGAACATCCGCTGGAAAAATAACAGCCAGTTCCTTAACGCGATCACGAACTTTCGGAGACGCCCGTCATTTCGGAGGAAGCGGCAAATCTGCAACGCTTCGAGGATCGATATACTGGCCGTTTCGCTTGATTCCCATGTGTAAATGCGCACCGGTGGTTTCCTGACCGGTGTTGTCGGAACTCGCGACATTCTGCCCCATATTCACTCGCTGCCCCGCCTTTACGGAGGAGCTCTGAAGATGACAATAGAATGATTCCAGACCATTGTCATAGCGAATCTTCACAAAATTGCCGCCACCTGACTCAAAACCAACTTCGCTTACAACTCCATCGCCAAGGGCATTTACAG
Source organism: Candidatus Rifleibacteriota bacterium (assembly GCA_015233155.1). Taxonomy (GTDB): domain Bacteria; phylum Muiribacteriota; class Ozemobacteria; order Ozemobacterales; family Ozemobacteraceae; genus JADFYG01. The sequence goes on from JADFYG010000022.1 coordinate 69,124, forward strand.
GTGTTCCCGTAGGTACCGGGAGATCTATTCCATAGTGGAATGTTCCCAACAGGAGATAACGTCGCCCATATTCCGATGACGCGCGACTCGGCATAGGGGAACACGGTGAAGCGCCGAATCTGCCACTTCCCGGTGGCGTGGCGGCATTATTTTTCACACTACTGGTCGATGCCGTCGTAGATTTAACCGACGCGGATGAAGTCTTGACAGCCGTTTGTCCGGCAGGTTTGGAAGCTGTCGAAATGTAGCTTGAGTGAACAAAAGCTGTCCCGCCATTATAACTTACTTTATACCAATCACCTTCATGCCCAATGATCTCGACCTTATCACCGGCATGCAAACTTCCGATAATTTTTCCCCAGGGGGTCGAACGTACATTGAGGCTCGTGCTCACCTTAACAGTTCCTTGTTCCGGGGTAAGGCTGTCAGAAGGAGCCTGAGCCTCATTGCCCGGCTCGCCGCTTTCAGGAACAACAACCGGAGAAACACTGGGAGAAACACCGGCGCCAACAGTGCTTGCTGATTTCACCTCAATTATGGCGGTGTCTTTGAATGGTGAATTCTCGTTGTCAGCAGAGACTGGGAAACAGCCGAAAAACAGCACAACCACCGATAAAAGAATCAACCTTTTCATATTTCACCCATGTAAACGAGTTATAATATAATTCATTATACAGAATAAAATTCAACTTGTTGATCATTTTTTTACGACAAAACACATTATGGCAGTTTATAACCGGTAAGCGTCCAGCCTTTCAAGTCGACCGAGAAACCCATCACATGCCCATCAGGTGTTACAGTAAGGCGGCGCGGAAGATCGACAGCCATGTAAGGAGAACTGAGAATATCCGCCCTGGCAATAATACTCCCGGTCGGGGAAAGCTTTACCAATCTGTTCAAATGTATGACCCCATTGTCATCGCAGGCAACAAGCTCCACATAAATATTCCGGGCGGCATCGACGCCGATTATCTTCCGGCTGACGTAATGGGCACCGCGCTCCCGTGGAATTTCGAGAGAAAATGTGGCCAATACGAGTTCCTCTGCCGGAGAAGCTACTGTAGCTTTGAAAACCAAGGCTTGTGTCTCATCCCCGTGAATACCATATGGGCGGCACTCCAGATCTGTAACGACTGAGAGATCATTTTGACCTTCATAACGCTCGATAAGTTCGCCATCAGGATTGAATCGAAGCAAACCATTCAGGACCGCATTTTTGACCAGAATGTTCCCCTTTGGATCTGAACCTATGCATTGCGTATCATTCAAACCTTCAATCTCCACGACGGCTTCTCCGGTCGCGGAAATGCGCCTGACTTTGCCGTCAGTAGCGCAAAGCAAGTAGAATCCGTCTTTCGGAGCGAGCGCAAAATCTCGAATCAAAGGGTTAACTCCACCGCCACTCACGCTGAATGAAACTGCCGTCATCATCTTCCCGGCGGGTGAAAAGCGCTTCAGTCTGGCCTGAATTGTATCAAGAATCCAGACTGACCCGTCAGCAAGCGGAATATAGGCATACGGCACGCCCTCAGTACGATGATTGCCATCCTGATCGCAACCGCCCACCTGATCATCGCCTGCTCCAAAGGAAAGATGCATGATTGCGAAAGGCCTTTGTGCTGTGGAAGCCAGACCAGCCTCATATCTGATCATATCTATAGTTGTCACTTTACAGGACGCGGAATCAGATGCCGCAAAAACCATGTCATGGAAGCATATAACAAATAGAAGCATCAAAAAAAATCGGCGCATTTTTCACCTCTGTTTTCAGGAGATCTCCGGGAAAAAAAGGTTTCCCGGGAAGAATGCAGGGTTATTTAATTCTCGACTGGTAGGGCGCGACCGCCGGGCGCGCCGCTTTGCGCTTCGGCGGGCCCAGCGGTCCCGCCCTACCTCGAAGCGAAACCGCACTAGTAAAGCTATTTTCTGGCAGAGAATTAAATGACCCCGGGGTGATTGTCTTTAGTGTTGTGTTTACGGTAAATCCTAATGTATCATAATTTCTTACGAAAAATACCTAATGCAAACATGCCATGGATGAAATAACAAAAAACGAAGCTCATCTGAAGGACGCTCAGCGTATTGCTCGCATAGGCAGCTGGGAATTGGATATCGCGAGCAATATAATCGTCTGGTCCGATGAAATTCGCCGTATTTTAGAAATATCCCCGAACACCTCCGGTACTCCATTCGATGCATTGTATCAGGTTATCCATCCTGAAGACCGGGAAGTGGCACGTAAAGCATATACCGACTCGATCAGAAGCAAACTTCCATATGAGATCGATCATCGACTTCTGATGCATGACGGCCGGCAGAAATTAGTTCATGCATGCGGAGAAACTTTTTGCGACAACAACGGGAATCCAGTTCGCTCAATAGGCACATTACAGGATATCTCTCCAAGACAAAAAATATCTTCCGAAAGCCCCGGAAATAACGGAAGTCCGAAGTCAGACCCGAATAAGAAAAAATCGGATGAACTTCCCTTCCGAAACGGGAAACTTGAAGATTTCTGGCTGCTCACTGACGGAATCTCTCACGATTTCAGCAATCTCCTCGCCGGCATTCTTGGAAACATCGAAATGGCCGCTACCACCTGCCAGGAAGATTCTCCCGCAAGAAATTATCTCGCCAAGGCGCGGAGTATTTTCGATCGGGCCCGGGATCTCACCCGGCAACTGTCTATGTTTTCGAAGAGAGGCATACCAGTTCGCAAAAGTGGGAGTCTGAAAAAACTCTTTCAGGAAAATCCACGTTTTTCGGCTGGAGGTTCAAAAATTTCATACAGGTTTGATATCGTTGATGATTTGTGGACCTGCGACTTCGATGAAAATCAGCTTGCAAATGCGATTGAAAATATCATTATGAGTATCCGGCAAACTGTTTCCATTAACAGTTATGTCAGCATTTCAGCTAGAAATGTTCATATTGCCAAGTTTTCACCACAGGTAAATGCAAAGGGCGAGTATATAAGAATCTCTATTGAAGATACCGGACGCGATATTTCTCCTGAAACGATGCCACAGATTTTTGATCCATTCTTTTCTACAAATAAGCAAATGAGCGACTTGGGGCTTTCTACGATCTATCCGATCATCCTGAGGCATGACGGCTTTATGACGATCGATTCCACTCCCGGCATCGGCAGCATTTTTCATATCTTCCTGCCAGCCAGTTCGCACAAGACTTCACAGATAACTTCAGCATCCACTTCCGGTTCTTCATCTCCGGCGAGCTCTTCGCATGCCGCTTATCCGGTTTCTCCCGGTCCGACATCCGCATCTTCAGAAACTTCCGCTAACGAGAGTCATACCGTACTTGTAATGGATGATGAAGAGCTGTTGCGCGAGCTGTCTACCCGATTATTGGAAAGACTCGGGTGCAAAGCAGTGTGTGTGGCTGACGGCCCACAGGCCCTGGAATCCCTCGCGGAGCTGGTAAGAACCGGTGAAGGCTGTGCAGGAGCCATTCTGGACTTGACAATCCCTGGCAGTATGGGCGGCAAAGAAGTTCTCGCAGAAATGCACAAGATTGCACCGCAGCTCAATGTTATTGCAATCAGTGGCTACTCCAATGATCCTGTAATGTTAGACCCGACAGCATTTGGCTTTGCCGGAAAACTTGAAAAACCATTTTCATTGAATGATCTGTCAAATTTGCTTGGAAGACTTGGTATCTCAAAAAAATAACTGTTTTCAGTGAGAAAAAAATCGAGCATCGTTCAGGATGATCAATACTTTCATGACATGGAGAAAATCATGAGAAAACCCCTGTTTCTTTTTTTGATGGTGTTTGTTCTGTTGTTCGTCGCATCGTCTCTGCATGCTGATCCGGCGCCAGTTCTGCCGGACCCGCATGGTCCTGAGTTTCGTGGCGAGATTTGTCTGCATTGCCACAGCGGAATGCCTGTCGCCAAACCACAGACTCCGGGCGAAAAGGCTGACGTCGTCATAGTAGGTGGCGGTATGGCCGGTCTTGCCGCCTTGCACTACCTGCATGATGTCGATGCCGTACTTCTTGAGACCCAGGAACGCGTTGGCGGCCAGATGCTGATGAGCACATGGAACGGAATTCCATATGCGGAGGGAGCCGCATACCTGCCAGATACCAGTGGTATCGTGAGAGATTTCGTCGATGAAACGAAGATCCCGTTCATCAGTAACAAAACACCGCACAACAGCGCATGGATCGACGGAAAGTATTATGCCGACTGTTGGGTCGAAGGTAGGGATAAAATGCCTTGGAAGGGCAAGGATCGCGAAAACTGGCTCGCCTTTCTCAAAGAGGTCGACGAGATAAGCTCGTCGAACAGCTCGTTCCAACCGTTTGAAAACTTCTCAACTGAACAGAAAGCCCTCGATCTGATTACCGCACACGAATGGATGCAAAAAAAGGGACTGAATCCGCAAATGATTCAGCTGTTCGACCTTTACATCGCGTCCTGCTTCGGCGAGACCGGAGCTCGTGTCTCGGCGGCTGCCTTCGCAAATTTCATAGCCGGCGAAGTCGGACACTGCTTCACCATGCCGGGTGGTATGGGTGCAGTCACGCAATATCTTTACGGAAAGATGAAAAAACGCATCCGAACGAATTGCCATGTGCTGCGCATTGAACAGGACCGCGATGAAGCGCGTGTCACATATCTCGATCCCCAGAATAAACAAAAGACGATCCGGGCACGCGCAGTCATCTCGGCTGTTCCGTGCAAGGTGCTGCCGACAATCATTCCCGATCTCCCCCAGGAAAAACGCGATGTCATCAGTAAGACGAAACACGCCGGATATCTTGTCGCAACGGTTCTCTGCAAAGAACCATTCTGGGATGACAAGGGCTATGATACATGGTGTATCGGCACATTCTTTTCTGACATCATCGACGCTACATGGGTCTCTCGCGACGGCCATCCGCAAGCCGATCGCAAAGCGCAGCACGTCCTTTCACTCTATATCCCGCGCGGTGAACCAGGGACGGCTGAATTGCTTACCATGGATCCCGCAAACCTCAAGAAGCTGATTATCGCAGACCTCGAGAAGGTTGTTCCCGGCTGTTCGAGTAAGATTATCGATATGCGCTTTCAGAGATTCGGGCATTCAATGCATGTCGCCGAGCCGGGCTTCATGACCAATAGCGTGCCTGTATTACGCAAACCGTGGTACAGAATTGCTTTCGCCGGTGCCGAAACCGAAGGTATGCCCTGCACGGAATCGTCCGTAGTCTCCGCCTTCCGCGCGGCACGAGATGCACGAACATGGTTGTGGCCTGATCTCCCCACCCCAACCGTCAGTCTGCTGGACCGACTTCGCCAGCTAAAGCAGTCCGGAAAAACTCCAAAGGCTGATACAGTCGGAACTGAATCCTCAGCTCACTGACATTCTGAAACATAAAACAGTGACCGGCGAGGATATCCTTCGCCGGTCACTGTTTTATGTAGAAACTGACACACAAGGGCCATTTAATTCTCCCCCGGAGAATGGCTTGAATTGCCCGAACTCAACAACCGGTAGGGCTGGACCGCCGGGCCAGCCGAGATAATCTGCAGATATAGGACTCGGCGCGCCCGGCGGTCGCGCCCTGCCCTGTGAGAATTAAATGACCCTGACATCACACAAGGGCGGGTTTGAAACCCGCCCCTGCAATGGACGATGCGAATTCACACATTCACCTTATTGCTGCAAATATAGCCTCGGGTGTCAATGGCGGAGTTGCAAGCACCTCGGCAGGCAGAACCGCTCCCTGAACCCGCAATGTCTGGTGGCGCAACACGACGGAGGCTCCGAACAGAAGATTCAGTGCGACGGTCATCGCCGTGCGCGCGCCGGGAGCTTCCAGAAACGTTCCCTTAACCCACTCGTTGAACGCACCCATCGCCGGTCCGCACCAGATCTGATAATCAACCTTCCGGGTCGGTTCACCTGAAACCGCCCAGCGCGGAGATTGTCCAAGATACCAGCGAAACACCAGCGCCATCAGATGCTTTGGATCGCGTTCAGCGCGTTCAACCTGCTGCGGATCGCGTCGGGCAAAAAAGTCGCGCGTCTGGCTCCATATATTGTCGAGAGTTTCCTTGAAAACATTCTTTTCAAGATTTGCGCGCTCGGCCGGCGGCAATTCATGCAGGCCGGCATGCGTCCTGTACAATTCATACAATTTGGACGCACGCATCGGAAACATCGTTCCGCGCTTCAACACCTGTACATTCACTCCCATTTCGAACATGTCGCCCGCCGGGGCCATCGCTGTATCGGCTTGTCCGGCCTGCGCGAGCATCTCTCGTGCAGCGGAGGAAACACCCGACTCTACGCATGATTGATTTACCGATCCGATGACAATCCAGTCGGCTCCCATGGCGAATGCGGCCGCGGCTGATGCCGGAGTCGCGATGCCACCGCCCAACCCGACACGCAGAGGAACAGAATACCTGTACTGTGCCTGAAGCCTGTCACGAAGCGCCAGAAAAGTGGGCAAAAGAGAAACTGCCGGACGATTGTCGGTATGTCCCCCGGAATCAGCTTCGGCCGTCATATCCTGGGCTACCGGAATCTGTGACGCAAGCCGAGCCTGTTCCTCGGTAATTTCACCCTTTGAAACCAGCTCTTTAAGCATTTTTTCCGGGGGCGGGGCAAAAAACTTCGAGGCTACTTCCACTCGCGATGCCTTCGCCATTACTCGATTCGGAGTCACAATTCCACCATCACTGCCGCGATGGATTCCGTGAACGCGAAACAACACCAGCGGGAGTGTCATCCCAAGAAATGCCGACGCTTCAATCAAACGAACGCCGCGACGTATATACAGGCGTGCCAGCGCATCTTCAAGCATCGGCTCATTCGGACTGTGGATAAGATTGAAACCGTATGGAATCGCCGGAGAAATCTCCTGCATGCGGTTGATCGCGGCTTCAACGGTTTCCAATGATCGTCCTGCCGCTCCGATGAAACTCAGCATGCCATTCCTGCCGAGTGCCTCAGCGAGTTCCGGGGAACTTATGCCATGAGCCATCGAACCGCCTATATACGCATACCGCAATCCGTAATCTTTACAAAATCCGCTGCTGCCAAGCGATTCAGGCGGAATAGCCGGAGCAAAAGCGATAAGAGGGAATCCATCGCCGGATGCTCCCATTTCACCGAATGCCAATCTGCCCTCATTCGCTCCTTCTATAATGCCACCGCGATCGATCAGAAACAACGGCCTGGAAACACATCGGACAGCCCCGAGCAAGCCTTCCGGCCCGCGCGCCAAACGATCTTCGGAGCCATACCATCGCGCTGTCGAAACTGATCGGACATTCTTAGCTGAATAGGAACTCACAAAGCTTCTCCAATGATTTTATTTTGTCCATGCCGACAAAGGGATAAACCTTGTCGATTGATTCGCCCCTGCCATAATTAACAAAGGGGGCTAACCGATTAGTCGAGATTTCTCCCTTCGTTCGAAATGACAGTATTATTTGTCATTCCGAACGAATGTGAGGAATCTCGCTTGGCGCAAAGAGTCGTGAATATTTAGTCTTCTTTGGTAGTCATGGCCCCTGCATCATAATCTAACTATAAACCCGCCCCTACGCGTCCTGAAACAGGACGCTCGAAAGATAGCGTTCGCCCGCGTCAGGAAGAATGACCACCATTGTCGTTCCGCGGTTTTCCGGGCGTTTCGCCATAGTAAGAGCCGCGGACATAGCGGCTCCGCCCGAGATACCGCAAGTGATTCCCTCTTCGCGGTGTAAACGCCGTGCCATCTCGACGGCCTCGTCATTCGTGACGCGAACGACTTCGTCGATCATGTCCATATCAAGAACATCCGGCTTAAAACCGGCACCAATTCCTTGAATCAGGTGTTTTCCAGGTTTGAGGGGTTGCCCCGCGCGAAGCTGTGTTAATACAGGCGAATCATCAGGTTCAACAGCAATCGAACGAACGGGAAGTTTTCGCTCGTGTTTCAGATAACGCGAAACTCCGGTAATGGTACCTCCGGTTCCTACTCCGGAAATGAATAAATCAATCTTACCACCTGTGTCAGAATATATTTCAGGCCCGGTCGTCAAAAAATGAATTTCCGGGTTGGCCGGGTTCTTAAACTGCTGAGGCATAAAAAATTTCTTCGGATCGGATGCAACCATTTCATCGGCCTTAGCAATCGCCCCTGGCATCCCTTTGGAACCATCCGTCAGCATGACTTCCGCACCAAACGCCTTTAACATACGTCGACGTTCCATGGACATAGTCTCAGGCATCGTCAGTATAAGCGGATATCCGCGTGCCGCGCAGACAAATGCCAACGCTATGCCTGTATTGCCTGAAGTCGGCTCGATCACGGTGACGGAATGACTCCCGGGCGTAAGAATCCCTTGGCGCTCGGCGTCATTGATCATGGCCACGCCAACCCGGCACTTTACCGAATATGCAGGATTTCTGCCTTCTATCTTTGCCAGAACGGTAACTTCTGTTCCCTGCGTGATCCTATTGATACGTACTAAGGGGGTCCCTCCGATGCTCGCAGCATTATCCACAAATATTCTAGACATTCAGCAGCTCTCCCTGTTTTTCTGATGGTATTCCATATTTTATTTTCTTATAAACTTAAGTTCTTTCCTTGCATATCAACAATAAAGAATACTTCAAAGACGGAAATAAGGCAATTTCTGTCCTGACTCGCTTTTTTTTCCCTTTTCCGTGCGATTTCAGTTATATTACTGCATCCGCCATGATATGCACATTCTTAACTTCACTATCTGAAGAGTATGTCCGGTGTTACCGGGCAGTCCACACAGGCAGAAAAAACAGCGCCATTCTGTTTTTTTTTGCGATGTATTTCTTTTTTATTCCTGCAATTCTTTTACCAGCCACTTCATCAGCCTCTGTTGCTCATTTCGCTGCGGCATCCGGTGCAATAGACATTACGAAACCGGCGTCGACGCGAATACTGTATTTTGCGCCACATCCTGACGACGAAGTAATATGCCTGGGAGGCTTTCTCGCTGATGCAGTTGCCTCGGGGACACAAGTATTTGTTGCGGTTGTCACGGATGGGGCGGCCTTCACTAAAGCTTTGCGCGCGCGCCAAAAGAAGCCTAGTCTGTTTTTCCGCCCCCATGACTATCGTACACTGGGTCGCATCAGACGAGCAGAATCCATGCGAGCTCTCGATGAGTTGCGCGTTCCATCGGCTAATCGTTTTTTTCTTGGCTATCCTTCAAATGCTCTTCTGACATTGTTCAAAACTCCTCTTTCCGATTCTCTGATACGTTGCCGCGCCACCGCTCAACGATACGGTGTTGCGGAATGGGGCGGCACACGCCGCAAACCGCACCCTTTCTCCCGAGCGATGCTGACTCAGGATATCGACCGGCTTCTGCTTCAGGTTCACCCGGATCTCGTCATCATCCCACACCCTGAAGACTCGAATTCAGATCATCAGGCTGTATCCCGCTTTGTGCTCGAGCGCATCTCCCATCTCAAGCTCCCGATTCGAACCATTGGTTATCTGGTTCACAGAGGTTCCCGACGGAACTATCCAAAACCCTACGGATACCATCCGGAATCAGGATTCGACGATCCACCGGGCCTCCTGTGCCCGGAGCGCATTTTTCTCACTCATTCCACCTGTATGCGTAAAGAGCGGGCGATTCGTCAGCATAATTCTCAGATCCGCCTTAAGGATGGTTTTTTGCTCAGTTTTATCAGATTCGAAGAGTTGTATTGGCCGATACCCATTGATTTCCGTCCCGGCATGCCAGTCATTCCTCCATTACCGGCGACGGCCTCCGATCCTGAAACTATTGAGTCTATTGAATAATGTCTGGTGTTAAATAATGGTGTATAATATTTACCATGAAGGAACCCGCAATATTCACGAAGCATCATGCAAGAGTGGTTTGAAACCCGTCCCAACGAATGGACGACGCGAATTCACTTATGATTGCCACATAATGTTGCAAGTTGCTCCATAGATCTTGAGTATCAACGTGCTGAAAAAAGACTAATAGAATGTCCCCCATGGATCAATATCAATCTAGTTTTCGTGAGGATTCGAAAGAGCTTCTGAGTGAGTTGGAAACCGCTCTGATCGAGCTGGAGGCGGCCCCTGACGACAAATCACTCGTCGAGCGAGCTTTTCGTGCCCTTCATACTATCAAGGGCAATTCGCGCGTCGTAGGATTCGAGGAAATCGGAGCTTTCGTTCATCGTCTCGAATCAGTGTTCGATCAGGTTCGTCGCGAATTGATCGAGTTCACTCCCACACTCGGAAATCTCACTCTTTCAGCCATTGATAACATCCATGCCATGGTCGAATCTCATTTCGGCGGGCCGGCTCCCGATCCCAGTGTGACCGAAAGCCTTCTTTCACTCGTCGATGCGCATGCACCTGGTTCAGTAAAACAGAGCCAGAGTCGCAAGGGCGAAGAGATCTACAAAGCCTTGGACAAACTCATTGCCCGCTTCGGTGACTGGGCGTCGTTGGCCAACGATCCCGGCCTGCCGGCCGAATTCGGAGACCGTTTTTTCTCACTTCAGGAAAAATTTTCTCCTATCGCCGCTGATCTTGCCGAATTTGCCGGGCAATTTTCCCTGGCGTTTCGCCAGGTCATTTCCCTCAAAGGACAGATCGAGGAACCCCTGATCGCGCTCTCCCGGGAGGCTGTCGATCACATGCGAAACTCGCTGAAAGAGGCGCTCGAAGGCCCCTCCCTTGAAAATCTCGATCCGATGGCTATCATGGCGTCCATGGAACGACCGATGCTGTTACTCGGCCGCCTGAAGACACTCGTTCCGTTTGATGCCTCACAGACTCCTGCCGCCGCGGATGATCGCCAGGGGCGTGATGTCGAGGAGACATATCGAATCCGCTTCAGACCTATTCCTGATTTTCTTAAGAACGGCGGCGATCCGATAGCACTTTTGGCTGATCTCTCTGTCCTCGGACGTGTTTCCTCCCTGGTTCAGCCGGCCGAAACTCCGCTGCTTCAGACTCTCGACCCAGAGCAAATGTTTATGTGGTGGGACATCATTATTACCTCTAATCGTGGAAAGCGAGCAATTGAAGACACTTTCCTGATCCTGGAGGGACAGGCAAATATAACCGTGGAAGTCATCACAAAAGATGCTCTCCCGGATGACCCGACCTTCTCCCGAAAATTAGGCGAAATCCTTGTCGATCGTGGAGATGTTGATCCCGAAAAGTTAAACGGGTTGCTTGGGATGAAAAAGCCGCTCGGAGAAACGCTGGTTGAACGCGGTCTGGTAACGCAGGGGCAGGTGCAAGCCGCTCTGACCGAGCAATCCGTGGGCGCAAAAGCCCGTATGGACCGCCGACAAAGCGAAACCACCTCTCATCTCCGAGTCTCACTTGAGAAACTCGACCGCCTCGTCGGATTCATCGGAGAGCTGGTAACGGTTGAGGCGCGACTGAGCTCCGCCGCCACTTCCCGAGAAGACGCTGATCTGATTTTTGTTTCCGAGGAAATGAACAGACTGACGGAGCGTCTACGCGTAAGTTATATGCAGATTCGCATGCAACCGATCGGCATTACTTTCTATAAATTCACCCGAATGGTGCGTGATCTCGCTGCCGAACTCGGGAAAGAAGTTGAACTTACCACTGATGGAGCGGAAACCGAACTCGACAAAGCAACCATCGAAAAACTGAACGATCCGCTCGTGCATTTGATACGCAATTGTGTCGATCACGGGATTGAGTCTCCCCATATTCGAACAGCTGCCGGAAAACCTGCTAAAGGTACAGTAAATCTTTCGGCGGAACATTCCGCCGGCAATGTGTTTATAAGGGTTCGCGACGACGGAGGCGGTCTTCATGCCGAAGCCATTCGCTCAAAGGCAATAGAGAAGAAACTTATCTCGCCCGAGGCGGTGCTGACCGAGAATGAAATGTATCATCTGATCTTCCAGCCAGGATTCTCTACGGCACAGAAAGTGACGAATGTTTCAGGACGCGGTTCAGGCCTTGATGTCGTTCAGAATGCCATCAATGAGCTTCATGGCTCGATTGCGATAAAGACAACCATCGGACAGGGAACTACATTCACTTTCAAGCTTCCCCTGACGCTGGCCATCATTGATGGCCTGCTGGTTGGAGTCTCGGATCGCCTGTTCGTCTTTCCTCTTTCGTCAGTGCGCGAGTGTGTAGATAACGGTTTCCAGGAACGGGTGATAGAGCGTGGACGAGGAATGGCAACGATACGCGGAGAACTGGTCCCTTTTATCTCCCTTCGCAGTGAGTTTCTTATTCCATCCGCAGCGGACGCCGGACAGATCATGGTCGTCGTCCAGTCAGGCAGTCAGCGTCTTGGCGTAATTGTTGACAGAATCATCGGCCTGCACCAGACTGTCCTGAAGCCGCTGGGCTCCTGGTATGAGAACGTGAAGGCTTTTTCCGGATCAACTATTCTGGGCGACGGAACAGTAGCGCTGGTTATAGATCATGAGCATCTGTTGGCCATGGCTGCATCCAGAAGCGATCTTGATATGACCACCCCATGAAGCCGGTCAGCAATACGCGGCACCTGTTTCAGGCGTTTTTTTTCGCTTCCGTGTTTATTCTGACGCTTCGCAATCTTCTTGGTTTCACAAAGGCGAATCTGGAAAGCTGGTGTCCGGGGGGCGGCCTCGAAAGCATCTGGTTCTGGTTCAAGAACGACGCATTCCTGTGTGCAACATCCGGCATAAACTTCATAATGTTTCTTGCCGTGCTGGGCGGCACACTTCTTCTCGGGCGTGCATTCTGTTCCTGGGTCTGTCCGATCGGCACCACCATGGAAACTCTTCGCTATGTCGGATTGTCGGCCGGGCTGGCATTGGCCAATGTCTGGCGCGGAATCGGCAGGCGTTTTGGCATATTGCGGTATGTGTCACTTATCGTAATCGTTTATTTCACCACAAAGATCACTGATCTGATTTTCCGCCCTTTCTGCCCGTATTATGTGTTGCTAGCCGGGCAAGAGCATGAAATGCAGTGGTGGTCCAAATGGCTGATGCTTGGACTTGTCTGTTCCGCCATCATTCTGCCGTTTGTGTTCTGCCGTTTGCTATGCCCTCTTGGAGCACTCCTGGGTCTAGTGCGAAAGTTTTCTCCGCTCGCTCCTTCCATAGACAGGGACAACTGCACCTCGTGCCGTGCCTGCGACTCTGCCTGTCCGCAGCAAATCAACATTTTTACCGAAGGTCGTGTCTATTCTTCCGACTGTACTCAGTGCCTGAACTGCATTAGTGCGTGCCCTTCCGAATGCCTGCATTTGAGAGCAGGCTACTCGTCATCCTTCACATGCCGGACTCCTTCAACACTCTTGCCATTCCTGGTTATTATCATGATGGTTACAGGCATTGCCGGTGCCCTATGGTATCCCATTCCAACCGTGAATTATTCTTTCGTTTCAGCCTCTTTTCCAGCCATGGCTTCTGTTGACTCCGGAAATATCCGCCAAACCGACATGATAATCCAGGGTCTTCGCTGTCGCGGTACCTCGATGACGCTTGTCCAGCTTCTATCCGGCCCCGAGGGCTTGATAAAACTCGAGACATATGCCGGCGAACACAGACTGCGCCTGTGGTATGACCCCGTAAAAATCAGTCTGGACACAATTTGCGACCGTATCGATGCGGGTTTGCTGCTCACCGACGAAAATACGGGTGAACAAAAAGAGTTGAAACCCTTCAAGGTGGAGTCGTTAATTTCGACACCCTGAAACCAGGATTACGTCGAATAAACCTTCAGAACGCATATTCTGTGTAACATCATCTATCCTCGCACTGTTAAATTCTACCCGGCAATTGCTTCTACTGCGCCAGATGGACGGTCAATACGCACATAGATATTGTACCTTGTCGACTCCCATTTTTTTGGTAATAATAGAGTCATGTTGAAACACAACTTCGGAAAGTTGCTTTTAGTCTGTTTTCTGTTTTCTTTCGTTTGCATCAACAATGCATTCACGATGCCTCACCAGGTTGGCCAGTATACTGTTGAGATCGAGGTGCGTAATTCCATTCAGATTCCCATTCCGGGTGCCCGGGTCGTCTGCAGCCTTTCCGGAAAGGTGATCCATGTTCGTGCTTCAGCAGCAGGCTATCTTTCCAGGACCATATCTATCTCTGCTGACCATGGCGACTACTTTCAGCGTGATATTATTCTTTCGGATATTCCCAAATCCATCAGTATAGAGGACTGGAATGAAGTACCTCTGACTGCTGCGTATTTTCTGACTGACCAGTATGGTTTTGCTCCGGATGCTTTTGGTATCACGGTCTACATTCCCATAGAGGCCTGGCCCAATGCGTCACTGCAACGCGTGCTTCTTTTCGATGAATTCCTTGGAAAACTCAATGTTGTTACCAGTCTCGATAAGACTGACGATTTCTATTGTCTGAAATTCGTAATTCCGCGCAAAACCTTTGGCCAGACAAGCAATCGACTGCACGTAGTATTCGACACGCGAGTGCCGGTTACGCCAAAGGCTTCCGAGGTATGGTTAAGTCGTCTTGAGCGTCTGGAAAAAACGGACAAGCCGTCACAGAGAGAAGAAGTCTACGATTTTTCACAGATTCTTGGCCAGGTTCTGCCGCACGAGGATCTGGAAAAAGCCAGAACAGACGGCGTTCTTCCCCACTCCCTTGAGCCGCTCGTGGGTCAGTTCATTCGATTTGACTGTTTGCATCGCGATTCTCCCGAATTGCAGCAAAAATAAATTTCCCGCTTGCATGTGGTGGTGGCGGTGTGATACAATCCCTTTGTCCTTGATCCCGGATAGCTCAGTCGGTAGAGCAGCTGGCTGTTAACCAGCGGGCCGGGGGTTCGAGTCCCTCTCCGGGAGCCGTTATAGATCTGAAGTAGTCCAAAGAAGTGCAGAAAACCCGCTGAATAAGCGGGTTTTCTGCTTTAGGTCGCCCCGGGATGTCCAACGACGTATACCCAAATCCAGCATTTTTGGGTATACTTTTGGGTATACATACGAGCATTGAAAACAACGTATACCCAAAACCGGAGGGAAACCTATGCCAAAGCGTGTGGAATCTCTTTCCGATGTAACAATACGATCAGCCAAGCCAGCAGCTAAAGATGTATTTCTGTTTGATGGACATGGCTTATTTTTGATAGTTACCCCATCAGGCGGCAAACTATGGCGACTCAAATACCGATTTGAGGGAAAGCCTGGTCTATTGCAACATGTCTTGCAGAAGATCATCCGGATTTGATTATCCTTGCCACCCCGACCACGGAATGAGAGGTTGCCCATTCCTCGTTTACCCTGATCCAAGCATCCATCAGTTTGACAACAAAAGTCCT
>JADFYG010000023.1:0-81404 GCA_015233155.1 Candidatus Rifleibacteriota bacterium
GCTCTTAGTACGAGAGGACCGGAGTGGACGGACCGATGGTGAACCAGTTGTGACTTCAGTCGCATCGCTGGGTAGCTAAGTCCGGAAGGGATAACCGCTGAAGGCATCTAAGTGGGAAACCCACCTCAAGATAAAATCTCCCATTCGATCTGCAAAGACGAAGTAAGGGGCCATGTAGACTACGTGGAGATAGGCCGGGTGTGGACGCGCAGCGATGCGTGAAGCTTACCGGTACTAATACCCCGAGGATTTACCCTTGAAGCTGCCGAAAGGCAGTCATCGATCTACGATGCACGGTTGCGAGAAATTGTATCCGTGAACATCTCATTTCACAGATGTGTTATCAGGAATAAAAAAATTTCTTGGTGGCCATGGTGCCGGGGAAACACCCGATCCCATTCCGAACTCGGAAGTTAAGCCTGGACACGCCGATGGTACTACGTGGGCAGCTGCGTGGGAGAGTAGGTCGCCGCCAAGATCATAACCGCCCGAAGCCAAAAGCTTCGGGCGGTTTCACATTTCCCGGAATTATAAATTCAAAAAACATTTGTAGGGGCGGGTTTAAAACCCGCCCCTACATTTTTTAAGATCTGACGGGGCAAATTTATTCGCTTGTTTACAGGTCTTTCTGAATAATGCGCCAGCCTCCACACAGAAAACTTTTACATGTTATTCTTCAATCTGCTTAATATTTTCTGGGCAAATTATTATTAGGGGAGATGAAGCATGCTTTATCAAGAGTTGGCTATTCCGACACATTATGTCCCAGGGCGCGTGTCTGAAATATACCGTGTCCCCTATTTGACACGCTCTATTGATGCTAAGGCTTGGGCTAAAAAATTCCATATACAGCCCGCACTTCTTGACACGTTAAAGATAGGTCTGCTGATTATCGATGCTCAGAATACGTTTTGCCTTTCTGATTCTGAACTCTTTGTCAGTGGTCGCTCCGGGAATGGAGCTATTGACGATAACAGGCGATTGTGTGAATTCATATATCGAAATCTTGGCTTGTTTACGCGAATTATTGCCACCATGGACACACATCTGGGGTTTCAAATATTTCATCCGGGTTTTTGGATTGACAAGGAAAATCGCAATCCTGATCCGATGACGATCATTGCCCTTGACGACATTGAATCCGGTCGCTGGCGGGTAAATACTGAGATGGCTTTGGGTTTCGAGAATAAATCCGGATGCGATCTCACTGAATATGCACTTCACTATGTTTCGAAACTTGCTTCTGGAAAGAAATTTCCATTGATTATCTGGCCGTACCACGCGATGCTTGGTGGAATCGGCCACGCCCTTGTTTCTTCAGTTGAAGAGGCTATTTTTTTTCATTCAGTGGCCCGAAATAGTCAGACTGCATTCGAAATGAAAGGTTCTAATCCATTTACCGAAAACTATTCTGTTCTCAGACCCGAAGTTACCTGCGATGAGATGGGAATACCTTTTGCCGGGCTCGACACTGGAATTGTCAGTCGTCTAATGAATTTCGATCGATTGATTATTGCAGGTCAGGCCAAAAGTCATTGTGTTTCCTGGACCGTATCAGATATTCTCAGGGAAATTCGACAGCGGGATCCGTTGCTTGCACGTCGGGTTTATCTGCTGGATGACTGTTCATCGCCTGTTGTCGTTCCTGGGATCGATTTTACTGAACAGACGGAGGCAACTTGGCAGGGCTTTTCAGAGGCCGGCATGCATCGTGTCCTTTCAACAGATCCCATATATAAATGGCCTGAGTTTATTTAAAAAAATAATTTCCCCGAGGCAGTGTTCCAGTTGATGTATTGCTGAAGTCACGAGGCAGTTCACCTCATACCGGGGTGAAGTCGCGGACGATACATCAGCGGAGGAACGAGATATGATGGGTATGACTAGCGTGGTTGTGGCAGGGAATATCACTAAGGATCCTGAACTCAGGAAAACAGGAAGCGGTAAGTCCTGGGTTAATCTTACGATTGCCGTAAATCGAAAGTGGAAAACATCAGATGGTGAATTCAGGAAAGACACCGATTTTTTTCCAGTAGTCGCCTGGAATGGAACAGCTGAAAATTGTGTACGATTTTTGAAGAGGGGGCAGTCAGTATTGGTTGAAGGTCGTCTCCAAACCAGATCCTACACTGGAAAAGATGGCGTGAAGCGATTTGTAACAGAGGTGTGTGCCGGAGGAATACAGTTTTTGAGTACCGGTCCCAGGAATAATACGATTTCTGATAGCGCGAGTGAGCAAAAAAGCCAGGACAAGGACGAAAACTGCGTCGATGAGAATGTGGATTTTTCTGAAAGTGATGCCATGCCCTTCTGATTTGAAGATGCCAACGGCGGGGAGTTGTCTCCCCGCCGTTTTTACGAATTTCGCAACTGTTAATATCTTTCGGGAAATTTCTAAGCAGTCAGTCGGGAGGATTCAGCTCCAGGTGCCATAATCTGCCGATCCAGATGCGTTAATAATTAATAATATTCGTATATTATTCCAGGGGATGACAGGGGGGGCAAGTTATGGTATGATTCCGTCACTCTGCCCTCCCATGCGGTATTCTTCTTGCCATAAGTCGTGTAAATCAGTCTACCGCAGAACCTTTCGGGACCTTATTTCCAGATCTCCGATTCTTTTTATGGAAGGACAAATCGTGCCGCTTGAGATTGAGCGCAAGTTTTTGGTTCATGCTGATCGTTTGCCACGCCTGGAGTTTGGCGTCTCAATTTTACAGGGGTACCTTTCTCTCGAGCCTCAGGTGAGGTTTCGAATTGAAGGAGATACAGTTACGCTGGCGGTAAAGAGTCGTCGAACTGGGAATACCCGTTTTGAATTTGAAGCGTCACGTCCAAAAGTCGGGACCTCTGATTGTATGTCCCTTCGTGAACTTGCTGTTCTTCCGCTGATTGAAAAGACGAGATACAGAATTCCGGAAGGAGAACTCATCTGGGAAATAGATCAGTATTCTGGTAAAAATTCCGGACTGATCACTGCGGAAGTTGAGTTGCCACGTTCTGATTATTCATTGCCGATTCCGGAATGGATTCGTGGCGATGCCGAGATCACTTATGATGAGCGATATTTCAATACCCGACTTGCAACTTGTCCCTTTACCGGATGGGAAAAAACGGAATTCTAATAAAACGTGTAAACCACATAACGGAGGTAGTTGTTTTGTCTATTCGTAGAAACCTGAGTGTCCTTTTTCTGACAATCGCCATTGCTGCTCCCACCATTGCTGCTCCTATGCCTATCGAGGAAGTATCTCGACGATTTAAAGATCAGATTCCTGCAGTATATACCAGATATCCTGGCGTTAATGTGATGGTGGAGTTTGGCATCGCATCTTGGTATCCATGTCCCATGAAGCCTGAAAATATCGATAACAAGGCTTTTCAGATTAAGGATCGTATTTTCCCGGTTGCTCATCGCACATTACCGTTTGGAACGCTTGTAAAGGTTATAAATCCTGATAACGGGAAAAAAATTCTTGCCCGTGTTATTGATCGTGGGCCATTCGTCAGCGGCCGGATCATCGATCTTGATCAGGATGCGGCACGCGCATTGAGTATTGGTGGCGTTGGCAGGGTCATTCTTAAAATCTATAAGGTAACTCCGAACGAGATGGCTATGGCCCGCTGATCGACAAGATGTTCTCGGCTTTTTCCGATATGGCCGAACTTCTTTTGTCCATTGCAGCGATTCCTTGCGTTTGAAGTCACGGCTCGCGAAAAGCTTTTTGTGAAGCCGGTTCCTCGAAACTATTTTTGAATCAGGTATTTTTTTCCATTGATTTGAGCTGCTTTTGAGGCGTTGCGCTAGAGAAGGAGATACACATGAAAATAGGAAAGGTCGTATATTGTTCAATTATTGGCGTAACTATTTTGTTTTCTCAGATTCCTGTTCCAGGTGCAGGCTACTCGGAAGGTGCAAAAAACCTCATTGAAAATCTGAGAAAAAAATTGAATGTTGTGAAAAATGGAGAATCTTCGTCCCCCATATCGGAACTGGATAAACAGCCCCCCAGTGTATTCCCCCCTGGAAACGTTTCCACAGGCTCTGGAAAAACTGCTGCGCAAGATTCCTCTGCAAATCCTGAAGAGCAGCCTGCCATAAGCGAAGATGATATAAAACATGCGTCGAATTCTGACTTGGGTAAAGACACTGAAAGGGATGACTCCAAAAAGAACATCTCTGGAAATGAAAAAACGTTACATTCCGATACCGAAATAAAAAAGAAGGAACGTGAGCAGAAACGCGAAAAAACTAGAACAGAAGCTGATTCCAAAAACACCGAAACAGAAACCGATTCCAAAAACACTGAAACAGAAGCCAAAGAAATTTCTGTCAGCAATCGGGAGACCGTTCGTGAAGGAGTGAGTGGGCAGTCTGACAAAGAGCCTTCTGAACTTATCAAGCGAATTACACAGAAACTGGATGCATTGAAGGGAACCCACAAGGGGCGCTTGGAACCCGAGTCTTCTTCTGTGAAAAGTGGCCCTGCTTTGTTAAGTGTGGCAGATAAAAAAGAAAAGGTGAATGTTGCGCCCGAGCCAAAAAAGAGTTTATCGGTGTCCGGTTCGCTGGGCGAATCTTCAAGCGGTGCTTCAGCGACCATGCAGTTGCAGTTGCATGGATATCGCTCATTCAGTGAGCTCTCCGATGAAGAGTTGATTAAATATGCTAAGGAAAATGTGTGGAGTTCTGAGCGTTCACGTAAACACAGCCCCCCGCCAACACCACCCTCTCATCCTAAGAAAAAGACAAAGCCCGTGTCATCAAAAGCAGTTTCAAAAAAGAATGATTCAAAAGCAGGTTCCAAGGTTGAATCAGAGAATGGAATCACTGGCACTGCAAAAAAAGCGAAGACCGGAAAAGCAAAGAAAAAGACCAGCGATGACGACTGAAGTGACAATTTGAAATAGCGTTCTGCTTTTCAAAACCTTATCGTGATTTTCATTTCGCTCTGTCATGCAGAAGCGCAATGAAATTTGTTTATGTATTAACTCATCATTATCGCAGGGGCGGGTTTCAAACCCGCCCGATAAAACAAAATTCAATGCACCTTGCAAAGATGTACTGAGAGATAAATTCAATTGATTTAATAGAATTTGTTGTTTATCTGACAATGGCGGTCCGTTTATTTCGGACGAAATATTGCATGGCTATTAGATAGCCTTCCAGACCAAGCCCGGCTATTACGCCTTTGCATACGGCTGAAAGCATTGAATTGCAGCGGAAATCCTCGCGTGAATAAATATTCGAGATATGAATCTCAATGACCGGTACGGACAAGGTGGCGATCGTGTCACGAATAGCTATGCTGGTATGTGTATATCCACCTGCGTTGAGAATGATGCCGTCGAATTGTGATGCTTTCTGCAGTCTATCAATTAAAGCTCCTTCGTGATTGGATTGAAAGAAGGAAACTTTCACGCCTGCTTTTTTTGCTTCTTCCTTCAGGAAATTTTCCAGATCGGCGAGAGATCGTGTGCCATAGATGCCTGGCTCACGTTGTCCGAGCATATTCAGGTTCGGGCCGTTTACAATGAGAATCTTCATTAAATATTCCTTTCGAACAGGACTTCAAAAAGGCCGTAGGAGCCTCGCAAAAAGCATATCAGATCATGAGCCGAACGAATGCCCCACAGGAGCGAGAAAAAACGATTGTGGCGACCATAGAAAGAAAGAAGGGAACGGCGCAACAGTATTTTCGGCCAGCTTCCAGGGTCTTCGAAAGATATTCGATCAAAGTGTTCAGCAGCGCGCGATTGGAGCCATGACTGTGCATGACGCGGGTGAAGACGCAGGCCGATCGTTATACGATCATCTTTCAATCGGGCTAGATTGGCTGCGATACCATCAGGAGGGAGTTCCCAGGGGGATGGCCTTAACCAGAGACGTCGAAGGGAGTTTCCGAGAGGAAGTGGAACTAGAGCCACTTCAGTAGCTTCATCGAAAGCCGCCGCGCCGACCAGACCTTTGCGATGAAGTGATTCGGCCAGTTGTGGAAGGTGCTCTGCCCGAATTCCTGTTCCTTCGAACGAAATGGCGTAAAATCCCGATTGTTTCAGCCACATGAGTACATTTTCGAGTGTATTGGCAGGTGGAAGCCAGGGATGGTTTACACGGGAACGGTCAAGAAGGCCAAGCCATGGTCGATAAACTGAAATTGCATGCGGTTCGTCAAATTTTTCCACAGATGATCGATATCCGATCTCATCGAACAGAGATATCTCGGGTACGGAAAGCGGCCGGGTGATATCTTCAGAAAAGGTGTTCATGTGGCGTGACGCAGGTATTGTGCCGGAAAGAAGAGTTTCAATCATTACGCGACCGGTACCAAGAATAGTGTGATCCCAGGAGGGAAGACTGAAAAAATCGGTGCGGCCACCCAGGACAAGCAGGGCTTTCGGAAACAATATCCGAAGACGTTCTCCGTATATCCGGGCTTTGTCTTCATCCCAGCTCTGTGGTGCTTGTACAATACAGGCTGAAATATCTGAAGCGGTGGATGAGCCGAGTGATTCGACGTCCGGAATCTGTTCCTGAAGGTCGACCAGATCGATTTGGTCTGGAGCGAAAGCCTGCAACATCGCAAGACCGATCGGAGCCGTCTGGCCGGCACTCCTGAAGAGCGAACCGTATCGTATGCGACGTTCAGAAGTCGTGTGTATCAACAGGAGGCGTTTGGACGCCTGGGTCATGGCTTCTTAGAGCCCTCCGTTGGTAAGGAATCATTTATCGGGCTTGAACTGACGAGTTTGTTTCGCAGCGATTCGACATCGAGATATGTGCGGTACACATCATGGAATCCAGGGGAATAGCGTAAAGCCTCGTCCAATTGATTCAATGCCTCGCGTGGTTTCCCATCGGCAGAAAGCATTCTGGCATATTCAAGACGTATTGCCTCTGCAGCCGGATCGAGCCGAATGGCTTCTTCCATGTAATGCTGAAAATCTGTTTTTCGAAAGCGACGTGCGAGTTTGGCGCGGGCGAGCCAGAACAAGGCTTCCCCGGGATTGATCGCAATTGCCTGTGCCAGACGATGGTCGGCACTTTCGAGTCGTCCGTATGTCTCGTCAACTCTGGCGAGCATATATTGGGCGACAGCGTTCGATGGGTCTACGCGTTCGATACTGACGAGTGAACTTTCCGCTCCCATGATTTCATTTGCAGAAAGAGCATCACCAGCGTCTTTCAGAAGAAGCTGTATGTGGAGATTCTTGAATGTGAGAAGGACGAATATCAAAATCAACAAAAGAACGACCCTGCGAGATCGGTCTCGAGGAATAAGCAGTGGAGGTGCCAGGTCTGGTCTCCCCATTCCGCTCAACATACCGCCTACGCTGATAGCAAGCAGGATGGCGGTTGGCAGGATTCGCGAAGAAAATCCGCTGAGATTGTGAATTAGAAATACTGTGAATGCCGCTGAGGAAGCCCCTACAAACCATGTTGGACGCTCGGCGGAACGAATGAGAGATATTATCTGATTTAGCAGCAGGAGCGAAAGAGCCAGAAGCAGAGCGGCTGCAAAAGGCCCGCTTTCAACCCATGTTTGCAGAAACTCATTATGCGCATTCATAGGATAATCGCCGCCAACGGTTCTAAAGCGCGGATAGACCTGACTGAATGTATGAAGTCCGAATCCGAAAATCGGAATGGATGGCAGGGCTTTTATCAGGGACTTACTGATCAGATTGCGTTGTGAAAGTGTCATATCCGAAGACTGTATCATGCTGAAAAGGCGATATTTGTAAGGACCAGTGAAGAAAGCAATCATAAGGATGGTGACGGCAATGATCGCGAACTGCTTTTTCGTAGTCAGTCCCCATGATGGCTTCATGATCAGCGTCAGAACCAGAAGACCTGCACATGCCGCCATATAGGCACCGCGACTGAAGGTCATGAAAAGGGCCATGCCGCATGCAAAAAAGCATAAAGTCCATAATGCCATGAAAAGATAAGACTCGGCGGCTGAGAAAAGACCGGCAAGAATGAATGGCAGAAGGGATGCAAGATAGGCCCCGAAGACATTCGGATCAGTGAAAGTAG
Organism: Candidatus Rifleibacteriota bacterium; assembly: GCA_015233155.1. Taxonomy (GTDB): domain Bacteria; phylum Muiribacteriota; class Ozemobacteria; order Ozemobacterales; family Ozemobacteraceae; genus JADFYG01. Next base: position 8,042 of record JADFYG010000023.1, read on the forward strand.
ATGCACTGCGTGTTTTGATGATGTCCTTCATGGCGGGATCGACCCAGGTGGGCGGCATGGGCGTCCCCTGAACATATTCAGCTGCTCCGATCCAACCATGCACAAGAGCCGCGGCACCAATTGAAAAGAGAAGGGCATTGCGTGCTGCAGGGTTCGCAATGCCGTAACGCACACCGAGCGCCACCAGGACCAGGCCTATGAGTTTACAATATACTGGAATCGATATAGAAGGATCGACCGAAAAATAGGCTGAAACGCCCGTCACAATAAGCCAGGCAAGAGTAATCCGGTATATCCAGCGGGAAAAACGATCCCCCTGGTGTGCAAGTGAGCTTGATGCGAGCAATGCGGCAAAAAGAAGGGCCAGGATCTGGACCAACGCTACTGTAAATGGTTCGCTCAGGTAGTAGGTGAAGGGAACCCCTAATACAAGAAAGCCGAACCAGAGGGGAAGCCAGCGGGATAGAATTGCTTCAACCATGTCGAGAATTGTAATACATCAGCGATTCCCGGGGGAATCAGTGTGAGAAGTTTCTGAAGCGGTCATCTTTTTTTGAGCCGGGGTTGCTGTGGCTTGAACGTCCGCTTTTTCCAGAACTATCCACTGATTGTCGAGATCAGCCATTGCCGAAACACAAGCGCGATATTGCGGATATGCATCGGCCGGCTGAAAGGTCTTTCTGGATACACGAAAACGGTCGGCGAAAAGCAAGGTTCTGCCGTTCTGGGTAAGGCTGGCTCCAAAATCCAGGAAAGAGCATGCATATGAAAATGTGCGGTTCCATGGCACCCAGTCGTAAGAATCGGGAAGTTCAATGACGACGGTAGTCGTAGTTTCGGATGTGACAAAACAATCCATGGGATATGTGCGTGACGCGAGGCTTGCCGAGCCGGATTCAAAATTGACCCATAAATTTTTCATGGCCATTAACTTGTCTGACGCAGTTAAGGCGGCGTCTGGAATGTGATACGAAAGTGTCAGAACTACAGGTGCTTCGAGATCGTCCAGGTTTGAATACGCGAAATCGATCAGACGCGCTTTTGGATGAACTCGTTTCACGGTATTCTCCGCAGAAATACGCTTTTCAGCGGTCTTAGCGGCCTTAATCCCGCGAATGCCGGTTTCAAACGGACCGCGAAAACATCGCACATCGCGTACGTCGACGGAACCGTTGGCGGCGAGTTTAACAAAGACCTGTTGATCGACACGATTTTTTACGGCATCACCCTCGGGGGTAATCGCGAAAGTGAATGTGTCTCCTTCCAGAAATGCCGCAGCTGTGCCCTGGAAAGCTGGAGCGATGTGACCAAACGGGAGATAGTCAGAGTCGCAGGTCACGTAAATTGTTTCCCCATCTATGGATACTCGGAGCAGTGCATCTTCCGCCTGACCCAGCGATGGAATCTCCCGTTTGATTCCTCCCTCTCTCCAGGATGCGGCGAAGCCGAAGTCGACAGGCAAGCCAATGCGACGCAAGGCGTGGTACAGCAGGACTGTTCGGGCAAACGTGCTTGCGTAACGTTTTTTTAAGACCACATCGGCCGAAGGGGCATCATATCCACCGTAATCGAAACAGGACAAATCCACCAGGCGAATCTTTTTCAGAATTGCCTCATAGATGCGTTGGGCTTTCATCATTTGAGAACCAGACGCTATGCCGGCTTCCGTAAGAAAAGCATCGAGGCGTTCCGGCGACGGGGCAGCCTTGTCGAGTGACTCTTTGAATGCCTTGGCAGCATCGTTCCAGGAGGTTTCCGGAGTAATGACCAGACGTGGAAAAATGCGCGATCTTGAGGACATGTTCTGCTCCGGAATATAACCCTTGGGATCGGAAAAGAACCACGAAATTACACGATTTCCGGAGGCATTCACTGTATCGGTCATTCGAGGTGCGTTGCCGGTCCACTGATAGGTTTTAATGCAAAGTGCAAGGTTTTTCGGAGCTTCTATCACAATTTCATCTGCGAGTACTGGTTCGCGCTGTCCGAAGGTAGCGTCTATGACATACGGCCGGAGGGGTGTCGGAGGAATGGTCTCGATTCGCTGTAATACGTCTATCACACTTCCAATGTCTACTTTTTTCAGAGCGAATTTCAGCTTTTTGAGCCGGTCATACTCCGGCGTCGAAGAAAAGATGGCTTCGTCAGAAAGTGCGTCGTCGGTAAGATGTGTAACGCGTCCGTCAGCACCATATGTGTGTGCAAAGACGAGATCCGGTTTTTCCCGATCGAATGCGTAGAATATAGACTGATTGGCTTCATCGAGGCCGGGTTCTTTCAGAATTTTCAGTAATTTTCGGCGCTCATGCAAAACTGATCCGTCGGGTCGAAATGTGAAGGTGCGACGTCTGAATAGCGTTACATAGTCGGAATCCGGGTGCTGCGCGGCAGTTGGGGCTTTCGCCAGGATTTCCCTGACGAGTGGATCAGTAATACTCGCGACCTGAGAAATCTCGTCGCCTGGCCGGATCTTCGAGAAAAGCACATGTGCGGTTTCTGTGGCCACATATGTGTGCTTCGTACCATCGGCTTCGTTGAACCCGATCTTGCCATCGCCGATTTTTTCAATGTTTCCGATGTGCTCTTCGCCTTCATTGAGATACAGGACGTCGGCATGCAAAGGGAAAAGAGAGGTAAGAGAAGCCGAAGCCGTCAGGGCCATTGCACTGACGAACAGAGTTCGAATCGTCGTAGAAAAAATGCTTGCCGGAACGACGGATATGCGTCTCATTTTGCGGCTCCTTCAGGGGCGGTCGGGTTAATTTCTTCAAGGAAGATGCGTTCCTCGGTGAAACGGGATATTCTTTCCAGGGCTTCCTTGTGTTTCTCGTAATCCTTGACCGGAACAATACGCACGGGAAGGGAAAGTTTTCTAAATACCTTCACATCGTTGCCTGACTGAGTATATTTAGACTCAAAGTCAATATAAGGAGTCTTTATTTTAAGAGGTTCAGGAATGAATTTTACGCGAAATCCATGCGGAAGTTTTATTGTAATATCATCAATGCGCTGACTGGATGTCGTGTATACGATGTCGTATGTGCGTTTTGCAAGGCTCACCTCCGCAAAACGCATTCGAAAAAATGGAATCTCGAATATCATGTATTTTCCTGATCTCGGGGCTATTTTGTTGAGCGTATAAGACGATCTGGCGTGGAATGCGGAAGAAAAATCAAGCGGATCGGAATGCGTCGCAATTTGCAGAACGTAATCCGGAGTCAGTTCAGAAATGGAAGCACGAATCTGTTTTTCATATTCTTCAGGTTTCATATTGCGACTGGAACCACGCGCATTGGCTTCTGAGTGCCCTGTGCATTCAGACTTGAAATCCACCTTCACTGAGCCGTCAGCAGCCAGTATGAGATCACGTGTTACATGAAACGAATTATCCTCGGGGGGCGGCACCGGAATATGGTCGATGCGGCGCGCCATGGAGTTTTCGGCCAGAACATCATGATCGTCGGCACGGAAGTAAGGATAGCGGTAATCTGTCGCCGTTGAATCAAGCCAGAATCTTTTGCCATCCATATTCACTTCCGTAATGCAATGATTGGAATCGAAAATGGGAAGCTCTCTGATCGCTTGCCCGCTCGGATTGGTCAGAATACCTACCGGATATGCCTCAATGCCAATGTGCTTCAACATCGTGGCCAGGAGCATTCCCTTGTCGGTGCAGTCGCCATAGCGGTTTTTAAGCGTTTCCTCAGCAGCATGCCCAACCTGATTGCTCGATAGATTGCCCTTAATCGAAATGTACCGGATCTCTTTCTGACAGAAAAGATAAATGCGGGAAATTTTTTCCTCGATTGTATTGGCACCCTGTATGAGTTCATCAACTTTGTGCTTGACCGCTTCAGTAAGATCAAAACGTTTGTCGAACATGGGTTTGAGGCGGTCAAACATGTAGCTCCAATCTTTCTGTTGTGAAAAATAAACGATCGGAACAATTTCACGCGAAGGGGGCATATATGGTTCCGATATTATCGGGGGCATATCGGAGAGCCTCCACAAATATATTTTTTCGTCACCGACTTCGCTGATGACAGGTTTTTCAGATCCCGTTGGCATGTGTCTGGTGAGAAATGGAAGATCGAAGCCCTTTGGAACGCAAACGCGAACTAGTGAGTCCGCGACCGGTTCCCCACCTTGAAATGCAAACTCACCCTGCCAGAGCTTTTTGTCGAAGGGATTGAATTCTTCCTGCTCGTAACAGTAATCGATCAGGCAACCCGGAGCGGCATTGGGGATGGTAAAGCTTATCTGTTGTATATTGTTGAAATATTCGCCTCCACTGGCTCCTTTGGAGACTTTTATCTGATCGAGCGGAAGCGGTGTCATGACTCCATCCGGACCATAAGATCGGGCATGAATGATTTTCGTACGCTCCCGGTTCGGATCAAAACCGAGTGACATTTCGGCATTCCCCAGTGATTCTTCCTTTACAAGAAGCAGGACACCGCGATATTTATATGACCGTGTTCCGTCTGCGCGATAATGGAATTCAGCCTCGTCTCGTACGAGGATTGATGCGCTGTCTGGAAAATGGCGCCGGAGCTCCTGTGCACGTTCCATGAGCGCGGGAAGATCGGCCACATCGGTTGCCATTTTTGCAAATTTTTGCTCTTCACCGGTAAACCCGATATCGCGAATTTCTTCACGGCGCATGGTGCGTGTTTCAGTGCCCACGTTGAAATGGGCGGTATTTCCGTCGAAGGTCAGATTGGAAACCGTTATGGTATCGCCATTGGGAAGAGCGAGCATTTCTGCAGCAGCTGGGTTTGCGGGATATGCGAATACAGCTGTGAGGCCGATAAGACCGATTCGGGCAAGCATACGAAGGTTCAAGCGACGTCTCCTGAAAAGAATAATTCCCGGATATTATATAGGCGGACGCTGCAATATGGAAGATTTATATACCGGGCAATACATTGTTTGATCATTTCGCCACTGGTATTTTTCCGTCTTGAAAGCAGAAAAATAGTGTGCCAGAATATTCCAAGCTGTTTTTTGACAGAATTGATAAAATCAGAGTTGCGATATTAAGGAGATACTTATGGGTCGGAGAAATATCGACATAGCACGGGTTTTAGCCGCTATGACCGCCATAATGTTTTTTGGTGTCTGGAGCTGCGTAACTTTGTTTGGTGATACCAGCGAAATCACTCTCCCCGGTGGCGTAAAAATGAGTTTTGTCCAGATCCCATCCGGGACCTATCAAATCGGGAACCTCGCTGACCAACATGACAAGAGGATCCACACTGTAACGAAAAAGAAAACGTTGCTGATGGGGACGTATGAAGTTACACAGGAGCAGTATAAAAGTATTGCCGGGGTAAATCCTTCATACTTCATTGCCTCGCAGACAGACTATTCAAGCGGATATTCAAACACTGCCAGTCAGCCTGCAGAGCAGGTTTCGTGGTTTGACGCCGTGCGGTTTTGCAATGCTCTCAGCATAAATCAGGGTTTTGCTCCATGTTATTCGAGTCAGAGCAATACATCACCAATAACTGATGACGATATCCTGATCTGCAACTGGAATGCAAACGGCTATCGCCTGCCGACTGACGGCGAATGGGAAGCCGCCTGCCGGGCAAGCGGGACTGCCGTTTTCTATTGGGGTGATGACACATCTGAAGCCACTATAAAGCAGAATGCGTGGTATGAAATGAACTGCATGCCTGGTTCCTGGACTGCACCGCATGCTGCAAAGGGTGGCACTCAGCCGGTCGGGACGAAACTACCAAACAGATTCGGGTTGTATGACATGAGCGGCAATGTATTGGAATGGTGCTGGGATATGCCTGAACCGGTCGTTGCTCCAGGCCGCAGAGAGGGCTCGGGCGGCGTCTGCCGTGGTGGCAGCTGGAGTAATTCCGCAGATCGCTGTAGTTCCTCCCTTCGTACATGGTATCCACCCGTTCTTCATTTACGCAACGTGGGTTTCCGCCTTCTCAGGACCCCGTGATCCATCATTCAGCGTTTGACCAGGTCGACCACAACATCGACTAATACTTCCTTGAAAAGGAAGAGAAGTGCCGGAATTGCCACGAGAGTCGCTATGCGGGCGATGGAATCAACAGTGAATGGCCATTCAGGAAGGTTTTCAATTTCGATAAGGAGTTGTCGTTCCTGGAGATATCTTTCCGCCATCGGGCGATCCGGTTTTTTCAGCAGGGCGTGCTCAAGTGTGTGAAGTTTCGCCGAGAACAGATCGCGAATCTGTTGTTTGCGTTTTATAAGCATGCGGTGCAGGCGCCATTGAGGCACAAGAAAATACGTCATTGGAATGATTATTGAGAGCAGAAAAATTCCGAAAGCGAATTGAAGCTCGCCCGAAAGCGTATTGTCCTGAAGGGCGAAGAGGCGACTCGTACTCAGCGTGATCCAGAATGTGGCTAAAGACAGTAATGACGCTCCGACAGCCGTTCGCGCGGAGCCGCGCCCTGCAGCTTCCAGGACATCCCAGGAAAAAAGTCGTTCTTCCGCTAGTTCCAACTCTTTGCTGAGACGGCTGACGAGCCAGCCGAATGCCAAAAACATCCAGATAGTACGGGCGAAAAAAGCGAAGCCGAGAGTGCCGACGACCACCGTAAGCCAGCGCGTCACTTCGTATTGATAGGGTGCCAGTTCCCAACTTACGTTAAGGCGAAATCCCGCGAAGACGCTGCCGGCAATAATCGCGATAAATATCGGTTCCCAACCATCTTCATGGCGTTTGATATATGTAGCGTACAGCTCTTTGAAGACAGGTTCATTCTGTGCATGATTCACAATGAGCCCGCCGAGTACTAAGCGGCGGGCACGCAGGAATGGTGGTCCAAGCACGGCAATTGTAAATCCAAAAGTACACCCCAGTTCGTAAACCGGAAAAATGTGTTCTCCGAAAAAAAATCTTATGAAGCTGATGATCAACACGAGGGGAAACGACACGAAGAAAAGTTTCTCGAAGCTCGTCAGTGGTTCTAACCAGCGATGTACGCGATCGAAATCGGGAAGAGCCTCTCCCGATAAAGAGGGAGTGACCAAAGCAGTTTCAATATTTTCGCCTGAAGATACTGATGAAGCAGGCGTTTCTGCTGGTCTATCCACCCCCGGCTCTGGTTCCGGATTGACGTAATGATCAGGCATTGTGAGACAGCCTTTCACGCAAAATATCAAGAATTATAAAGTATACCATTTCCAGGCATTTGCGCGAGAGGCCTCAGTTGTCTATACTTGCGACATGTCGTTTACCGAAGAAAAAGCAGCTATAGCTCTTTTGCGCATTTCAGGAGTGGGAGCCGATATGTTCCGGCGATTGTTGATCGCCTATGGATCACCCTCTGCGGCTCATGCCGCTGTTCTAACCGGAACTGCAAGATCTGATGGCTTCGATGTTCCTCGCACGACGATGAAGCGTTCGGTGCCCGGCCTTGTCGAGCGCACATGCGATAAACTCGATAAATTCGGTACCGGCGAAGGCATGTTCTGGTATGGCGGATCCGGCTACCCTGCACGTTTACTGAATGTTCCTGAACCACCGCCCGTGTTGTTCTGGCAGGGAATTCACGATGCGGCGAAGATTTGGAACACTCCGGTCGTTGCAATCGTTGGGGCCAGAAAGGCAAGCCCGGCCGGTGTGAATTTCGCTGATAAATTGTCCAGATCATGCGTGGAATCCGGATGGACAGTCGTCAGCGGAGGAGCCGCAGGAATCGACGCAGCAGCCCATAATGGCGCACTGGAAACGGACGGCGGGTCGGCGGGGGGTGTTACGGTTGCGGTTGTTGCAACCGGACTCGACATCTGGTATCCGAAATCAAATCATGCTTTGTTTCAACGTATTCTTGCTCATGGGCTTATGATGAGCGAATTCTTTCCCGGGACTCCACCGGTGCGCAGCCATTTTCCGACACGAAATCGCATAATTGCAGCGCTTGCCGATGCTGTAGTATTTGTCGAAGGTGGCGAACGGAGTGGAGCGCTTATTACAGTCCGCAAGGCGATCGATGTGCAACGGCCGGTATTTTCATTCCTGGCCGAAGGAATAGATCAGGGCGGGCTGTCACGGATAGTTGCGGATGACCTCAGAGTCACGACGGTGACTTCCTGTGAACAGCTGATGCTTTGTCTGAAAAATATTCTGTAACCTATTTTTTCAGCGCGTCCATCACAGCCGGGGCAAGGGATTTCATGAATTCTTCGACCGATTGAGTGTAGTCACAAGGTGTTCCGAGGTTTTTGTTAATTTCTCCATGTGAGAGATCCTGTGCCAGCAATTTGGCATGTATGCCGAGTGAGGTGGCTTTCTCAATAAATGTTTTCGCCTGTGAACAGGAATCGTCGCGTCGCGTAGAGCAGATCGCAAGAATGGGGAAAGCCGATGCCGAAAGAACATGAAATGGAGAGGTCGATTGCCAGAAGGTTGTATCTTTACCGAATGTTCTATCATAAAATGGAAAATGCCTATTCTCCATTATTTTCGGGACATCCAGCGCCGCGCTGTCCAGGAGTATTGTGCCCAGCCATGGTTTGGCTCCCGCTTTCAATGCTCTGGAGGGGTCGGCTGCCAGTAATGCGACCAGGTGCGCTCCGGCCGAATGTCCCATCAGAATAAATTTCTCCGGATCACCTCCCCAGGATGCGACCTGTTTTTGTGCTGTCGTGAGTGCCTGTATGACATCATCAGCCTGCTGCAAAGGATTCACGGACGACAACCGGTAATTTATCGAAATGAAAATAAAACCCTGCGGAAGCCATCTTGCCACTTTATTTTCCACTACGGGGCCATGTATTTTGTCGCCCATAGTCCAGGCTCCGCCATGAACCATGAATATCACGGGCGCATTATTGGCATTATCCGGGACATAAACATCCATGCGATGTTTGCTGTCGCTACCATAATGAATATCACTCAGAAGTTTTACTCCTTGTGGTATAGATACCTGTTTGTACAGAGAATCAGTGTTGATAAGACTTTCATTACTTTTGTGCTTTGCCCTGTATTGCATAATAAGATCACGTAATGGGCCGGCCATTACGGGCTGTGAAATAAACGAAATCAGAATGGCAAATATAGCTAGACGGCCGGTGATTATACCCATTTTATCTTGTTTCATGCTATTCCCCTTTTGCTCTTCATGTCATAATGGTTATTATATAAGATGCTGTCGTTTCACGAAATGGTAAAATGAGAACTTATGCAGTCTCTTGCGAACGAAGCCCTGATTCAACGTGATTCAGAATATTGTAGTAGCAATATATTTGCGCTCAGAGGGGGTCTTCATGAAGATTGTCTGGCCAAATTCATTACGAATCGGATTTCATCTTTCGATTGCAGCGGGGCCGAAGGTATTGTTCGAGCGTTATAGCGTTCGCGGGTGTCAAGCGCTTCAGATTTTTGTTGGCAGTCCGCGCATTTGGGCCACGAAAGCATGGAAGCAAAATATTGTAGATCAGTTCAAAGATGAGAGACTCGCAGCGGGAAATCCTCCGCTCATCGTTCATACAAGGTATCTGGCAAATCTCGCTTCCGCAAATCCGGAGGTTCGAAAAAAGGCCGTGGAGATTATCCGTTTCGAATATTTGATGGCAGCCTCATTGGATGCCGATCTCGTCGTTGTTCACATGGGAAGCAATCCGGACCGCGATGAGGGATTGCGTTTCATGAAAGAAAATCTTAAAGCGTCACTGCGGGGGATTGCTGAAAAAAAGCCATTACTTCTTCTGGAAAATACTGCCGGTGAGCGAAACGACCTTGGAGCTGACCTGGAGGAGATCGCACGAGTTCAGGAGTCTGTTGAATTTCCGATCGGACTTTGTTTTGATACCTGCCATGGTTTTCAGGCCGGATTTGATCTGCGTTCGGAAACTTCACGCGACGAAGTTATCACACGACTGAGGAATCTGTTCGGAAATGACGGAGTAAGGCTTATCCATCTTAATGATTCGATGCAGCCATTCGATTCACATCATGACCGGCATGAAGATGTTGGATTGGGGCAAATAGGTGCTGAAGCCCTGGGGGCTTTTCTACTGGCGCCTTCGTTCGAAGGCTTGCCGGTCATCATGGAAACGCCGCAGTCCGGAAATGAAGATCCAGCAGCAGATCTGGCTAATCTGGAACGCTTACGCAAAGCTTTCACGAAATGAGAACACAGTAAAAATAGGGAAAAATAAAAAGCCCCGAGTGCCATCGGGCATGCGGAGCGGGGAAAACCTTATTCGGAGTTATTTGCCGGTGACTTTATTTCCGGCTTTGACCCAGCCTTCGATGCCTTCCGAATACTTGTTGATATTCGTATAGCCGAGTTTTTTGAGATGCATGGCAAGTTTCAGGCTGGCCGGGCACTTCAGATTTGCGCAATATGCAACTACGAGCGCCCCTTTTGTCGGAATGAGTTTTGCGGCTTCTTCGGCGGTAACCTGGTCGGTCATTGAGATCGCGCCCTGTATGCGTTTGCCGTCATCCTTGCTTCCGGAACGAGCATCGATAAGCACCATCGGGGTCTTCGCGGCGATCATCCCGGCAAGAGCTGCTGTGTCGATGTTTTTGATGCCGAAATGAATGTCTTTTGCTGAGGCGGCTTTTGCATCAGCAGCTGAAACAGCCGTCATGTGGGGGCCGGCCTTGCTTGGACAGGTTGCGTCAGGGCAGTTTGCACATTCATCAGGAGAGCATGTGTGCTTTTCGCCAGTTGCGGCTGGAGCAGAAGCCGGCTTATCTCCGGTTGCAGAACAGGCCTCGGACGGGCAAGCGGTGGCCGGAGCTGTTTCGTCGGCAGCGGAACCGGCGAAAGGTGTCAGTAAAATCAGAAGAGTGCAAAATACATAGGAAAGGCGAGACATGCTCATACCTCCAGTGAAATTCGTTTCCCACGGCTCATTGGGAACGCCCCTTTCAGGGATCGCTGTTTTACCATGAGCACCAGGAATGCGTCAACACAAAAGCAGATGAATATTGAGTCATATTATACAATTCACAACTCAGACGTATGTAGTAGATTCGCAGGGGCGATCCGGCGGATTGCCCGAAGAGCGCATAGAAATATTGTGTGATTGGTATTATTGCAGCGCAGAGCGGTTCGCGGTAACATACTCCGGTGAACGGACGAACCCTGTTGCTTATCCTGGTCATTTTTCTGACGACAATCTTATGCAGTGCAGTGCCGGCGAAGGCTATGACGCCACCGTGCGGCCCTGAATTTCCGGCAAGCGGCCCGGGAGCGATTTCCTACCCGCATGCGGCTGTCGATGCACGCCAGATCGGAGTCGGAGAAGAGAAATTCTTCCTTTTCCAACCCGCTCAACCCGCTCCCGCAAGTGCTCCTGTGCTCGTATTTCTGCATGGCTGGTTCGCCACGGATCCGGAATATTACCGGGGCTGGATAGACCACCTTTGCAGGTCCGGCCGTATCGTTATATTTCCGTGTTTTGACGCCGCCGGGGAACCCTTCAAGCGATACATGGACAATGCCGTCCGATCCGTAAAAGAGGCATTTCGATTTTTGTATGATCATAAACGCATGCTTCCTGATCGTGATTTTTTTGGAGTCATCGGCCACGAGTGCGGTGCGGTGCTTGCTGCTAATTTTGCGTCGACAGCGCGGGCTTACAAACTTCCGGTGCCCGGAGCGCTGTTTTTGATCGAGCCGTCGCGACGACCTGGAGGAGCCGAAGGATCAGGACTGGATGTATCTGATCTTTCCGGAATTCCCGCTTCGACACGGCTTGTGATTACCGTCGGTGAAGACGATCGCATGAATGGAGCCGATACGGCGCGGGAATTTTTCTACGCCGCGGACAACGTGCCTGTCTCACACAAAAATTTCCTGACTATGTTGACCGATTTACATGGAACGCCTGCTTTGGTTGCCGATCATCTCGCTCCTTATGCTCCGATTGAACCATCGTTTCGCCGTGCCATAGAACGACGCCATCTCGAATTCGTTGGCACATGGCGGAGTCGTGATCCGGTGATTGCCCGGGCAGTGCGTACGTTTGGCATCGATGCCATGGATGTTTTGGGCCTCTGGCGGGTTTTTGACGAACTGTGGGCAGCTGCTTATACAGGTGGCGACGGTCAGGGTGCCCTCAATGAATATGAACCATCTGTAGAGGGCAATTCGAAGCGAGTCCGGGTGGGAAAATCTGTCCGGTTCATGGGAGTTTGGAGCGATGGAAAACCGATTCGTGGTTTTCTCGCGACGAAACGTCCGTGATGTTATTATGCAGTCTCAACTAATTATGAATAAAACCTCATTTTTTTCAACAAGTGTATTTTGGCGATATGTTCTGATCGCTATATTCCCTGTCATTTTTGGGGGAATATGCCTCGTTTCGTTTCATCCGGCCCCGCCTCCGGATGGGTTTCCAGGTGCCGGCGATTTTCTGACAATGTTGCGCTACAGACAGCCTGCACTTTTTTTTCAGGAACTCGAAAGGCGCATAGGTGCAGCCAGAAGCAGCCCGGGCGCAGTTCGGGCACTCTGGGACAGGCTCAACGATGTTATACGTCAAGGTGACGCATCGGATCGGGCCAGTGCTGAATCAGTATGTGGTGCCTTGCTTGTCAGGCTTGGATATCTCGAACGCGGCCGCGTCGAACTCGAGCGGGCAGCATCTGGTACGACCGATGAGGATGAACGAACGGCGTCTCTTTTGTTGATGCTCGATGCCGACCGCCGGTTGGGTGACCGCATCGCGGCGGCTTCCGCGGCCGAGCAGCTTCGTGAAATCGACGGCGCCGCAGCTGATCTCGATATGGCTGTTCCCGAGCTCGATATCGAACCCGGACTGGCACAGTTTATCGGTTTGGCAAGCGAGCCGGCTTCTGCTGGTGTCACTGGAGCATCGACGGTGGAATCGCGTTCTCCGCTGGTTATTATTCCTCTTTGGCTGATTCTGTTGATGCTTCCGTTTATCGTAATCGATATGGAACGACGCAGGTGGATGAAAACGTGGCCGGCGGGAGCTGGCGACAGATCCCGGCCTTTCATGGCATTTCGCCGATCTCCGCTCGCTTTCCTTCTTGCCGTCGGAAGCGCTCTGATTGTCTTCGTGTTCAGATTTCCAATGGCCGGTTTTGAGGGGCCGATGTTTGCTGTGATTCACCTTGTTGTCGCATTTACATTGGCCCTGATTCCGCATTTCCGACTCGACTGTCACGTGCGTGGCGCATCCTGGACTTTTTTTGCATTTCTAAGTCATTCCATCAGATTATCTTTGCTTTCGTCGGCGCATCTGTTGATGTTGCTGCCAGTTGTTGTCATCCTACGGAAAATGGCCCTCGTCATGCCAATGTGGCCCTTGTTATCTCCAATCGGTCCTGCGCTTGCCATCCCTTCATTGACTGCGACGTTCTTCCTGTTGCTTTCACCTTTCTGGCCTCTTTTTTTGGGGCTTTCGGCATTTCGATCCGAGCAGGCACCCGACTGGGTCAAACAGCCCCCATTTCCACCGACTCCCGTGTATCTATGGAATAAACAGGATAGTCTTCTTGCTTTGACCATATCCTTTGGCTCGCTTTCGTCTTCGCATGGAATCGCCATTTCGGATTATCTCCTGAAATCATTTTCCCCTGAGGAAGCGGCGGCAGCTGCCGGTCATGAAGTTGCACATCTGCGTCTGCAACACCGTTTCCTGGCGTTTGTCGCATTTTTTGATGCACTTTTACTGATTGGTCTTTTCGTTGCCATGCATCCGCTGGTCCTGCAGCGGTTTCTCCTGCTCGGGCCTACTCCCGTCCAACCCGTGATTTTATTTATAGTTTACCTTGTTTTTGCACATCTGATGACGCGTCTCAACCATATCATGGAAGTCGAAGCCGACCGTTTCACCGTGGAACATTTCGGCCGTGATGTGACCATTTCATCTATTTCACGGATAGAAGCCGCTCAGAGATTGCCCGAGAGGCGACGCGACGGGGAAGAAGGCGGGATTCATTCTTCCCCTGTTGAACGAAAGCGTCTGATCTTATCGGAGGAGGGAGAATTCATCGAACCGTGTATGTCTCCTGATGCGGCGTTGCTGATCGCCCTCTGGCGCAGCCGACTTGCCCTTGACTGGAAGATAGGAGAAGCAGAAACTGTTCATTTATGTGCTCTGGAGTTCGAGGTTCCAGCGGGATGTTCTTCGTTTGAGCAGATGCGAGCCATGGGCAGACATCATGCCGCGTTTGGCTCCGAGTCTCTGGTGAATAAAGACGGACGCGGCATTGAAATGTTATTCTGCGCACAAAAAGCCGCCGTTAGACAAGCCGATCCGCCGTTGCCTCTCGAAAAAGTCTGTCAGCTCTGTAGTCGGGCATTTCAATCCTGCTTAGCTTCAAAGACGCAGTGGAATGAGTCGTCACGAGGCTGCCGGCTTATCATTCGTGATGAATAGTGTATAATGAGGCGTACAGACTGTATGTCGGCCTGAGATCTTAAGGAGAATCATGGAAACGCAATCTGCCGATAAAATCGATCTTCAGCGTCCGGTTCATTTGGGCCACAACGTGTTTTGGGTTGGATTTTGGGATTCGATTGCCGGATTACGATGTAATCCCTATCTAATTGTGGATGGAGATGAAGCCGTCCTGATTGATGGAGGAAGTCGACCGGATTTTTCCACCGTCATGTTGAAAATTTTGGATCAGATATAATCAATATCCGTGCGCAGTAACGGGCGACCTATTGGGTCGCCCGTTACTGCTGATTACGAACATAATTTTTATGACTTGTGTAATACCAATGGATTCGCTACTGCATCAATTACGAACGAATTTCCCGGGATTGGTATTCCGCAAATTTATGGCATATCCCGGAATTTGCTGAAATCGAATCAGACTACCGCTTTTAGCGACTCTCGTTTGTCTGCGTGACGTTCGAAGGCGAGTTGCACAAGCCGATTTACGAGATCAGGATAAGAAATGCCTGAAGCTTCCCACATTTTCGGATACATGCTGATACTGGTGAATCCCGGAATTGTGTTGACCTCATTCAGGACCAGTCGATCCGTGCCGCGTTCAAGAAAGAAGTCTACGCGCGCCATCCCGGCTCCGTCGATTGCACGATAAGCGGCTACGGCCATTCCCTGGATCTCTTTCATTTTTTCGGCGGAGACTGGTGCGGGGATCTTCAGCTCTGAACGATCATCTATGTATTTTGCCTCATAATCATAGAATTCATGGCAGGGTATAACCTCGCCGGCCACCGATGCGATAGGATCATCGTTTCCGAGAACTGAAACCTCGATTTCGCGACCGTTGATGAAAGCTTCAACTAGTATTTTGCGGTCATAACGGGCTGCAAGAGTCATTGCGGCAGCCAGCTCGACGCGGTCATGAGCTTTGCTGATTCCCACTGATGAACCTGAGTTGACAGGTTTGATGAAGCAGGGATATCCGAATTCCATTTCGATCTCGTCGAGAGTGGCTTCCGATTTCTCGCGCCAATCCTTGCGCAGATATTCATGGAAAGGCGTGATAGGCAGACCGGCATCGCGGAAAATTCGTTTGGCTGAGGTTTTGTCCATGCCGACGGACGAGGCGAGAACGCCGCAGCCGACATATGGAATATCAGCCAACTCAAGCATGCCCTGAAGAGTGCCATCTTCGCCGTAGGTGCCATGAACGACCGGAAAAATGACGTCGAGTTTCACCTTGTCAAGATTGCGGCCACCGTTCAGAAGCACCATTCCTTTGTGTGTGGGATCTCCGATGACGGCGGGGCGTCCGCTGTCAGCGGTAAGCTGCGGGGCTCCGCCTCCGGCGGTGAGCATTCCCTGTGGTTCGGCGCCGACAAGCCATGAGCCTTGCTTTGTAATGCCTATTGGAACGACATTGAATTTTGCCGGATCGAGCGCTTTGATTATAGACTGGGCGGAGACGAGAGAAACCTCGTGTTCGCCGGATCGACCGCCGAAAATGACCCCGACCTGGATTTTGTCGGAAGAATTCATGAGTATGCCCTCCTCGTAAAACTTGGTGTTCGCTATCAGATATCGGCAGTCATGATGGAGAATCTGAAGCCCTATTCCGCAAGGGCTCTGCGGGCGCCTTCCGAAAGAGGTATGGAAAGCTGACGACGCAATGATGCCTTTGTAATCTGTGAAAGAGTTTTATGGGCCTTCTTTATGGTGTCGAGTGAACCGAAGATCGCGTGTGTAACAAGATATATGTCGTCATCGGTGAAATTCCCGTCAGCGGCCAGAATAGCGTTTATTTCGAGTCCATCAGAGTCGGATGCCATACCCACGTATGTTCCCTTGGGGATCTGGGTGGGAAAATAGAAAGGATAGGCGTTAACCATTTCCTGAACCAGCTCGGGAGTTATGGAGACAACGTCTACGGGTAACCTGCTTGCGAGTTCCGCAAGATTGGGGTTGGGAAGCCCGCTCGTGAAAAAAAAGGCGTCGATGGTTTTGTCTTCAAGGGCGGCCATGGCTTGACTTGGCGCCATGTTCATGGGGTGTATGCCATCCCAGAGTTTGGCATGAGTAAGCAGTTGCTGGGCATTGTAGAACGTTCCGCTGTTTTCAAGATCAACGGCGACTTTTTTGCCCTTCAACGCATCCAGAGAAGTGACGCCATCCGCGTGGCGGACTATGATCTGCACGATTTCGGGAAAGAGGGTTGCGATCCCCGTGATGCCGTCGACCTTCTGGTGGTTAAACATGTTTTCGCCGGAAACCGCATAGTAGGCGATGTCATTTTGAATAATGGCGAGATTCGCTTTCCCTTCCTTCATAAGCGAGATATTCTGACGGCTTCCGTCGGTTTCAAGTACCTGTATCTGAACATCTTTGAATGTCTCGGTTAAAATGCGGGCTATCGCTTCTCCGACCGGGAAATATAAGCCGGAGCGTGATCCCGTGGCAATAGTCAGCTGTTTTCTTGACAAATGAGCGGATTTTCCGCAGCCCCAGAAGAAGCTGAGCGGCAATGCCAGGCAGAAAAGCAGGGTGATGAAAAGGACTGTGCGGGATCGAACCATGTATATCTCCATCCAGGATTTGCGAAATTATCATAGCATACAACCCCTCTCCTTCAAAATAATCAGGGAATGCTGGCAGGGTCATTTAATTCTCGCAGGGTAGGGCGCGACCGCCGGGCGCGCCGAGTCCTATATCTGCAGATTATCTCGGCTGGCCCGGCGGTCCAGCCCCAGACGTTGAGTTCAGGCAATTCAAGCCATTTTCCGGGGGAGAATCAGATGGCCATGAATGCCGGGCGGGAAAGCGTCTGGGAAAATTCCATGCGTGTGCATGAAAAATGTGCTACCGTTGAACTGCATTTTTCCTGGTTTGGCTAGGGTGAGCGCCCTGCAAAATCCATGTCGCATATTGCAGCGCTCGTATGCGAGTGATTATTCGCACGGTTTGGGACTATTCATGAATGCTCTGTAGCAGATCTCATTAATACAGCAGGGACCTCTGATATTTATCATTTCAGGAGCAAATGTCAACCGAATGACAGCATTAGCCGCATCGGAACGCTTGCAGACGGCAGTTGAAGCCGGCATGATGGTAGCAGTCGGTCTCGCGTTGTCGCAGATCAAGTTTTTTCAGCTTCCCAGCGGCGGATCTGTTTCTCTCGGTGGATTGCCCGTCATGATATTTGCAGCGCGCCGTGGATTGAAGGTTGGAGCCGCGACCGGATTGCTCATGGGATTGCTATCTCTGGCCCGGCAGCCTTTTATTGTACACCCCATACAATTTTTGCTCGATTATCCGCTCGCATATGCAGCTCTTGGATTGGCGGGTATCCTTGAATGGCAACGACCACGTCATGCTGTTGCTGGTGTTGTACTTGCATCGTCGGCTTGTTGCATTTGTCATGTTGTAGCGGGGATATTCTTTTTTGCCAAACCGGCAGACCCATGGCAGGCTGCCATCATGGCTAGTCTCGTGTACAATCTTGCATATACGATTCCGGAAACATTTCTCTGCGCCGGGGTTGCGTTTGCATTGACCCGGCGCTATCCGGAACTGACACGCCCATGTCTATGAAAAGTTCGTAAAACAAAAATCCCGAAAAACCCTTTGCAAGGTTTTTCGGGATTTCAGCCGTAGCGGTCGGTCAGAGATTTGTCTGAACTTTATCGCTGCCGAGACAGCGGGTGCAAACATATCCGCGAACGACTTTGCCGTTGAAACGGACACGCTTTTGCTGAAGATTCACATTCCACCGCCGCTTGCTGCGCCGATGGGAGTGACTGAGCTGCATGCCGACCCTGGGACCACGTTCACATACCATACAAACACGCGACATATATTTCCTCCAGAAACCTGCAAGTAAGCTTGAATGTTAGCAGAAAACAATCTCAATGGCAACAAAAAAAGCTTTTGAAGTTTATAACGACTCTTGCGTGTGGTAAGATGGGCATATATGAATATACAGATTGCAAGTGCGTGTAGCGCTAAGGGAGACGTGAGATGACTACACTGAAAATAGAAATTTGTACATGGTCCAAAGCAGTTACCCCGGAAGGCTGGATTCTTCTTCCGGTAAGGCCGTCAGAGCAGAAACCCGTGGAGCCTCTGTCAGAAGATGTCTGTCTGCAACTGAATATTCCCGATACAGATTGGGCGTCAGAGGGCGATTCATGTCATACTGATTCTGATGGAATTGTCATTTTCAAGGCAGCTCCTATTTTGTACAAAGATGGAGTCGGGTCTTACAGTACATTGAACAGCGCCGGCGATGCGCTCGGACGCGGCTTGAAAGCGCTTTCAACGCGTAAAGTCAGGCATGCAGCTATTCTGATGCCTGAGATGGCGAGTGCTAAAACAGCGCTTGCGTCTTTATTACTTGGAATTCCGGACCTCGCGGCATTCGATGTTTCTCCCTTCAAGACACATGAAACTGAAAAGAAGATGGTGAAGATTCCCGAGATCACATTTGTGACGATGAAGGGGCGCGATTCAGCGGCGCTGCGTGCTCTTTTACATCGGATTCGCCTGATGTCAGAAGGCGTGAATTTTGCCCGGCGTCTCGTGGATGTCCCCGCCAACTGGTTAGGGCCCGCCGAACTTGCCGCCGAGGCCCGCACTCTCGAAAGTGATGGCATCCGGTTTTCCCTGCTCGGAAAACGAGATCTGGAAAAAATGGGTGGTTTGGCGGCTGTGGGTTCTGGAAGCAAGAAAGAACCATGTTTCATCATACTTGAACTAAACCCGGGAAAGAAATCTCCTCTTGTGTTGATTGGCAAAGGGGTAACTTTTGATTCCGGAGGGCTGAGTCTGAAAACCTCTCATGGCATGATCGACATGAAAAATGACATGGGAGGGGCGGCTGCCGTAATTGCTGCAATACGCACGCTTGCTCGTCTTGGATGTCGTAAACGGGTGATCGGACTCGTCCCGGCCGTCGAGAATATGCCCGATGGGGGAGCAATGAGACCAAGTGACGTCGTGAGAATGTATGACGGACAAACGGTTGAGATTTCAAATACCGATGCCGAGGGACGGCTGATTGTGGCGGATGCTCTTGCATATGCCGCAACGCTCCATCCTGAGTGGACCGTCGATATCGCGACACTTACCGGAGCCGTTGTAACCGCTCTTGGCCCGATGTTTACCGGTCTTTTTACTGACGACAAAGGGCTCGAACAGGCGATTTGCCGGGCGTCAGAGCGTAGCGGAGAGAGGGTTTGGGGTCTGCCGTTGCACGTATGGTTCAGGGACGAGATGAAGAGTTTATTCGCCGATTGGAAGAACAGGGCCGGCACCGAGGGAGCGGCATCTCTCGCTGCAGCGTTTCTGCAGGCATTCGCGAAGGGGCGGTGGGCTCATCTCGATATCGCTGGAAGTGTCTGGACAGACAAGGACCGGTCGTATTTTCCAAAGGGTCCTTCGGGGGTCGGTGTCAAACTGCTTGTTGAACTTGTTGAGGGAGCCGGATTTCATCAGTAAGGATATTTTAGCTCATAGAAGTCGCAAAATGATCCGATAACCTGGAAAAGACTGTCCAGGGAGGCGCCGGATCATGTCGCTGAAACCCTTCGTAAAACGTGCCATAGTCACTATTTTGTTTTTGGAAGTGGCCTTTTCGTTTGCCGGGTGTACCAATGCTAATTCAGTTCTGAACAGCAGCAATCCGCTTGGCTCTTCGGACTCGTCCACCTCCACCTCCGTCTCTACTTCCGTATACACTTCCACGTCTACAAATACGTATATCGGAAGCAGTACCTATCAGATCAATACAGCTACGGGAACGGGCGGTTCCAGTCTGCCCGGGAACACCGTTCCAGTGCTGAATCTGAAAACGTCGGCTGATGTCGTCGGATACAGCGGGGCGGTAACTCTGACCGCCGAGGCTGTAGATCCGAATGGATACACCCTTACCTATTCATGGACTGCCTCCGATGGCGTTTTCATCAATCAGACTGTCAACAGTGCCACCTGGAAAGCCCCTGATCATATGGCGGATGTCGGGATCACCTGTACGGTTAGAAATACAAAAGGTGCACAGACGAGCAAAAATTACGTCATAAGCGTCGTTGGCGGCCGGAAATATCAGATAGAACTTGATGTTTCCCGTACCTCGATATATGCGAATAATTCCGGGGAAAATCTGAGCGGGTCCTGGCTTCCGCTTGCTCAGGCAAAAATATCGATGCCTGCATTAAATCAGACCCTTGTAACCGATCAGACCGGAAAAGTGTTGATCGATATAGATGGAGGGGCAAAAACGGCCAGCTCAACAGATGTCATCATTACATATCTCGACTGGGAAGTTCGCTTCAATACTGTTTTCACAAATGGAACTATTTTGCGAAGTGACGTAATCCAGTTTTACCCGGGATATGATGGAGTGACCGTCGCGATGGGGCGCGGTGACTCATTTCAGAGTAAGCGTGGCGGAATCGAAGTATCAGCCGTCGAGGCAAAAAATGGTTTTACTTCGCCTGTCAGTGATTTCGCGGTAGAAGTCGGAAATTCTCTTGGAAATGGGGCATCCGGAGTAGCTTTCCTGAGCTCCAATACCGTCGGGGGAGATGTGGGGTTCAAGGTCAGCAAAACTGGATACGCCGATCTTTCCGGTCTGACAATCCCAACGGCGCTGGATGCGGTGACCCTCGTTCAAGCGAAAATGTTACCTGCCGGAAAGACATCGATAACAGACGCCTTTGTTTCCTGGAGCAGTCCTTTCTCCGGTCAGAGTGCGGTTCCAGTGATTGGTCCATTCACAATTGGTTTTGGTCAGCCCATGGAACAATCGACTATATTTCAGGACCTTGAAATGACTATTCAGGATGGGGCGGGAACTACGATCGTGGTGACCGGTGCTGATATCGATCGTAGATTTCTGCTTCAATGGGATGGTCCGACTCTTCTGCACATGGCTCCGAAGTTTCCGCTCCAGCCGCTAAAACGTTACAGCATGTTGGTGAGCCGATGGAATGCCCGAGCTGCTGATGGCCGGCTACTCAAGAATTACAGCGGAATGTTTGGGGTATTCACGACCGACGTAGATTCAGCTCCCGTGATTTCGGCAACCCAGCCTCGTAACGGAGACACCGGCATCGGTAGGTCCGGGCCATTTGTGGTTAAGTTCGATCGGCCTATGGACACAACGACTCTTGCCACAAACCTGTTGATAGAGATTTCCGATATGGTGACCGGTTCGAAGCTCAGCGTTGACGGCAGTTCTCTTGCGACTGAATTTTCTGTGCTCTGGACCGAAGACGACACGCTGCTTTCACTCGTTCCGCGCCGCACTCTCAAATCGTCGCATTCGTATCTTGTGCGATTGACTCGCTCCGGGCTGAAATCCCGTACGGGAAAAGCCGCCAATGGCCTGAATAATCTCTGGGGCCAGTTTACTACCGGAGAATTATAGGGTGCGTTTGAAAAAGATATCGAAACTTATTTGATATCGTACTGGTAGAAATTCACGTTCTTCATTCTTAATATAAGTTTTTTTGCATAATTAGGATCCGTGGCATAGCCGGCTTTTTGAAGCGCCAAGGCAAATGCATTCGGATCCTTTTTATATTTCATGCAGTTCTTATATACGGGATTCTCACTTATCAGCTTACCGTGATCAATGATGCCTTCCGTCCATGTGTTATATTTTCTGAAATTGTCGTAAACCTTGACTTTCTTCCCTTTGATATACTCGGTGGTAAGCATTCTTACTGATCCGGCGGGTCCGGTTCCTTTGAATCCGAAAAGGTTTTTGGCACTTCCCATGGCACTTGCACCCCAGTTCGATTCAAGCGCGGCTTGCGCAAGTATGATAGAGGCGGGGACTCCCGTGGACCGCGAGGCTTCCTGGGCAAAAGGCCCGAAAAGTCGCGCAAATGCAGCTTCAGCCAGCTTTCCACCCTTCCATTCATTCAAACGCTGCGCCGCTGCAGAAGAAGAGTTGCTTGCGATCTTGTTCTTGATTACACCGACAACGGTCTTTGGACTGCTATCAGAACTGCGTGAAGTTTTGCTTCCCGCCGGTGTCACATTGGAATCGTCAAAAGGCGTGGCCGCGAAACAAAGTGGCGAAGTAGCCATGCAAATGCCAAGAACTACTAATAATCGTTTTTTCATAAATATGAACCTCCGAACCACTATCGTTTCAATTATACAGATTTTTTCAGCCTCTTTCCTGGATTTTTGTAGTTTCCTGAATTTATTTTGGCAAACTCTCCCTGTTTGGTAACCAAATGCCGATATTAAGAGGCAAAAGGTGTTTTCACCATAAGAAGGAGGCAGCATGCTACAACGGTTGCCGAGTTTTCATTTCTTGTCGCCTATGGAAGATCAGACACATCCATGGACGGCATATACCGGAAAACGCTCCGGTCACTTTGCCGGTTCTCTGGTACTTGCGGCTGTCATGATTCTTTCCTCGCTTCCAAGCGTCGAAGCAGGAGCCCTTTCCTGGCTTTCCGGAAAACTATCCGATCGTGGGGAAAATCATGCAAAGTCCTCCATCTCTTCGAATTCCTCCGACTCATCGGCTTCTTCAGAGAAAGTTCCCTCTTTCTTCGCCGGGGAACCAGAGGCTGATGTGACAGGACGGAATCTTGATTTGATGAAATTCGTGGAGTCGCACTGGGTACATGCGCGAAAAAATCTCGAAGCTGTCACCAATGGAATAGATAGCAAGATTCAGATGAAAAAATGTTCTGACATCACCAGAAAGCTCTTTGTCATCATCACCCAGGATGCCCGTGAAAGCCTCAAAACCGCTGGTGCCGGGCTCACGGGACTGAATCAGGGAAATCGTGTGCTTGATGGCCTGCTGAACGAGATCAGTCGAATCGTTACCGCACCGAATCAGGAAACTCTTGCCGGTCTCGAGGCCGCTCTCGGCAGGGCGCGTGCAGCCAATGACGGCCAGGTTCGTATCACCCGTTCCTATCTTGCTGCAGCCGACGGTCTGATGGGGCTTGGGAATGAGTCATACAGCACGCTCGAGTTGATTCCGACTCTTTCAATCGGACCGCTTGACCTGTATGTCTTGGGTGGTAAGACTTTAATGAAGCAGATTCAATCAAATGCGGAGGCCATGAAAGGCTTACTGCTCAATGTCCAGAATAGCTGCGAACAGATGGCCGCCGGTCTGGAAATGATGTCTACTACGCTGAAAAGCACACTGCGGTTTTCGGATCACTTCGCCTATCGCCAGTTTCCGCTCGTGAATCTGCCGGTTCCTTCGCGGGAAAAGCTGTTCTCGCAAATAGGAACTCTGAAGAACACCATGAAGGGTGTGGATAACACTATCGAAATAGGCACTTCGCAGACAAAAAATGCTGCGCAGCAGTTCAGCAATCTCATGGAAAACATGACGACCAAGATTCGTGACACGCTCCAGTATCAGACGGCAGTAGACATGGCATCAGGAAATCTGCCTCAGATATCGGGTTACGCACAAAACCAGGTTAATGGTTTATACCAACGTACCAAGGAGAGCCTCTCTGAAACAAGACTCGCCATGGCAAAAGGAGCTCGCTCTGATGGAAATTCCTCAACTCCGCCTCGGATCGCTCTCGAATCCGGAGCGGAAGCCTCAGCCAGAGCGGCTCAGCGCACATCAAGCGAACGTCTTCCCCTCTTCCTGCTCGGCGGCAAAAATGCAGCCCCTGAAAAAATAGCTGGAAACACGTCTGCGGGGACTTCTTCATCGCGTGAATCTTCAGACTCTTCTTCGGCCGGGAAAACCATGGTACTTTATAGTGAGAATGAGGAATCCATACCGTCTGACGGAGGGCTGAGACCAGAAGAGGCCGCGATTTTGCAGAAGGAACTCGGTGGCCGGATGCCTTATATGGAGCTTGCAAAAGGCTCACAGTCCCCGGCGTCGCCACGTTCGCCATCTAAGTCGTCAGGTTCAAAGCGGCCACGACAGATTCCGGTGGAAGCAGCGCCAACTCCTGAGGCAACATTTGGTGATTCCGGAGACTCCTTCGTGGCTCCGAGCCATGGCGAAGACGGTATCGCGGAGTTTCTAAAGTCGAGTGATCCGATGCCTGCGCAGGCTTCCGGAAGGTTCGGCGGTGTCCCGGAGGGCACTCCATCCCCGGCAGTGCCCGGCGACAGTCAGGATGTGGAGCTCATGCGTATGGAAAACGGCTCCGGCATTGCGGAAACCAGCGATTTATTGCCGATGTTGCGTCTCGATGATTCCACGAACGCCCCGGAGTCACGCGGAGACCGCTGATTCTTCCTTTATATAGCAGAAAGCCCGCCTTAACGGCGGGCTTTCTGCTATGCGGATAACATTAAGTTCATCTAATAATTCAATTTCCGCTAGGCATTGGCAAAAAGTCATGATAGACTTGCCAGGAGCGTTATTGCGCTCAATTACAGGCCGCTTCCGGGAGGCACGCTGAAATGTCATATCCAACACATAGACCCCGTCGGCTTCGTGGAGATGCCCGTCTACGGAACATAGTCCGGGAGACGAGGCTTTCTCCTGAGAATTTCATCTATCCGCTTTTCGTAGAAGAGGAACTGAAAGAAGCTGTGCCCATAAGTGCAATGCCCGGTCAGTCCCGCTGGCCGGTAGCTGAGATCATTCGTCCTGTCGAAGAGGCATTTGCCGCGGGAGTTCGATCCTTTCTGTTTTTCGGTTCGCCCGATCGCAAAGATCGCACCGGAACCGCTGCACATGCCTCGGATGGTTGCGTGCAACGTGCATTGGAACTTATCAAGAAGCGTCTTCCTGAGGCACTCCTGATAACCGATGTATGCTTATGCGCATACACTGATCATGGTCACTGTGGAGTTCCAGGTCCCGATGGAACAATTCTCAACGATGAGACGTTACCTCACCTTTGTGAAATGGCTCTTTCGCATGTTCGCGCCGGTGCCGACATTGTTGCCCCATCAGACATGATGGACGGACGCATCGGAGCAATGCGAGCGACCCTTGATATAGACGGTTTTTCACATATCCCGATCATGTCCTATGCAGCAAAGTTCGCCTCGAGTTTCTATGGACCGTTCCGCGAAGCCGCGCATTCGGCACCGCAGTTCGGTGACCGACGCACCTATCAGATGGATGTCGCGAACGCGCGCGAAGCACTGATGGAAATGGAACTCGATTTCGACGAGGGCGCCGATATTTTAATGGTCAAGCCGGCCATGACCGCTCTCGATATATTGCGGGTAGCGCGTGATCGCTTCCCATGCCCACTTGCGGCATACCAGGTTTCCGGAGAATACTCGATGATCAAAGCTGCGGCTGCGAACGGCTGGCTCGACGAAAAAAGCGCGATGCTCGAAAGTCTGCTCTCTATCAAGCGCGCAGGTGCCGATCTGATTCTCACGTATTTTGCCACGGAAGCGTCAAAGGCATTGAAACAATCATGACATCCAATTCTTCTGTTCCTGTTCGCCCGTTATCTCTTCTTGCCTGGGAAACCACACGCGCATGCCCCTTGTCCTGCCGTCACTGTCGTGCTTCAGCAGTCTGCGAACGTGGTCCCGATGAATTGACCACGGAGGAGGGCAAAAAACTGCTTCTCGAAGCGGCAAAGCTCGGGCCACGCGTCATCGCTATCCTGAGTGGTGGTGAACCCCTCTTGCGGCCTGATCTCGAAGAGCTTGCCGCTGCCGGGACTGCCGCTGGAATGACGGTCGTGGTTTCCGGAAACGATGGTGATTTGTTTACCGATGCACGCATTGCTTCGCTTAAAACGGCGGGCGTTCGTCGTTTCAGTTTCAGCATCCATAATGCGACCGAGGCCGGTCATGATGCATTCACTGGGCGACCAGGTACTCTCAAGGGTGCAATCGCGGCATTCGGGCGTTTGAAAGCTGCGGGAATGGGCTTCCAAATCAACACTACCGTGCTTCCCGAGAATCAGGACCAGCTCGATCGTTTGTTTGCGCGTGTTCAGGAGTGGGGAGCATCCGCCTGGCATCTTTTTTTTACGGTTCCTACGGGGCGCGCTCTGGAATTAGGTGGTTCAGAGCTCGATCCGGCTTCGACGGAACACGTTCTTCGTTGGATTGCCGATGCCGAGGATTCCGGAAAGATTCCAATGAAAGTGACCTGCGCTCCGCAGTATGCCAGGATTCGCGCCCAGAGAGCCGCATCCGGAGCACCTGCTTCCGCCAAACCTTCCGCTACCGGACACCCTCATGGACATGGTCATGGTTCCGGTCACCCTCAAAACCAGGGGCGAGGCTGCATGGCAGGAGATGGTTTTGCATTCGTCAGCAGCACAGGCGATGTAAAGCCCTGCGGGTATTTCGATCTGATTGCCGGAAATGTCAGACAGACGCCATTCGATGAGATTTACCTCAATTCACCCCTGTTGTCGAAAGTGCGGGATATCGAGCATCTGAGCGGTCCATGCGGGGAGTGTGGATTCAGAAATCGTTGCGGCGGTTGTCGTGCCAGGGCTTATGCCCGAACCGGTGACCCGTTGGCAACCGATGAAAGCTGCGCTCTTGCGAAAGCGCGTTCGCGGGAAACATCCCGTTAGAGGGGCTTAAACCACCCCGGCACACAAGAAAGGACCACAGGAATGGACGAAAAAGATCGTGAGATCATTCGACTGCTTCAAAAGGGATTACCTCTGACGCCTGAACCATTCAAGGAGTTGGGAGACAAGCTTTGGATCGATGAAACATCGGTCATTTCCAGATTGGCGCGTATGCGTCAGGAAGGAGTTATCCGCCATTTCGGAGCATTTTTTGACAGCAAGCGGCTTGGCAGATCCGGAGCGCTTGCTGCTATGACTTTGCCTGAAGACAAGATCGAAAAGGTCGCGGCGGTAATCAACGCATTTCCGGGAGTCACGCACAATTACGTTCGTGAGGGCACGCCAAATATCTGGTTTACGTTGAATGCTGCAAATGATGATGAGCGTGCAAAGATGGCGGCTGAAATAAGTGCGGCGGCTGACGGTGCAAGGGTAGATCTGTTTCCGACGAAACGCATGTTCAAGGTTATGGTGAACCTGGACTGAGTTCATAACTGGGAAACCAGAACATCGCCGTATAATCATCGCAGCGAACCACAACGGCAGGACTGAACGGAAAACGAGGCTTATATATGGATTCCACCGATCAAAAGCTAATGAGTGAACTTCAGGAAGAACTGAAGCTTGAACGGCGCCCTTTTCTGCGCATTGCCAAAAATCTTGGACTGACTGAAGAAGAAGTTTTGTCACGCATAGATAATCTTCTAAAGCAAGGGTTGATCAGGCGATTGGGATTGGCAGTTAAACCCGAAAAGCTTGGGCACACGACAAACGTGATGATTGCCTGGAACGTGCCGGAGGAAAAAATGGAAGAGGTCGGCGCGGCTTTGGCGGGTTTTTCAGAGATTTCTCACTGCTACGAGCGGGACACACCCCCTGACTGGAAGCATCGCCTGTTCACTATGATCCATGCCAGAAGCGAAGAGCAGTTGCAGAACATTATTCAACAGGTGAAGGACCGCTTTGACATCGACGATTACAGATTGTTCAGATCACTTCGCGAGTTGAAGAAGGCCTCATTGAAAATTTTCCCGGAGGCGGAGAAATGACTACTAATCAAAGCTGTTTCGAAGAAGCCAAAGCCTTTTTTCCCGGAGGAGTAAACAGCCCGGTGCGTGCATTCAAGGCTGTCGGAGGAACTCCGCCATTCATCGCAAATGGGAAAGGGGCATGCCTGCTCGACGTCGAAGGCCGGTCATTCATTGATTATGTCGGATCATGGGGGCCTTTGATCCTTGGACACGCTGATCCGGCAATTATTCAGGCGGTCACGGAAGCCATCGCCGGCGGAATGACCTTCGGCGCACCGACTCCTGGTGAGACTGAGCTGGCAAAACTCATACAGCAGGCATTTCCCAGCATGGAAAAGATGCGGCTTGTTTCATCGGGCACAGAAGCTACGATGGCCGCTATCCGGCTGGCGCGCGGCTACACGAAGCGCACGCTGCTCGTGAAATGCGACGGCTGCTATCATGGACATGCTGATTCGTTGTTAGTCTCCGCCGGATCAGGAGTCGCAACACTGGGTATTCCCGGATGTCCCGGAGTCGTTCCGGGAACAGCCTCGTCGACACTCACGGTGCCGTTCAACGACATAAAAGCGCTTGAAGCCGTGTTTGCCGCGCATGGCAAAGATATCGCGGCGTTCATTGTTGAGCCGGTGTGCGGCAATATGGGAGTAGTAACGCCCAATCCAGGGTATCTCGCCGCCGTCCGCGAGCTGACGGCCCGTGAAAATGCCCTGCTGATTTTCGACGAGGTTATGACCGGTTTCCGGTCGTGTTTCGGCGGAGTCCAGACAGGTTGTGGCGTAAAGCCAGATCTGACCTGTCTCGGCAAGATTGTAGGTGGCGGCCTTCCTCTGGCGGTTTACGGTGGAAAACGTGAAATAATGAATCTCATCGCCCCCGACGGACCGGTGTATCAGGCGGGCACATTGTCGGGAAATCCGGTTGCGGTTGCTGCCGGACGAGCGACTCTGACGCGTTTGCGCGATGAAAAAGATTTGTACAAGAAGCTGATCGCTTCGACGAATCTGCTCGCGGATGGCCTTTTAAAATTAGCGAAAAATCATCATATTCCGGTTATCGTCAATCGCTTCGGTTCGATGTTCACGCTGTTTTTCACGAGCGAGCCGGTCACATCTTATGCAGATGCAAAAAAGGCGGACACGGCACGGTTCGTCAAATGGTTCCAGGAAATGCTCGGACGAGGTGTGTATCTGCCTCCGTCTCAGTTCGAGGCGGCTTTCGTTTCGGTCTGCCATGGTGAGCCCGAAATCGACACGACGCTCAACGCTGCCCACGGAGCCTTTTCCGCACTTTAAGAGCCTGTCAGAAAATCACCTGCATTACTGAAAGATAGCCAGAGCTTCACAGCTTTGGCTATCTTTCAGTAATGCAGGTGAAACGGAGAAATGAAATAACCCATGGGACAAAAATACGCACAGTAACTTCGCGCACCGATCAGTGGGTAATACACCAACATACAGGAATTTTCCTTCCCGAGCCTATATTACCAGATCACTCTTTTGCAAGTCGCGAGCAAGGCAAAACTGTAACTTTATTTATCGTTCAGAAATCTGTGATTTCTGACGATGTGGCTTTGCGATTTTATCGAAAAAACACAGATCGGGGTGGAGGCAAAATGCGTCGTTTACTCGGAAAAACCTTGTTGATGGGTTCTTTCAGTTATCTTGCAATGATGGCCGACTTCTCTCCCTTATATGCTTATTCCACTGACATTGGAACAATTGATACCAGGCTGATTTCAGAGACTTATTCCAGTGACAAACCTGCGGGGAAGCCAGTACAAGATTCCGTGAACGAGAGCATGGTCGGAATATCTCAACCGATATCGATTTCCGGCGCGACACCGGCGCCCATTTCCCAGATTGTATCTGTGCCTGCGTCTGAGAAGGTTTTTGAGCCGGTTGCTCAGAAAGCCGCAGAGCCGGTTTCCGCGAAGACTTCTGAACCGGTTTCTCAGAAAACTGCCGAGCCGGTTTCCGCGAAGGCTTCTGAGCCGATTTCTCAGAAAGCCGCCGAGCCGGTTTCCGCGAAGGTTTCTGAACCGATTTCCCAGAAAACCGCCGAACCTGTTTCCCCGAAGGCTTCTGAGCCGATTTCTCAGAAAGCCGCCGAGCCGGTGTCCGTGAAGGTTTCTGAACCGATTTCCCAGAAAACCGCCGAACCTGTTTCCCCGAAGGCTTCTGAGTCTATTTCTCAGAAGTCAGCAAAACCGCTTTCCGAGATAGTTGCAACGCCGGTTTCAGAGCTGGTTTCTCAGAAGTCGGCAGAGGTTGTTTCAGAGAAGGTTTCAGCTCCGGTTACTGAGAAGGCTGTCGAGCCGGTTTCAGAGTTGGTTTCTCAGAAGGCAGCAGAGCTGGTTTCACAACCGGCTTCGGAGCCGGTTGTTGAGAAGGCTGTAGACCCCGTTGCTGTGCAGGCCTCTGAGCCGGTGTCGAAGCATAAATCAAAGTCGGCATCTAAACGCGTGGTAAAACAGACAGAAAATAAAACAGTAAAATCGGTGGCAAAGCCCGTGAGCGTAAGTGCCGCAAAACATATAGAACACTCCTCCAGGATTTCAGTGCCTGTTAAGAGCGCGGAATCCGGAGTCCCTGTAGACGTTTCTGATGGGCATTGGGCGCAATCGGCAGTTCGGGAACTTGTCTCCCGCGGAATTATAATAATGGGGCCGGATTACGAATTTCATGGAAATAAGCCTGCGTCGCGCTATGACGTAGCGATAATGCTTTCCAGAGCCATTCAAAACATCGATACAAAAAAGCTCAGGAATATGAATGCTGAAGATATGAAGCTGCTTCGGGTTCTCATGGCTGATCTGGCAAGTGAAATCGGGATGATCAAAAAAACCGCAGATCAGCTTTTCCATCAGGATACCTTCATCGAGGAGCGTTTTGCTGCCCTTGAAAAGAAGCAGGATGAGCGTTTAGACAAGATCGAGAAGGCAAAATCGCCGGTAAAGTTCAACGGAGACTATCGATATTGGTATGAAACGTCTCGTGTTGCTGACAATTCCAAAGGCAAAGGGCAGACGAGCAAAAACACCAATCGCTTCAGGCTGGGTGGCGATATTGCCATTGATGATTCCACAACCGGAGAATTTCGTTTTCGTGTCGATCAAAAAGTAATGCGCGATGGAGATCTTCCCGCCGCGGCATCTGTCATTCCTACTGTGCCGATTGGTGGAACAACATTTAGCGCCGATCTCGTATATATCGAAAAGAAGAATGTTCTGGGAGGCGACTTTCGTCTCGGACGTCAGCCGTATAAACTTGGAAACGGCCTTCTGCTGATGGATTACATCGATGGATTGACTTTTTGCAGGAAATACGACGACGAATTCACTTTCAGGGGGGCCATTCTGGCTGAGAATAACTCGCCGACTCGCGGTAAGAGTCATGGGCTTGATGCTAATCTGCTCTCATTCGAATACGACTATGCGGCGAGCCACAGCATTATGCTATCCCGTCTGGAAAATCAATCTGATTTTGATAAATATGGCGCTCTGACTCCGAGGACCAGGGAAGACTGGTTTTCGATGGATTTATTGGGAAGTTTCAGCAGCAAGTTGGGCTATTTTGGGACTTTTGCCACTTATCGAAATGATCTTACCATCAATAATACGACGTCAGCTCAGGATCATCTCCGTGGTGATGTCGATTTCAGGGCTTACGTAATCGGTTGTAAATATCTGGCCAGCAAAAAGTTTGATACCGGTCTTACTATTGCTGATGAACACAATAATTTTCGGGCTTTCGATATTTTGAATCTGGATTACGAGGAATTAGGCAGTGAGCAGCCGCTCAAAGAGGCGCTTAATGCTTTTGCTATTACGGCAGTGAATGCCGGAACAGGAAATATGGAAGGGGTGCTTCCTCCGTCGTCGGGAACAGCCGCTCCATTCGCCACTCCGATTAAGCCCGCGAGTGGAGATAATCGTCCAACCGGTTATAATTTGGGAGACATTCATGGCTATCGCGATCTGCAATGGTCTGGTCGTTATTATTTCAGGCCGGACCTGAATTTGAGGGTTGTGGCCGATATAATGGCTCCATCGTTTGGAAGATACAACTACCGCAACATAAAGGCGTTCACAGCGTATCTTCATTATCAGTACAACCCCATGTTGCATATCGAACTGCGTTCAATTAACGTCACCTCTGAATATGGCCGCAGTGCCAGTGACTTCAGAACTGAAGTATTCGCGCAATTCTGAGCCGGACTGTTAATGGGAATTTTTCAGTCTTTGGCAAGAACTCTGTAAATTGGCGGTTGTGGAGCTTCAAAAATGGGCCTGAGAACCATGAGCCCCTTGAAATCTTTATTGCCGCGCAGGTATGAGAGAAAATCATCGTCAACAACGCGATTTTTTGTATATGAAGCGTGACGGAAAATCTTCTTTCCGGACTGCTCGATGTAGAAAGCCATGTGGGTGACATCCAGGCCTTCTTTGTCACAAACCAAGGCGAGTATATCTCCTGATATCAATGGTAACTTTCCCGCAAAAACAGCCTGGGATGGAAAATACCAGATAGTTTGTGCGGAGGTGGCGATCATGAAACGATCTTCAACGTAGAAGGTCCGGTTATTGCCAACCTTGTTCAAAAAAACTGTTCGAACTTTTGCCTCCGGGTGATTCCTGGCAATATTTTTCAGATAACCTTTGCTTTCATTGATATCGGCCCATTGAGAAGTGAAATGATTGCGCTGATGATTCATGAGTGGCTTTCCGTCAGCGCTATACGTGATATCGATTAGTCTTTGAATAAAAGAACCGGAATAATCAGCCTTTTCCGAATTTGCCAACGCCATGACTTGTTCTACATAGGTCATGCAGTCAAGGAAAGTAAGGTCTGTTTGAAAAATCTGGACCGGTAAAGGTTGGGGATTTGAGGCTTCTGTTCTGGTCGTTGATTGTTTGCGTTCTTCCTTGATTCGTTTTTTTGTTTCCGGGTGATATTTCCGACCTAAAAAATAGGCGGATATAAAAGGGATTCGGCGTTCAGGGGGCAGTGAAATGGCTGAAGAAATCAGACGCTGAGCTTCGCGGGCGTCTTGAAAATTTTTGATGAAAACGGTTGCGGGTTGTATATGCCCACTGCTTTCAGCAATAGCTGAACACATTGGCAGAATTATCAGGAGCAAATTCAGAATCAATTTTTTCAGGGAAGAAGGAAGCATGGCTATCTCAAATCGATATTTCACGCAACGTGCCATAGTTTCAGACCTGAATGCGTGAAATGCGTTACGCCCCGTAATGATCTTTTCGGAGCTTTATCGAAATGGCCATGAAGGACGAAATGAGTACCATGGCAAATCCCAGGAAGATGAAAGAAGCTCCGTTGCCGATTCGACAGGCATCATGGAAAATATCCAGCCAGTTGCGGAATGGTGCCGTCGCGTCAGAAGTCGCGCCATTCTTTATCGCGACCATATCATAGGTAATAACAGTTTCAATGATGAACAGGAAACCCGCAAAAAAAGAAATGGCCAGCGGTACAAATTTCTGCTTCGACATATAGCAAAAAATACCAGCGATTGCCAGGAGAGACACGAGCGCTCCCGCGCCATGTCCACCGGCAAACCATGTCGTGGCTCCGGCGACGGGAAACTGGCAGTATGGAATGAAACTTCCCAGTATGACGAGACAGAATCCGATAATTCCGGTGAGCATCAGCGTATTTTCGAACTGATCATTGCCTGCGGCATGATTTTGCATGGTTGATACAATGTTATTTGAATTCGGGGTTGCGGGAATGTCAGGATTTTCCACGATATATGTTCCTTCTTTGTCGTTTTGATTTTGTTGATAGCAATTTGTTTTTCCGCTCACAAAATATCATTCTCAATTCGTGATGTCAAAGGCGGTTTTGGTTGCAACCCGTGAGTCGCACATTTTGCAGACTCATTAATATAGTTATTTCAGTGAATATGGCGGGGTTGCCGTTTCGCGTTTTCCTATGTTCATCCATGCGAGCAAGTCGGTCTTTAACCGATCGCTTGATGACAAAATCAGGACATGGTCTTCGTCTGCATAGCAGATCGATCGGACGCACAAACCTCTCTCTGTCATGCTGGATACGTGTTGACGGACATAAGCGGGCGGTATCCGATTGTCCTTGCCGCCATGCACGACAAGTACCGACCGGGAGCCAACTGCCGCAGCAAACTCCGGTGCGTCGGTTCCATCCATGACAGGTGAAATAAAGACAAGTCCTTGATAAGTATTGGGTAGCTTCGTTGCCCAGCCGGTTACTCCGGTGCCGCCATTTGACAATCCGATGACGAATACCTGATCGGGGTCACAAGAGTTGTCCGAGCGAATGATTGTGTTGAGCCACTGCAGGGTCTCATCGGCACTAGTGCCCTTCCAGCGGCCATTTCCGAAAGTGGGGCAGATTATGACGAAGCCATGCTGATCAGCAAACTTTGCCCAACTCCACATATACGCTTTCAAATTGCCGAGCCACCCATGGAGAAAAACGATGACCGGGCATCTCTGAGCGATTGAAATCGACGGGCGATAAATATACGCATGGCCGATCGGCAATGTGTGCAGGAACATTTCAGAATAAGCTTCTCCAATCGTGGACCCGATCTGCACAAAGTCAGATGATTGATCGAGTTGCGCGTAACTGTTGTTAAAAATTTCCGCAAAGTTCTTCCCTTGCTCCCTGCTCATGAACGGATCGAGAAACGGCAATACTGCTCCTCCGAGCCGGACCTGATCCGCTTCGTCTATAAGCCATGCCGGCGAAAAAAAGCTGAAACGGGCCGAACTTTTGTAAACCGAGACAAGATGGCTCCCTGGAGATACATGCCCTGTCGGCGAACATATCTTGCAGCCTATGCCAAGACCGCAAGTTAAGACCAGCCCAATAGAAATAATGACCGGTGATGGCGAGCGCCATGCAAAAAGATTTGCCATTGCCCACCAGGCGGTTATTGACAGTAATGGCATGACTGTCAAACCAAAGAGTTGTGAACTGGTCTGCCTTGCAACCATAACAAGCGAAAGGGCGCGGATTTCCGCCCCGGCAGATCCCAGAAATAGCATCAATAGACCAATGCGCACCAGCAAAGGGGTGGCAGGCGTTCCGGGCTTCATTGGTGATTCTTTATCATACTTGGCATCGATGAACTATGGATATGGCTGGAACGTCGGTCAACGTCATCGGCAATCGTCTGGCGGCGGCCGTCATTGCACGATGGGAGGGCGAGTAAGCGATTCAGTATTCGTTCATTGAAGGAAAATATTTCGCGCTGATCACACTTTCGAATTCAGATTTTGGGTTTTTCCAGGGTATTCGGGCTTCGTAAAGTCGAAAAAGCTTATTAAGCAGTAACTCCCATGGGGGGGCAAGTAATCCCCTTCTTGCGCAAACATACGCATCGGCGCATAAAATAGGGAGTACCATACTTTTCTTTGAGAAATCGTTCTTATGGTGATTGCCGACGATTTCCACAAGGTATGAAGGGAAACCCCAGTGTACAGCCATCAATTGTCCGAGAGTCTGATGGCCGACTCCAAAGTGAATTAATTCAGCCATCGCCGGCGTTGACGGCCTTGTTTTGGCAAAATGCTGGGAGTCAGCGTATTTATCAGGAAAGAAGAATGCCATTCCCATTATTCCAAGGTCGTGGAG
The DNA here is from genome assembly GCA_015233155.1 of Candidatus Rifleibacteriota bacterium. Classification (GTDB taxonomy): domain Bacteria; phylum Muiribacteriota; class Ozemobacteria; order Ozemobacterales; family Ozemobacteraceae; genus JADFYG01. The sequence continues at coordinate 43,619 of JADFYG010000023.1, forward strand.
AAGACCTCCAATCCATATTTTGGAAATTTCCGACGAATCATATCCTAATTCTTGCGCTATAGACACAGACAGCTCCGCGCATTCATTGCACATCATGAAAAAATCCTGCTGCGGCTTGAAAAGCGATAAATATCCGGTGAAAAGGTTGTAATGAAATATTCGTGCCAGATGGCTCATTCCAATGGTTGAAAGAGCCAGGGAGAGGGTTTCTATCGATTGTTGGCGATAATAATACGCCGAATTTGCAATCCTCATAATCTGACTTACCAGAGAAGGTTTGTTGGCAAGAAGTTTTTCCAGGCCATCGAAGTCGGCATCGTCTCCTGCCATATAATTGACAAGCACCTGTCCGTCTTTCGACAGTGGCGGAACATCACGTAAACATGCAAAAAGATGGGCAACCGTTGCATCACCCCTAAGCGACAACTCCGCGCTGCGGACCGTGGGAAACGGTATGAGGGCAAACTGCAGACAAGTGTCGGCAATAGCCGAAGATCGGCAGACCACTTTCACCTGGGAGGAAGACGCGACTTCATATAATAATTCGAAAAAGGAGGTTTGTGCAGCAGTCACTCCGGACAAATCGACAATGAAAGAATGCATTTGCGGCAACTGCGAAATCGTCTTTCGAAGCTCGGAGTCACGCTCTCCGATTTCCCCGGAAATGGAGAGGACTTTTATGTTGTCTTTTCGATCATGCCATGCAAAAGAAGCCATTTTTCAGTGAATCCTATGCGTCAGTAGAAAGATCAAATCTCCACCAGAACTTATTTTCTGCGAAAGAGCGGTAAATCTATTAATCTAATGCCGAACATTCATCGCACTTGCGTAGCGCATTACCACGAAATGGGACTGAAAACCGGTTATATATATAACTATCTCGCCGTTTGAGTAATCTGTCAAGGGCGCCCATTCAACGCCACGGTTATTTAATTCTCGACAGGTAGGGCAGCGACCGCCGGGCGCGCCGCGTCTTTTGGCACGAGCTTTCTCGGCTGGCCCGGCGCTTCAGCCCTAACATTCGTTGAAATCAAGCAATACAAACCATTCTCCGGGCGAGAATAAAATTAATCAGAACAGCAAAGCTGTTTTTATTCGCGGATGACACAGATGCACGCTGATGGAAGAAGTTGTTAAGAACGGTCGGCTAGCGCAATTCGATCACTTTCCGCGCGGCAAAAACGATATTCGAGAAGTTTTGCGATACCGGCGTCGAAAGCTTCCCGCACCTTGGGCGAAGGCCTTTTGAAGCCCATGAGAATGGCGGCTTCCCGGGCCAGGATGTCGCGGGGCAGGCTGAGTGCATTACGTAAAACAAGTTCGACTGCGGCTGCTCGCTCTTCCGGGGCTATGAACTCGGCTTCGCGCAGGTTTCCCGCTGAGGTCGGCCCACGCGGTTCAGGCAGGCGGGAAGTCGGATCGATACCCTGGGGCCAGACGAAAGTCTCGCGTCGCTGCCATTTCCCGTCTCCGTTGGCATCGAGAAGCGCTCGAATTGATTCGATAGCTTGCGGGCTCAGCCGGGAAAGTCCGAAGAAGGCGATCACACGCCTCGCGAGAGTTTCCTCATGAATCGGTCCTTCCAGAGCAATTATGCGTTCCAGTAGTTTGACAAGCTGGGGGCGGCGTCGCACGTGATTGAGAGCTTCCGGCTGACCAAAACGCTCGATGGGAACTTCCTCGTAAACTCTAAGCCCTGATTTGTTGTTTTCGCGAATCGGGATGTTATTGCATTCCGACGATCCGTCAGCAACTTTTGTGGAGGATGTGAGCTCGTTTACCTCGGCTGTTAGCTCATCAACGACACTAGTATCACAGCGAGGGGGTTCAGTGGGTAAAACACCATGCGAGTCTGATGAGGAGATCCCGCTTTCCAGCGTGGCAAGTGCCTCCGGATGTATTTCCGGGCGAAGCACCGCATTCACACCGGGGAGCACAGGCGGACTGATTGCGGCCGCCTCACTGATGATCGTTTCGAGACGTCTCAATTCCCCGGCGGCATCATGCAACCAGTCGATGACATATACACGCGTCACCATCCATCCGAGATTTTCGAGAATCTCGCGTCTCAGGCGTTCGCGGTCGCGCGTAGTGGCTCCGGAAGCGAATGCCTCTCCGTCGGTCTCTATGCCTAACAGGAATCTGCCGCGCGTTGATTCGCGCACCGCCAGCGGCAGCCGGTACCCTGAACATCCGACGTGGCGTTCGACGATGTATCCGCGAGCCTCAAGAGCTGCAGTCAGCATTTCTTCGAACGGCTCACTGGCAGCCGCCACGGGTTCGCCAGTGCCAGACTTGCCAGAGTCGAGAGAGCGATACCTGCCTGCCGCATACGCAAGAAAAACTTTTAATCTCCGAACGCCTAATGATTGTGTTCGTGATAAATCTATCTTTTCCGGGGGGATCGAGGAAAAAACCATGAGCCTCCGGCGTGCGCGTGTAACAGCGACGTTTAGCCGGCGCTCCCCGCCTTCGCGATTCAGTGGGCCGAAATTCATGCCAACCCGCCCCGTAGCATCAGCGGCATAGGTAACGGAAAATACGATAACGTCACGCTCGTCACCCTGGACATTTTCGAGATTTTTGACGAAAACCGGCTCGGGAGCACGCTCACCGAACCATGGCTCGACTTCGGGGTGTACGGCGCGGGCTTCCTCAAGCAGATCTTCGATGAGCATCTGCTGAGGCTGATTAAATGTTACGACACCGATAGAAAAGCCTCTCGTATCAGGATCAAGCAGAAGCCCGATAATGGCGGAAACTACAGCCTCCGCTTCGATACGATTTGTCCGCGTTTTTCCGCGATCGAAGACTCCGGAGACTGGTATCAGCGAAACGCCTTCGTTGTCCAATGATGCCGCGGCTGGAAACGTCTGAAGACTGTTATCGTAAAAATGCCGGTTGCTGAAAGCGATGAGCCGTTCGTCACGACTGCGATAGTGCCATTTCAACATGAGCGTTGGCAGTCGCGCCGCTACAGCCTCATCAAGGATGCTCTCGAGATCTTTCATGAGCAGGTCATCAAGCGGTTTTCCCTTTAAAGCCACGCCATTATGACTTTTGTCGTAAACACAGCTGTCAGCAGCTACTGAATCACTGACGCCTTTGCTACCGCTGAGGCCGCCTTCGTCTTCATCGGTATCGAAATCTATTGAGAAAAAGCTGGTTGGCGGAAGCTGCTTCGAATCGCCGACTATCACCGCACGACGTCCGCGCGCGATAGCACCCACGGCGTCATGAACCGCGATTTGCGAGGCTTCATCGAAGATCACCAGGTCGAAAGGTTCACGTGTCGCCGGAAGATACTGTGCAATCGAAAGCGGACTCATGAGCAGGCAGGGTTTAAGTCTGCCTAGCAGGTTGGGAATTTTTTCGAGCAGTCGTCGAATTGCAAGATGCCCGCGCTTTTTCCGGGCTTCGCGTTGCAGTATTCCGACTTCGGATGCTTCGTTAACCGCTCCGATAATACCCGGCCGCCGGGAGTTCAGCACAGCCGCCACAGCGGCGCCTCCTTTTGCGACCAGATCATGATCGGCTTCACGAAAGGATTCTACCAGACGCTCACGCTCTCTCCCGATAAAATGATTTATCATGGCGGACTGATTGCACAACTCCTCGAACCTGGCACCAAGGAAGCCCCGCTCAAACTCTTCCAGGATGCTTTCCGGACCGATCGTTCCACGTCTGAACAGTGCGATCAGTTCCGCCAGACCTGTTTCGCACGCAGCATCTTCGGCGGCGACATAACGTGACCAGTCGCGCAATAACGGCATCGCGGCGAGCCAGATGCGAGCACGCTCTCCGATACGCACAGGCAGCAGTTTATCGCCGGCATTACCGAATACCGCCTGTTCTTCGAAGCAAAAATCATTTTTTACCCTGGAAAATATTTCCCGAAAAGTTGTGAGAGCGGCTTTTAATGCGGCCGCCGCGGATGCCGCCCGATCGCGCGGGACAGCCGGAGGGATATTAAGGGAGGCTACGCCCAGCTGCTCCGTGACTATTCCCCAGTCGCGAACGAAGCAGCTCACAGCTGCCACGAGGCGATGCTCCTTGCGCGCGTTTTTCGCGCCGACGCCGAACACTTCGATCAAAAACGGGTCTTCCAGTTCCAGTTCGCGGTCCAGTTCCTGAATGCGGATTGCGTTGTCCAGGTGGGCGATGATTTCCGGAATCTCACCGAGAGGTTTTATTGCATTGGCGGCCAGTATTGAGGCGGGACCTCGCAGATTCCACCATCGCCACAGAATGAAGGAGTCGGAAAACAGCTGGTAAGAACTCCGAATTGCAGGTAAATCGAGTTCAAGCAATGTCTCTCGAAAAGCCATAGTCAGCTTTTCAAGACGTGCCGCACGCTCCGCACCGAGTACGGTGACCCCATCGAGTCTTTCGATCACGGCCTGACGGTCAGGCCGGGCGGCGACAGTCGCCGCCCCCGTGGGAATACCTGCACCCAGCAGATCAAGGAGGCGTTCAACGTCAGTGAGCATGCCCAGCGACAAAGAGTCGGGCAGACCGGGCAGAAATGCGGCTTCGCGTCCGGCGCCTACGAGGACAGCTTCCGCTTGTATCAAAGCCGTTAAATTACGTTCCCAGTCGCGCGCTACAAGTGGAGTCCAGGATTGTACCCTGCAGGTCGCGAAAACATGCTTCCCCGGGGTACCTGTCGGGCGAGCAGCCTCGATAACTCCGGAAAGCCGGTCCCGGCGCAATATATCCACGTCGGCGGTTGCGGCAAGAGCATCCGGAATGCGGAAGAAATGATTTGAATATCCCAGTTTACATAATCCTGCTGTACACATGAAATGGGTCTTTCCCAGAGAAGTCTGCATGTGCATGAATTGTACGAACGCGGTCAACTGGCCTGTAAGATCTGCGACTCGTGCGGCATCAGCTTCCAACGCTGCTATTGCCGGCTTTCTATTTGAGGTATTTTGCTCCAGGACACGGGAAAGTTCGATACTGACCTGGCGCTTATTGGCCTTGTTGCTGTGAAGCTCCAGACAAGCATCGCCAAGCCCCACTCGTTCGAGACGGCGGGCTACGACTTCGAGGGCTGCACGTTTTTCCGAGACGAAGAGTACACGCTTTCCTTCGGAAAGCATAACGGCGATGATGTTCGCGATGGTTTGTGATTTTCCAGTGCCGGGCGGACCCTGCAGGACAAATGAGTTTCCGCGAAGCGCAGCATCAATTGCAATCGCCTGGCTTGAATCAGAATCGAGAATCGTGCGGAAACTTCCAGCGGGGCGGGTCTTGTCGAGTTCTTCAGGCACGAGAAAAGTCTGTCCGTCAAATGAAGTTCCGGCACCACCATCGACAAAATGTCGGAGAGTGCTGTTCTTCATCAGATCGTTCTGATGGGCGTCCAGATCGCGCCACATCAGAAATTTCGTGAAAGAAAAGAAGCCGAGCATAGCTGATTCGATTACATCGAAACGGGGAATCCGTGCGGTTACACGTTGCAGAGTCGCAAGCACGGCGGAGAGATCTATGCCTGCATCATCCGTTGGCAACGTTTTCAGATCAGAAAAATCAAGACCAAAGTCGCGTCTCAGTTTCTCGAGAAGAGTATCGTTCAAGCGCGGTTCGTCATCACGAAGCCGTATCACGAAACGTCCGCGAAGAATAGGACGATAAAGTTCGACAGGATACAACATTATCGGAGCCAGTCGCTGATTCGTCGATAATTCCGATTCAAACCAGCGCAGGAAGCCAAGTCCAAGATAAAGTGTCGATGATCCGGACTCTTCCATTTCGGTTCGGGCAACCCGATAAATCGCACGCAAACGGCGATTCAGCTCGATTTCATCGAGACGTGTCATTGCCCGTCCCTGATCGAGCAGTTCCCGTCGGACGCCTGAAAGATACTCCTCGACGCCCCGCCCCGCGAGCAGTTCGTCGTGACGCGGATCATCAGGCCGCACAACGACCGCGGGCTCCATTACGAGAGAGTTTCCCCGGGAAAGACTGTCTTCGAGACGTGCGAGATCTATGGCATCAAACGGAATCGTTCGCTCACGGGATTCACGGAAATTCAACAAACGATTGCGAATGGAGAGATCCAGTAAGCGCTCTTTCCATGATTCTATGCGTGTTATCCGATCGCAGGAAACGGGGGATACAATCGTATCTTTACAGACGTCAGCGTTTCCGGATCCGGAAAATTCCTCCTCTTCTTTCATGGGAGCTGCATTCAAATCAATGATAGACGGGTGTTTTGTATCTTCTCCGATGTTTGGCGGCGTCACGCACAGTCGCACCGGAAGCGGTAACAAGCGCGCCAGACGCGCTGCGCGCACATCGACGATGTGTGAGAAAGAATCCCCATCAGAAAGCTGTTCGCGAGAACGACGCTCCGCTTCAGAAAACGGAACGTAAGGGCGATTCATGGCGACTGTTCCTTCGAAGAGCAGAAGATCGCCGCATCGAACCAGTTTTTCGACTGTTTCCCGTTCGTCGCTCGCTGCAACCGGAAGATGATCATTAACCAGCCAGACTCCCGGCAATGCGTGATCCCTGAAAAGAACAAGAACCGCATGCAGGCCGGCCTGTTCAAGGGCGGCGGCGAAAATAACGGCAATTTCGATACAGTTGGCCATGCGAACGTGAAAAACAGTGTCCGGAAAACGGATTTTTTGCCCCGATGTCTCGAATGATGCCGGACTTGTCGCATAAGTTATTTCGAACTCATGGGCCGCATTATATATTGCCTCGGCAACAGCCTTCACACGATCGCGCGGGCTGTTTTGATAGCCTCGCAGAGCCGGATCACCGGTTGCCATATTCAATCGATCCCGTGCTTTTATCAATAGCTCCGCAATAACGGGGTGGTTAGGCAAAATAAATGCGACAATCAATTCCGGAAGCCGGGTTCTGTCCCATTCGTTATAAGCAAGAAATTCGACGGGGAGGCTTTTTCTGAGTATTGAATCGCCAATGCAATCTTTTACTTCTATCTCTATGGACTTGGCATCGCGCTCGACGAGGTATCGAAGCCGGTCCGGTCTCAGGCGCAGATCGGGCTTTTCGAGCAGCCATTCTTCACCGGAAGCAAGGGAGGGAATTCCTCGCGCGAGTGGCTCGAGAAGCCATCCATCCGGCTTTCCCGGATCTGCCCCGGTATCTGTCGAATCGTCTGCCCCCGACATTCCGGGTTCGGCTTTAGATGAACCGCATGTCAGAGACAATCGTCCGCCCGGAAATATAGCCGGACCGATGTTTCGAACTGTCAAGCGTTGTACGATCGGAATACCGTTGGCTTCCATAGCCCATGACACTCGCGGATCATACTCGACGTTTACATCGATAATCATGACGGAAACCATCGACGCGACATTATATAAAGATGCTTGTGAGTACCTCTTCGGGATAAATCCTCATTTTTTTCCGTGCAATTTCTTCTGTTCCCGAAGATCTTTTTCCATATCGTTTAAGTTCGTTATACGGTGTTTCGTAGCTTCGATCATTGCGGTTCTTTCCGAACTGTCGCGCTGTTTTCTCCAGAATTCGAGTTGAGAAACTGCATATGCTTTCAACTTTTTCCACTCGTTCAACGCCTTGTCGTATTCGTCGTGTTGCTTGAACTCCTCAAGACGATTTTCCCAGGCGGCAAGATCATCGCCGGAAGAGCTGCGATCTTCCAGTTTACTTCTTTCTTCAGCCGCATCGCTTTTCGTCATGAGGCCGGCCTTCACCATCAATTTGTTGTAATAATCGACCTGTCCCAAATCACCGCGCGACATGGCGAGATCTTTCAGGCCGCTCAATGCATCCGGATCTTTGGGGTTAGATCTCAGCATCTGCAGAAATGTTTTTTCACGTGCGACTTCATCTCCGGAAGATGCCTTTTCGAGCAGATTGTCTCTGGTATTGGCCGACTTTTCCTGGCTGATTTCGCTGATGGCCGCCCTGGCGCGCTCTCCCCATTCATCCTTGCGGCGACTGATCTGATTGAGTGCGCTAAGCGCTTCTTCGAGATTTCCTTCTTTCCGGTAAATTTCTCCGATACGCAATATGGCATCGAAACGATTTCCCTTTTCAAAAGCTTTTTTAAATGCGGAAACGGCACGAGGTGTCTGTCCCATGTTGAGATAAAGTTCAGCAAGTTCAAACCAGCCTGTTGCCGCATCGGGCGATTTCTTGATCGCCTTTTGATATTCAGTGACCGCAGCATCGTAGCGCCCTGTTTGGGCTAGCGCCCGGGCGAGATCGAAACCGATCAATCCCTTCATGTCGGCGCTTTTGGCACCCATGCTTTTAGCTTTCACGAATTCCTCGGAGGCTTCCTTGACTTTGCCGAGAGCTTCGTAGGCTTTTCCAAGTTGATAATGCGCTTCGGCATCATGACTGTCGAGCGAGAGCACACGCGTAAGCACATCGACAGCCTCGGCAGGGCGTTCCAGGCCAACCAGGGCGATTCCGAGGCCGCGAAGGGTATCGCGATTCTCCGGGTCGATGGCCTTAGCCTTCATTAACAAATCGACGGCTCCCTTCAGATCTCCGTCGACAAGAGCTTTCAGTCCGAGCAGGGAAAGCGGGCCGGCATTCTTTGGATCGAGATTCCGTGCTTTTTCGAGAAGCGGCGTCGCTTCGTCGCCACGTCCCTGATCGATCAAGACCTGAGCGAGCTTGAGCGTGATGTCAGCCGAATCAGGATACGCTGCGGCCGTGAATCGCAGATGTTCTTCGGCCTGGCTCAGCGGGCCTGTTTTCATCTGCATCAACCCGAGATAATAGTGTGCGTTTACGTCATCCGGGCTTTTCTTGAGAACCGCTTTCATGCGGGATATAGCCTGATGCTGGGCTGATTCGTCTCCACCGTCGAACTGCGCCCAGATGTCTTCGTAGGAAGTCGCTCCCGTAATGATCTGTGGTGAATATTTTTCCGGACCGTTTGAGGCGACCTGTCCTATTTTTCGCTTTTTTGCAGGCGCTTTTGGCGCACTATTTTCTGATTTTGCACGGGCTGCAAATGCAGGATGAGAAGAAAACGGCAGGAATCCGTCGAATGAAAATACGACGCAGCCGAGTGCCAGCGAAACAAACGCGGGAAGGGGCCTGAATTCACGCAAAATCATACAAATTTCCTTCACCTAAACACACATCCTCCATGAATGGTACGAGTGTTTAGAGGGTTTCCCGGGAAACGGTCCCAGGAATATCATCATCAGTTTATCGAGATACCGAAAATCAGTACGCCGGCTCCGGATATTAGCGAAAGACCTGCGAATAAGGCAATAATGTAGAAAATATTGGTGTGAAAATTTCTGAAGCGTTCACGGATTTTCGGCTTAACCACTTTTTTGATGCTCACGCCCAGAAAATATGCGCAGATCAGGCCTGTCAAAGCAAGAATGCCGAAGAAACCATGCCCATAGGTGTGTTGAAAGGCTTCCGGGGCATTAAGAACGCGCAGCGTTATAGCAATGCCGCCGATCATTCCGAGTATAATATATGCTAACAAACCATAAGCCCAGGATACGTGTTTTTCCAGCATTGATCCTCGATCAGAAAATTCAGGGGCATTTCCCTTGAGTCCGAGGATGGTTAATCCCAGCACTCGTTGCTGATACAAACACGCCAAGAAACCGAGCATGAACAAGGGGTGAATAAAACGCATCGATTACCCTCCCGAATCTGAATCAAATGGTCAGGACTATCATCAGCTGAACTTGGTGATGTCAAAATCTTCAATATCAAATGGATCTTTCGCGGGTTTCCCCGCCTTTTTGTCATCGGGTTTCCCCGCCGCTCCTGGAGCTTTTCCCGGGGCAGAGACTCCTGGTTCCGGATTATCTAAATCGAGCAGATCACCAAGACCGAACGGATCATCTTTGCTGGGACCTTTCGGCGGACTTTTCAATGGCCCTTTCACTGAAGGCTTCACAAGAGGTTTGCCCGCAGGCTTGGCATCTGATTTCCCGCCGGGAGAATTGAACAGATCGAGGATTCCATAGTCGAGGTTGCTCAGATCTTCGAGTGGCTCGCGTCGACCGGGTTTATCAGGCTTCTCCGGCCCGGAAGATGTTTCACCGATCAGAGGTGCAAATGGATTGTCTTTGTCGACGGTGGTTTTGGATGAAACACCCGGCTTGGAAACAGGCTTTGCGGGCGCGGAAGCGCCTCCGGGTTTCATCGGTGGAAGCGGCGTTTCATCATCCGATACATCGACCGCAGGTAATGCAAAAGCCGGTTTAGCCGCTGGTTTGGAGGAAACGGGAGGAACTGTGGCGGATTTCATTGGTGGAAGCGGCGTATCATCGTCATCCGACAGGTCAGTGGCTGCAGGTAATGCAAAAGCCGGTTTGGCCGCTGGTTTGGCGGAAACGGGAGGAACGGCGGCAGATTTCATAGGCGGAAGCGGCGTATCGTCGTCAGACAATATGGCGGCTGCAGGCAATGCAAAAGCCGGTTTAGCTGCTGGTTTGGCGGAAACGGGAGGAACGGCGGCAGATTTCATGGGCGGAAGCGGGGTATCATCGTCAGACAATGCATCGACGGCTGGTAAATCAAATGCTGGTTTAGTCGCTGGTTTGGCGGAGACGGGTGGAGCGACAGCGGATTTCATCGGCGGAAGCGGTGTTTCGTCATTTTCTGACGATGTATCGACAACAGGTAATGTAAATGCCGGTTTAGCAGCCGGAAGTTTTTCATCGACCCCGGTATGTGATTTTGAAGACGGGGCTTCTTCAGGGATTTTCATCGAAGCTGGCGATGTCTTGACATCTGATATCGGTGCAGATGGTGTTCGAACAGGATGAGACGCTGGCAAGGGCTTGATTTCAGGCTTAACTGGTGGAAGCACCGGACTTTCAGCTGGAATAATGCCAGTATCCGCTTCATCCGGAACCGGATCGGAGTCTAATAGCGGATTTACGAGCCCGTCGCTGTCTGTTTTATCAGGCATCCCGGGAAGTCCTGAAAACAGATCTTCTGATTTCTCGGATGCAATGTTGCCCCTCAGGACAGGTTCGGGCTTCGTCACTGAAAAGGGTGTTTCGATTCGAATATCTTTTTGTGGAATAGCAGAAGGTGAAAAAACTTTTGCAGGAGGCTTCGAATTGACCGCAAACTCAGAAAGCTTATCCGGATCATCTTTGGGATGTCCCAGGGCTGCTTTAAACGCAGGTATGACAGGGTTAGGAGCAGCCGATAACGCAGGCGACGAAACGGTCGGTTTTTCTGATGTCAGCGGAATTTCAGACTTGGGCAACGTCTCTTTATTCGGAAGGGGAGACAGTCCGGGGCGAATATGACTTGCGGCAGGCGACACCTCTGTGGCTGGCTTCAATGATGGCGATTCCGGTAAGCCAGGTTTTGCGGGGATATCCGGTCGAATCGAGGATTTGCCTTCAAAAGGTCGCGTCGGGGTGTTCAAAGAAGGAGTGGCGCTGGCTGATCCACTAGTTGTTGTCTGAGGCGTGGACTTCGTAAATGGCGGACGGACTGGCTCCGCCTTTCGAAGCACCGGACGAGCAGGAAGTCGGGATGCTGTCGCGCCGTGATGCGTGGAATCGAGTTCGGCGAGAGGTTTTCCGCAACAGGGACAAAAATGAAAGACGACACCGCACTCAGGACAATGAAAGTCTTTCCCGTCAGTATGTCCGACTCCGGATTTGCCAGCGGCACCACCCTTGGGTTCCCACTTGCCGGAATCGTTGCGAGCCCAGTTTTCGAGGTCAAGGGTCAGGCTTGTGACGCCGCGAATGGCGCGAAGACGCGATTCGAGAAACTTTATTTCAACAGGAACTTCGTCTGCGGGCTTCTCGAAGCCTACGAAGGCAAGAATGCCGGAAAGCGTTATTTCGCCACCGGCTACGCGGATTTTGAGTTTTGAAAAATCGACACGGCGTCCCGACAACTCTCGTCGTACAGCCGCGCTAATTTCTAGATCAGAAACCCCGCTCACATTTACCTCCGACCCCAAGCCTCAACAAGGCGAAATCGGGGTCGATCAGCCTTCACCGATGCCCTTGATCACCCACACTGATAGAAAAAGATTGAGTGAGCAGATCAGGATATTTCTCATCAACTGCCCGACCATTGCGGGAAATAACATCGCTATTGACATGATGGCCCCTTTCCTAATTTCGGCACATGCGAATGATTTTGTGAGATTATAACACAATCTTCCTTCAGACAAGGAGATAAAGAAATTGCGATAATTATTTTGGGTGGTGGGGTAATTTAACTGATGCGGCTATTATTGTGTCTTTTTTTATCTGTGTTCATCCGTGTCCATCTGTGGTTAAATTTGGTCGTCAGTTAAGAGTATTCCACTACCTTATTTTGCAGGTTACTTCGCGGTCAGGAAATTCCTGACCATAAATTTAATGCGACTCTCGGCGCCGGGCTCTGATAAATCGATTGGTTCCACTCCTGGACGACGTTTAAACCAGGTTACCTGTCGCTTCGCATACTGCCGTGTATGGATATTTATTTGTTCGACAGTATCATCCAAATCCGTCTCACCTTGAAAATATGAACGCCATTCGGCATAACCTATTGTCCGCATTCCGGGAGCGGACCAATCGTAAAGCTCATTCAGTCGTTTAACCTCGTCGCGTAAACCCATCGTGAGCATATTTTGTATGCGTTGTTCCATTCGCTCGCAAAGCATGTCCCTAGGAAAATCAACGACTATCGGCAATATACGCGCATGGAGCGGAGAAACTTCGGCGCGTGCTTCCGAGAGTGGCCGACCCGTTGCGTGAATGATTTCCAGTGCCCGCATTACGCGGCGAGGGTTGGAAATATCTATGGAAAGAGCGGCAGCCGGATCAATTCGCCGCAGTTCATCGACAAGCGCGAATGTGCCGTCGAGCTCCAACATCTCCTGCAGCCGATGTCGGATATTTTTGTCAACGTTGATATCCGGTAATCCCCGAGTCAAGGCTTCGTAGTAAAAACCCGTTCCGCCGACCAGCAGCGGCAAACCGCCGGAGGCCCAGAGTTTGGCTAGCACCAGACGGCCCTGACGAGCGAATTCTCCGGCGCTGAAAGTTTCGTCCGGGGAAACAAGATCGAGAAGATGGTGGGGGATTTCCTGTCGGTCCATTCTGCCGGGCTTTGCTGTTCCGATTTCCATCTCGCGATATATCTGTCTGGAATCGGAGTTCAGAATCTCGCAGCCAAAACAGCGGGCAAGCGACATCGCAACTTCGCTTTTCCCGCAGGCTGTCGGCCCCAGAATTGCTATCAGCGGCGGAAGCAAACCCTCAGATGAGGATTCATTGTGATCAGCTTCGAAGAAAGGCATGTTCGATCTGTTTTAACGTCAGGCGCAATGCGGTTGGTCTGCCATGCGGGCATGTGAATGGATTCTTTGTTTTCAACAGCTGTTCAAACAGCGAACGCATCTCCACCTCTCGCAGCACATCGCCTGCTTTAATTGCGGCCTTGCATGCCATCATCTTGAACAGATCAGATTTAATTTCGGCTATCGTCCGACCTTCCCAGCCTCCAAGGAGCTGGCCGAGAAAATCCTGGACGCTGTCATTGCCTGCGGAATGACCATCCAGAATCGGCACCGCCGTCGCATAGAACTGGCCATCTTCCTCCTGTTGAATTGAAAAACCAAGATGACGCAATTCGTCACCCCGCTCCAGCATCAAATATCGCTCTGATGGCAGCAGCTTCAGCGGTATCGGAAACAGAAGCGGCTGTGCATGAACCCGCTCTTCACGGTAAGCTTCCACGTAAGTATCAAAAAGAATGCGTTCGTGTGCGGCGTGTTGATCGATTATGAACAAACCCTCGCGATCCTCGCCGAGCAGATAACTGTTCATGAGCTGACACAGGATACGCGGGGATTGAAGCACATCAACCGGTATCAGCGCACCTGATCCCGGGAGTGTGCCAGGCTGGGCGGGAGATGCACCGAAAGCAGTAAAACCCGTGGCGCCCGGACGCAGAGTATAACTGCGAGCCGTAGGCTGCGGGTTGAATCCGGTGTTGGGAAATGTTTGTCCGGTTTTTCCCGGGGTGAGGGGGGGGGCGACAGGATGATGCGATGCCTCTCGTCCGGTGGGGAAACTGAATTCCGGGGTGGCATTGGGAGGCTCACCGACTCCGGGAGTTGTTTCAATCAATTCGCGCGTGACCGGCGTGGGAAAGTTGCTGGACGAGGCTGACTCAGACTCAATATCGTCAATGGCGCCCGCACCGCCGGGACCTGTCGGCGATACTATGCTGAGCCCTGAGAGACACGTTTGAAGTGTCTCCAGAACGAGGCCGAATATGAATCTTTCGTCGCGGAATCTTACTTCAGTCTTCTGCGGATGCACGTTAACATCGACCATCTCGCCCGGCAGACGCAAATCGAAGATCAATACCGGATAACGCCCCTTTGGAAAAAAGGCGGCCAGGGCTTTGGAAATGGCTTGCGAAAGCAGTTTGGATCTTACATAACGTCTGTTGACCAGCGTCGTCATGAAGCGGGCAGCTGACCGGGCCTGATTCGGGGGAGAAATGAAACCACGCAAGGTCACGCCCGGAAGCGTGCTTTGTGGCTCATTAAGCGGAATCATGCTCTTGGTTATTTCGGGGCCATAGACGGCAAGCACCGCATCGGTAAGGTTTCCCTGCCCGGTCGAACTTGCTACGGCCACATTAGCGCGGGTAAAACGAAAGGCCAGTTCCGGATATCCCAGCATGTAATGGCAAATGATGTCGGAAATCTGTGCCATCTCGACCGCGATACTTTTCATGAACTTGCGGCGTGCCGGAATATTGTAGAAAAGGTTTTTCACCTGAATCATTGTCCCGCGCGGATGGGCGATGGACTCGACTGAGCTGATGCGCCCGCCATCACACTGAACACGGGTTCCGATAGAGAAATCCTCGCGATGCGTTATAAGGGTAACGCGAGATACTGATGCTATGCTTGCTAGAGCTTCACCGCGAAATCCGAGTGTGCCGATAGCGTTAAGCTCGTCCGCGGTGGAAATTTTGCTGGTGGCATGCTGGCTGAAGGCAAGAACCGCGTCAGCCTGACACATTCCGATGCCATCGTCGACAATTTCTATAAGTTTCTGGCCGCCGTCTTTTATCTCGATCTCTATACAGCGCGCCTGAGCGTCGATCGCATTCTCAATAAGTTCCTTGACTACCGAAGCGGGCCGCTCGACAACTTCGCCCGCTGCAATCTGACTGACGACTGTTTCATCGAGAACATGAATTACGCTGTCTTGTGCGATCTGTGGAGTAGCTTTCATGATGGTTTTATCCAGAAGGGGAGGGGATCACCCATGGACCAATCGGCAAGCGCATTGACAGTAAGCGTATTGCAGTCAGTCCAGGAGTTTGCCGTAAAAAAACCGTGAGCGGCTACCATGGCGGCATTGTCGGTGCATAGTGAGGGCGGAGGAATCAGGAGTTCGACTCCGCGAGCTTCGGCCAGTCGTGCAGCCTGAGCACGCAGCTCTGAATTGGCGGCGACTCCTCCTGCGATGACGAGTCGTGACATAGGATATTCGATCAGTGCCGCTCCGACTTTTGATATAAGAGTTTCCGCAACCGCATTCTGGAGACTTGCGCACAGGTCATTCAGTGAAAGCGAGTCTCCGGCTCTATCGATAACAGCGATGGTTGCTGTTTTCAGCCCCGAAAAGCTGAAACCGTAACCACGGCGGATGAGTGGGCGGGGAAGCTGATATCGGTCCGGATTGCCGGATATGGACTCCTTCTGAATTGCCGGACCTCCCGGATATCCAAGCCCAATTCGTCGTGCAATCTTGTCAAAAAGCTCTCCGGGTGCATCGTCAGCTGTGCGACCGAGGGTGACATAATCGCGGATGCCTCGCGCGATGAGCATATTAGAGTGCCCTCCCGAGACAACGAGACCAAGAAAAGGGTATTCGGGGGGGCGACCGGCAGCCAGAAATGCCGCTTCGAGGTGTGCTTCAAGATGGTGTATCGGGATAAAAGGTTTGCGAAGAGCCCACGCAATGGCTTTTCCCGCCGCGACACCGACGAGTAATGCTCCGAGTAAGCCGGGGCCTGTTGTGACTGCGATCTGATCGATTTCTTCCAGCGTGAGTTGCGCGGCGGCGAGCAGCTCGCGGATCAGGGGGTTTATAGCCTCGAGGTGCTTACGCGATGCGACTTCAGGAACGACCCCTCCGAACCGCCGATGCGTCTCGATTTGCGACGAGAGCAAACTGGCACGAATTCTCACTCCATTTTCAACGAGAGCCAGTGAGGTATCGTCGCAGGAACTTTCTATGCCCAGTGTGATCATCCTCGTTTTACCAGGTTGATTTCAGCCAGTGGCGGAATAACGTAGAGGGGGGCGATTTGCAGAAGAAGTTCAAAATCGTCATGGGCAGTGGCTGAGTTATGCTGTGTCATCAGGTGATGAAGAGCTTCGGGGGAGGGATCGACTGTCCTGATAATCGAGTCGCCATACCATATTCCAAAATGTGGGCGTCCGTCACCTGCATCAGATCGTGCGACAAGTGTTAAGCGTTCCTCGACAGAGGAGCCCATGTGGGATGTCGCTTCAAGATCACTGTCGATGTCCAGTGCAAAAACCTTGTCGCGCAATGCGGGAACTGAAATCCTTATCGGACCACGCTCACCAGAGGCTGCAAGTGTCGCGATCGCCCAGTCGAACAGAGAGATGCCTGACAATGGTTTTCCTGAGACTTGCGAAAGTGTTCGAAGAAAGGCCACGGCCGTACGAACACCCGTGAGACTGCCTGGTCCGATGCCGACTCCAATCCGCTCAATATGTTCGAAAGTCAGATTCGTGGCGACAAGCATCTCGTCGAGAAATACTGTAAGCCGAGCGGCGAAGTCCTGACGGCTTTCCCATGAGAAGGCGCGAAAGGTCGGTGATCCGCTGTTCGGATCTGACGCGGCAAAACCGACCTGACCGACGATACGCGGTCGCGAAGCATCGAGAAATATATAGGGCAGCGCGCGTGCGGATTTCGTCACGGACACGCGCCTCCTTTTCTGAGCGTCCATTTGATGCTGCGGCAGTTAGTATCATCGTCACTGCCGGACGGACATTTCGACGGTGCCAGGATAACCTCAAGATGCGGCCAGCCAGCCAGCTCAGGAACTCGCTCGGACCACTCGACAACGCATGGGAACCCCGCATCCAGAATTTCGAACAGACCAACGTCGTAGACTTCCTCGAGACAGCCTAACCGGTACAAATCGAGATGGTATAAAGTTCTGTCACCCCGACGGTATACGTTGAGAATTGTATACGTTGGGCTGGACACATTGTCATCAATGCCAAGACCAGCGGCAAAACCGCGAGTCCAGGTAGTTTTTCCGGCGCCAAAGGGGCCCTGCAATAATATCAGGGCCTGCGGAAACACTTTCGCCAGGCGTGCGGCATGAGCCAATGTATCTTTATCTGAACGGCTGATGACTTGCCCGTCATCGGGAAGTATCTCGCCGTTTTTGATGGGTTTGCTCATCAGTCCCGCAACTCCGTAGCCAGGACTATGTCCCGGTTTATATAGTCCAGACACTCGAGGAATTTGTCGCGCAAGCTCTGATCATCAGTAGCATCACGAATTTGGCGGATCAGATCTATTGCCTGTCGAAACAATCGAATCAGATCGCCTTCCGACATGTTCGTACGTCGCGAAATTTCATCGAAAGGAGCTCCTGTGCTCCAGGAGTAGATCAGCATGGAAAAACTGATGTCGAGTGGATTAATGAATTTATACTGGCGTGAAAGCTCCATTATAAATGCTTTTGCTTCCCTCATGCGATCGAGGCCGCGACAACGAGCGGGTTTCTCTACTTCTACGCCGCGCTTGCGGAACTCATAAACGAGTGCAACTGCCAGAGCGTTAATTTCATGATGATCCCATTCATGAAAGTAACCCTTGAAGTAAAGCTCCGTGACTGCGATTTCTTCGATATGGATACGTGAAGCAAACTCGCCGCGGGCAAGCAGGCCCTTCTCATCGATATAACCCAGACGCTTCAGAACGGCGACTTTTTCCTCGTACAGAGGCAGCTGAAGCTGCTCCTGCATTTCGAGCCGCTCGCGCCAATAGTCCAGTTTTTTCTGTATCTTCATGGCCCGAAAAAGTTTTCCGGTGCAGCGATTCTTGTTATGGCAGGTTCCGCAAATGAACTGCAGTTCTTCTTCATCCAGCTCTTTAATGCGGGCTCCAAATTGTTGCTGAAGTCTCAGTTTATGAACGCGATTCTGGCGACCACGCATGCCATGCTGAATGCCGCTCATCTGTTTTTGCATGGTGTCTATGATTTCCTGCTTGCGTTTGAAAAATTCTCCAAATGCAGGAAGATCATCTTTTTTTTCGGTGCATCGCGGCATCGCAGATTCGACCATCAAGCGATGTTCGGTCACTTTTTCAGCAAGCAGCGGAAGATTTTTGTTCGCTTGGAACTGCGCAAAATTGCGCTTGAGAATTGTGCGAATCTCCTCGTTTTCGTGGCCCGCATACAAATTCAGCACGCTGTTGAACGAGAGATCGAACTGGCTCAGCAGAGGCTCGACATCACCATAGACAATGCGCTCCAGATCTTCGAGTTCCGTATCACGTGGAAGCCACGGAATGACGACCCAGCCCATTTCATCGATGCCCCGTCGTCCAGCACGCCCCGATATCTGCCGAAACTCGAGAGTTTTTAGCGACCGGAAGCTGCGGCCGTCATACTTCTTCAATGCATCGAAGGCGACTGTTCTGGCAGGCATGTTTACACCCATTGCGAAAGTCTCGGTAACGTAGAGCACGCGAAGCAGTCTTTCCGCGAACAGGATTTCCACCAGTTCCTTCAATTGCGGCAAAAGACCTGCATGATGTCGTCCGACCCCGCGTCGCAACTGATCGCCAAGTATGTGCGCGCTTTCGAGATCGCCGATCTTGTATTTTTCGAGACAGGCGGCAAAAGCGGCATCGATATTTCTTTTCTCTTCAGAGGTGGTGAAATCGAATTGTTTGGCGGCCTGCCATGCCATGTCGTCCACGACTGCTCTGGAAAAAGCAAAATACAGCAGAGGCAGGCGATCCTGAAGATGAAGTGTTTTCAGGATAATCAAATGACGCTGGTCAGCCTCCTTTTCGCCGCGTGGCCCTCTGGTGCGGCGCACCTCTGGAACATCGTCAGATGCTGATTTGCGACCAACCCGACGGCTGAGATCCTTGAAATTCATCATGACTTTGTCGTGAAAGAACAAGTAGGTCAATGGGACAGCTCGTTTTTCAGACACGATAACCTTGACCAGCTGATCGGCGTTGGTTTCGATCCAGCGGGCAAATTCATCGGCGTTGGGAATAGTCGCTGAAAGTGCGAGAAATCTCACGTTTTTGGGCGAAAAAATGATTGATTCTTCCCAGACTGTTCCGCGTTCGATGTCTCCAAGATAATGAATTTCGTCGAATATGACGTAGGCAATGTCGTGAAGGGCTTCCGGGTCCTCGATGGCCATATTGCGATAGACTTCGGTCGTGACGATGAGTGCCTGGGCATCACGGTTTATTACAACGTCGCCCGTCAGAATTCCGATGCGATCTCCGTAAAGGGCCGAAAAATCGCGAAATTTCTGATTCGAAAGGGCCTTGATAGGGGATGTGTAGATTATGCGTTGATTGGTCTTGAGCACTTTTTCTATAAGATACTCAGCGACAAGCGTTTTGCCGGACCCCGTCGGTGCAGCCAGAACAAGAGAATGACCATTTTCGATTTCAGTGATGGCCTGAATCTGGAATGGATCCAGTTTGAAATTCCTGTATGAAATGTCGAGATTCATGAATCTTCCGATCGTAGAAAGTTATATGTCTGCAAAATGACTTATTGGTTCGTTGTTACACTCATTCCGATTCAGCGGTTTTAGAGGCCAGGTCATAAACGATACGTTCCCCGGTAAGAATTCGCTTGACCACACGTTTTTCCTTTGGACTCCATTCGTCTTTTTCGACACGTGCACTGCCGGATAAAATGGCCGTACTGCTTGCTTTGTCGTAATCCAGGCGATTACCCTGACCAGAACGCTCTTGATCTCTTATGCGCACATTTCCCTGAAAATTGAGTTTGTTGGAATTTCGAAAGCCTTCAAGACTGTCTGCGGAAATCACAACCCACGTATGCGTGGCGTGGTCCCAGGTCTGTTCATCGATCTTGAGCGTTACGGCGGGAGAAGCGCTGATTCGGTCTAGCGATTGTTCCCAGAGGATGTTGAGCGCATCGAGAGTGCTTTCCCGAGTGGACTGCTTTGCGTCGATGGACTCTTTCTGATACAGACGCGGAGTGATACTCGCAAGAAGCCGATCGGGATTGCGCCAGAGAGTAGCTTTTCCACTGGTCAGAATCTTGTCGCCGCTGATCGCGCGAACATTGCCAATAAGGGTCACCGCCCCCTTCTTTATTGTCATCGAATCAGACGTGATCGTAGTTTCAGGCGAAGTTGCAGGAATGAAAAAACTATCCGTGGCTTGTTCGGCGGCGAACAACACGGTGAACACAGCGAAAGCAAGCATCAAACCTACAAAAAAGGGTTTTCTGGTCATATATAATGTGGGCAAACGATTATACCCGAAACCATATTCCACAGACAAGAAGCCTGCATAAATAATCAAGTGCATACAAAAATTTTGCGATTGGTATTATATTGTTCGCGGTTTATGAGCAAAAGAAAATAATGAGGGAGAAAACACATGGCAGAAAAAAATCGGATTTCCGGCGTAGTCGATAGAATCGAGGGAGGCATGGTGGTTGTTGTGATTCGTGCTCCGGACGACCCTGACAGTACTCGAGAAATCTATGTTCCACGAAGTAAATTCAAGCAGGTCGAGCTTCAGGAGGGAGATCACGTTTCCGTCCTCATATGAATCCTGAATATCCTGCCATTGCCTTCCATGGTCATTTAATTCTCCCCCGTATAATGGCTTGAATAGACTGATTTCAACGAATGGTAGGGCGGGACCGCCGGGCCCGCCGAGAAAGCTCGTGGCAAAAGATGTGTCGCGCCCGGCGGTCGCTGCCCTACCTGTCGAGAATTAAATGACTCTGCATGGCCTTCAAAGGCTGATTTGCACAGAAAAGCCGGCTATGGTATAAAGTCCAGTTCCAACCTGACCAGGAGGTTTTCTCATGAAATCGATCCAGACTTTCGTCGTAGTTCCGAGTTTGCCGGAACCCCTCAAGCGCCTGAAAGAACTTGCTCACAACTTGTGGTGGTGCTGGAACCCCGAGGCCCTTGAATTGTTCCACAGACTCGACGCCGCCGGTTGGGAAGAGACATATCACAACCCGGTCAAGATGTTGGGGTCCATGTCCCAGAAACTTCTCGAGGAAAAAGCTCAGGATGATGGATATCTGGCTCACCTTGAACGAGTATGGAACAGCTATCAGGCATACATGAAAAACCATCAGACCTGGTATGCAAAGAAATATGGGTATCCGGACAAGCCTCTCATCGGTTATTTCTCGGCGGAATTCGGAATAGCTGAATGCCTCCCGTTATATTCCGGAGGTTTGGGCATGCTCGCAGGCGATCATCTGAAAAGTGCATCAGATTTAGGCATTCCCCTCGTCGGGGTAGGCCTTTGTTACCGCGTCGGATATTTTCAACAGTATCTGAACGCAGCGGGCTGGCAGCAGGAACGCTATCCCGCGAACGATTTTTTCAACATGCCAATGACCCTGATCCGGGATGATAAAGGTGAACCGGTTACAGTATCCGTGCAACTGCTTGATCGTCATGTGGAGATCCTGATCTGGCGAATCAATATCGGCCGCGTTACGTTGCTTGTACTCGACACAGACACGCCTGCAAACAGTCCGAGTGATCGACGCATTACGGGCGAACTCTACGGTGGTGATCTGGAGACACGCATACAGCAGGAAATAGTTCTCGGAATCGGTGGTTTGCGAGCTTTACATGCCTGCAACTATCATCCGACCGTCTATCACATGAATGAAGGGCATGCCGGTTTCCTCGCTATCGAACGAATTCGAATCGCGATGGAACGACATCAGATGAGCTTTGCGGAAGGATGCGAGTTAACCCGGTCGAGTAATCTTTTCACTACGCACACGCCTGTTCCCGCCGGTATAGACGTATTCAACCGGGATCTGATGGATCGCTATTTCGGCAGCTATGCTCCCCGCCTCGGCATTTCCATGCAGGAATTTCTCGACATCGGCTGGGCACGAGCCACGCCGAAGGGCGATGGCTTCTCGATGGCTGTATGCGCGCTCAATCTCGCCAGTCATGCGAATGCCGTCAGTAAACTTCACGGTCGTGTTTCACGTGAAATGTGGCGTGATCTCTACCCGCGGATGCCCGCTGACGATGTGCCCATCGAGTATGTCACAAATGGCGTACATCTTCACTCGTATATTTCCATGGAACTTTCTCAGCTTTACGATCGCTATCTGGGTCCTCGCTGGGTGCAGGCGCCAGGTGATCATACGGTCTGGAAATCCGTCGACCGGATTCCCCCGGAAGAACTTTGGCGCACACATGAACGCCGTCGCGAGCGCCTCGTAGCGTTCGCTCGTCAGCGACTCCAGACCCAGCTCAAGCAACGCGGGGCTCCGCCATCTGAAATCGCGGCCGCCGGTGAAGTCCTTCACCCGGAGGCATTGACTATCGGCTTTGCCCGTCGTTTTGCAACCTACAAGCGTGCCACTCTGTTATTCACGAATCTGGAGCGGCTCACGAGCATATTGTGCAACCCCAAACGGCCCGTGCAAATCATCATTGCGGGTAAAGCACATCCCAAGGATGAGCCCGCAAAACAATATATAAAGGACATCATCGCTTTCTCGAAAAATGAGCGCCTTCGCCGCCATATCGTGTTCGTCGAAAACTATGACGTCGTCGTCGCGCGATATCTTGTACAAGGTGTAGATGTGTGGCTCAACAATCCCCGTCGCCCGCTTGAGGCATCAGGCACAAGTGGAATGAAGGCTGCTGCCAATGGAGTCATCAATCTGTCAATTCTCGATGGCTGGTGGGATGAAGGTTATTCAGCCGAACTTGGCTGGGCAATCGGTCATGGCGAGGAATACAAGGATCAGGCCTATCAGGATGAGGTTGAGGCCAATGCGCTTTACGAGTTGCTTGAAAAAGATGTAGTTCCACTATTCTATGATCGCACCCGCGACAATCTGCCACGTGGCTGGATTGACATGATGAAAAGCACCATCATGAATCTGGCTCCTGTTTTCAATACCGATCGTATGGTTGGTGAGTATAACGATCGCTATTACATTCCGGGAAATGAACGCTACAAAGCTCTGTCAGCTGATGATCGACGACGCGCCCGTGATCTGGCCGGCTGGATGCAAAACATTCGCAATGCATGGGGCAACCTGCGTATTGAGGACGTGCAGTCAGATGGTTCCAACGATCGTCGGGTGGGTGATGAAATAGAAATCAAAGCCTGTTTGTATCTCGATGGCATCAAACCAGACGATGTTCTCGTGCAAGGCTATGTCGGCAAGGTCGAAAGCGACGAGAATATAACTTCGTGTCAGATAGTCGATCTGAAACCGGGAAAAGTGCGTGATGGACGAGCTACTTTCACCGGTACTATAAAGCTTTCAACAAGCGGAAAACTTGGTCTCACCGTGCGAGTTTTGCCACAGCATCCTGATCTGATCAATCCGATCGTAACAAAACTGGTGCTCTGGGCTTAACTCGGTTTTTACTTCGGAAACATTCAGCTATGTTGGCCCGCCCCGCATTTATGCGGGGCGGGCGTTTTTTCGGCTCAATCAGAGGCACGGTCATTTAATTTCCGTCGCTGAATAGCTTGAATAGCACGGTTTCGCTTTGAGGTAGGGCGGGACCGCCGGGCCCGCCGAAAAAGCTCGCGTGAAAAGAACGCGGCGCGCCCGGTGGTCGCTGCCCTACCGGTCGAGAATTAAATGCCAGATTAAATTGCCGGCAGGTCGCTTTTCTTGAATTTATCCCACTCGCCTTTCAGCAAAGCGAGCACCTGCTGAATTGACATGCGCTTTTCGGGTGGAATGACGTCTTCTTCATCCAGGTCTTCGTCCTCATCATGGGTTTGCGTGTCTTCCAGGACGAGCTGTTTGAAGAAAATGCGAAGCCGGGAATAATACGGTGTCCATGGGGTTTCTTCGACAACCTGATTCAGGAAGCTGTTGGCACAAAAAATCGGAACGATCATCTGTTCGAACTCGGAATTTTGAAGCGAATGGTGGTTACCGATCACCTGGCAAAGATAATCCGGGAATGACCACTTCTCAGCAATCATGCGACCGAGGCGCTGGTGCTCGATTCCAAAAATCTTCAATTCCGCTTCCACCGTTTGGATATGCTGTTCCGCAATCAGCTTGCGAACTTCCAGGTATTCATTCGGAAAGTAAAATGCCAAAGCCATGCTTCCAATGTCGTGCAATAGTCCGGCAAGTCTGATTTTTGAAATCAGTACAGACGGAGTCTTAACTGTTTCGGCCAGATATGTGGCGAGGTGCGCGGTGGCACGGCCGTGCTCGAGAATCTCCTTCTTAACTCCAAACTGCTCTGTCATGCTCTTGAAAATATTGAAGAGAAGGATCTTCTTGACACCCTCGATGCCCAGAAGTGAAAGAGTGCCGCTCAATGTTTCAACCTTATTACGGCGCATAAGAAATGAGGAATTGGCCGATTTAAGAAGTTGGCTGGCGGTAATCGGGTCAGCAGCGATGGCTTCTCCAAGCTTGCAGAAATCCGCTCCCGGCTGGTTCAGCTTGCGCAGCATATTGAATGAATGTGAATTCGACTCCTGTATGCTCTCAATCTTTTTCAGGATCTGTTCAGCGATTGCTTCACCCTTGATGCCAGCGATCGCTTCAGTGACCGATGCGTATTCGGGAATCCCCGTTTGGGGAAAAGGAAACGCCTTTGGATCAGAGGTCACGACGCGAAGGTGTGTCGAGCCTGAGGCTTCCAGTAACTTCGGCAAAGCTGCGGGGTCAATTGAAGACCCCGACTCGAGAGTCAGTATTACGTTGGCGAACTTGCGTGAAAGCGGTATAAGTGCGTTTAACGCGGGATGTTCGCGGTTCATGTTCGGTGCGTTTCCAATGATTTCCAGGACGCCGTTTCCGTGGTCCCGGGCCTGAAAAGCGGCTTTCTCACTCATGAGTTCATCTCCAGAATTTAACGTAAAAATTATGGTTGGCAGGATAGTACGATCTGACAAAAAAATCAACACAGTTTTTTTGTCAGTTTTTTGACACACTTTTTTCTTACACAAAATCAATAATAATTCTTTGCGGAAACAAAAAATAATCTTCGAAGTGATAGCGAGTCTGCCGAAATATATGGAGGACAACACATATAAAGGTGCTTCGAAACGCCCCGACTCAGGAGGTCTCTCATGGCATTCAGGATTCTTGCGCTGGTTTTCGTCGTCCTTACCATAATGCTTATCCCCGCAGCTATTACGGGGTGCGGTGTTGACAATTCTGAACAAAACAGTCATGTCAGCCTGACCGTGGGTCCCGGGAACTACGGACCTGATCAGCTGACAAACCCGGAGAACCTCGCCCGCCACCTGGCTTCGCAAACTCCCAGCGGCTCGCGCCTAAGTGATTGAAATGAATATTCCGGGCTGAATAGCAAAGTCCCGGAAAACAACAAAAAACAAAGACGCCGCACAAATACCGAATGACGGATCTACGTCAAAATCGGTCTGCGTGCGGTGGTCTGTTTTTCGTGACTTGTGAAACCGACTCGCTTTTCAGCGATTAGAAGGGGATCTGGTCTTCGAATTGACGACGGAGAGTGGCACGTCGAACGTGTCGATTTTACCGTCATCTGTGCCGATGGCAGTGATGCTGACTTTTTTGGGAGTCACATTCACCAGAAGAAAGTGCAATTTCGATATTGCCGTTTTTGAATACGGGTTCGGATTACGTGTCACAGCGTAGAGTGGTGCACCGCCACCTCCGGTGGTTACATGATGATAACCGTTCTTGATACTGTGCTCATACAGATGGTCGTGGCCATAGAAGCCGCAGGTCACGCCATATTTTTCCATTATAGGAACCCATAGATTCGCGAGGTTGACGTTGCCGCCATGGCTGCCTGAGGAGAACGGTGTCTGGTGCCATAATACGAACTTCCAGGGTATGTTCTCAGCGACAGCGTTCTGGAGGGTCTTCTCCAGAAAAGCCGCCTGTGGGGACGGGTCAGACTCGGAATTCAACACGATAAAGAGGGCTGTTCCGAACTTGAATGAGTAATAACCGAGCGATTGACCGCCTACGCTGAGAGGATTCTGAAACATGCGGTAGAAGATCGGACTATTTTTTTCGTGATTCCCCAGGCAAGCCATAAATGGAATATCATTCTGAAGATTTTTCTCTATGGTGAAAAAGGTGTTCCAGCAATCCGTTGATGCGCCGTTTTCTCCCATATCTCCGGAATGAATTACCAGCATTGGCTTGGGTGCAACCCGAAGAATGGCATCGACCACACTCTTATGGTCGGCATGATTGGTGCGGGTATCGCCAAAAGCGACGAAACTCCAGGTGTCGAGAGATGAGGGCGGAGTTGAAAAGGAAAAAGCATCGGATTGAATCTGTCTGGATCCGGAGCTCAACATAATCTGATAGGTATACTTTGTTGCCGGGTTCAGTCCCTCCAGGGATATCTGGTGCCAGACGCCGTCGCTGATAACCTCACCTGACTGAGCGCCGTTCAGGATCAGCGCGCAGCTCATAGTGGCCGTAGTACTCCAGCGAATCGCGGCTGAGTCAGGCGTAACAAGCCCAAGCACCGGACCCCAGCCAATCTGCATCGCACTGCTCGAGGCTATGGAGGAGCTGGAGGATGCGATGGCTGAACTTCTTCTTACTGATTTTCCGGACGCCATCGGGCAGAAAATGCCTGAAAATACGGTCAGCGTAATTGTAAAAACGGCAAAAAGACGTCTGGAACGATTGCTTATATCCCGAATAAACGAAGCACTCATATATGATTGGCTGCCTTTCCCGGAAAATGAGACTGTTAATTGCAGTCTTTAAGGGAATCCGATCATAACATATATTGATTTGTGTTTCGAGGGGCCAGCGTGATACTATGCCCGGCATGGATAAATCCGCTTCACAACGCTTTCTCCTGACCACGTTCGGCTGTCAGATGAATTTGGCGGATGGACAGCGGATCCGAGGCATTTTGCAGCGTCTCGGATATGATGAGACCGAAAACGAAGCAGATGCCGATCTTATCCTGTTCAACACGTGCTGTGTCCGCGAACACGCGGAAGAGCGATTATTCAGCCGTGTACAGTCTCTTAAGAGGCTGAAGGCAGGTCGCCCCGAGTTGATTATCGGAGTAACCGGTTGTCTTGCGCAACATCACAAGAAGCGGCTGTTCGAAGAGCTTCCTCTGACGGATTTTATTTTCGGACCAAACGATATCGAGGAGCTGCCCGCCATCCTTGCCGCCTTGATCGCTGAACCGGGGCGCCGCAGAGCTGGTTCGTTCGCCGATGTGGGACATTTCGCGGGCGAAGAAGCTGATGGAATCGTGCTTGATCGACCATTCTCGGCATTCGTAAACATAATCCGGGGATGCACCAATTTCTGTACATACTGTATAGTACCAAGTGTTCGAGGTCCTGAGGTGTCGCGTCCGATACACGAACTGATCGGACTTGTCACAAGTCTTGCAGCCCGGGGAGTCACCGAAGTAACTTTGCTCGGGCAGAACGTCAACGCATACGGACGTGATATTGGCCTCGCCGACGGCTTCCCAAGACTTCTGGAAGAGCTCGAATCAGTCTCCGGACTTCGCCGCATCCGATTTCTGACCTCGCATCCGCGTGATTTCAGTGCGGAAACCATCGGACGCATCGCCCGTCTTTCGAAGGTTTGCGAATCCTTC
Source organism: Candidatus Rifleibacteriota bacterium (assembly GCA_015233155.1). GTDB lineage: Bacteria > Muiribacteriota > Ozemobacteria > Ozemobacterales > Ozemobacteraceae > JADFYG01. The sequence continues at coordinate 71,469 of JADFYG010000023.1, forward strand.
CATCTGCCAGTCCAGGCTGGAGCTGATCGTGTGTTGTCCCTGATGAATCGTGGCTACACGCGAGAGTATTATCTCGAACTGCTGGCCACTGTCCGGGAGTTGATTCCCGGCGTTTCGATCACCACTGATCTCATTTGCGGTTTTCCATCCGAAACCGACTCCGAATTTGAGGAAACGCTGGATCTTGTGCGGCGTGCCCGTTTTGACACGGCTTACATGTATTATTACTCTCCGCGTTCAGGAACCAAAGCTCTCGATATCGCGGGACTGCTTCCTGAAGAAATTCGCAAGGAACGCCTTGCGCGGCTCATAGAGCTGCAAAACTCCATTTCTCAGCAGATCAGCGCGGAATTACCCGGTAAAAAATTCGAGATACTTGTCGAATCCGTGTCAACTCACGGCGAAGGCCACGTGGTGGGGAAGACGCGTACCGGGCGGCCGATAGATCTCGCGGGCCCCGCATCACTTGTGGGAAATTATGTTACTGTGTTGGTTGAGCGCGCCCGTCTCTGGACCCTCTCTGGCAGGCTCTTGCAACATGATGTTGAATTTGAACCGTGAAATCGGTACTATAGAGACAAGCCATGGAACGAATATTTTTGATAAGCTTTCTTCAGCGAGCTGCTTCCGGCAAGCTTGACGAAGAGGAGTTGAAGCAGGTTGAAGCTATATTTGCAGGTAGTATTGCCTGTGATGGGGGAGATAGCGATCAACTGATCAATCTTGCGAAAAGTCTTCAAAAATCCGGATTGGGAAAGCTGCCTCTTATAGAACGGGCGCTGATTCTCATTACAGTCGCGGACGATCCTTCATGTGTGAAGAGCCCGTTAAAGCAGGCTCGTCATATTGTAGCAGGTGCGGGTGAGTCGAAGCTGATTTTTTCCCTGATTGCAAAGCCGGACTTTGTTTCATGGGCACGTTCCGAAGGAATAATGGATTCCTGGCAAGCCAGCCTATGGATGCTCATTTATGACTGGTCTGAGGTTGGGTTTGGAGAAACAGCTTCAGAGATTTTCAATATCCTTGAAACACGGGAAAACGATCTCAAAAAAGCCATAGCCGTGCATCCTGCCCTGTTGCAGGATTTGACCCTTTTAGTGCGTGGGAGGCTCCTTCCAATCGGTGTCTTGCGTTCGCTAATCGCTACAAGGCATATGTTTCCGTGGCTCGACGAAATTTTTCTGATTCATTTTCGTTTAACCGCCAGTTCTGAACTTGATTTATTCTTCCGACGATATTTCATCTTCGTGATGATGAAAAGTCGTGAGGCGGATTTCATGAATCGTATTCTGCCACCGCTTTTGGCGGACGTTCTCGAACGAAGCAATCAGCTTGCTGCTCACACAGATCGCTTGCGCGAGCTTCTTCGCTCAACCCGACTTGAACTGATCGAATCGGTTGTCATGGACCCTTCATCTCTCCAAAAAAGTGGAGATGGCAGCATTGTCGATCAGGTCGGTATATCGAATCTGATTGCAGAAGGAGCGGCCAGACAGGTCGATGGTGTTTCGAAGCGCACTTTGCGCTCGATCAAGGTGTTATTGCGTGAGTTGATCTGGTTGCATGAGTTCAAGCCCTGGGCGTGGGGGTTCAATGGTCGATGGTCTTTCTGGGGAATAATAATTTCCCTGATATTCGGAATCACGGGGCTTGGCGTCTCCCCAGCGGTATTTCTCTACTCAATAGCTCTTTGGCAAGTCTGGCAGGCGCGGTTTCTCACCCCCGAACGTCTGGCTCGCCGCAAAACATTGGAGATAAACTCCGCCGCAACCTTCTTTCTTGTCCTGGGAATTATTGCCAATTTACAGTTGACGTTTAATTATGCCGCGGAAAACGGAGATCTTATAATCGGCAAAATAGCCATGATTTTGCATCCGATGAGTAATCCGAATGTCCCTGACCGTGACGGAAAAACACCTGTACAAATTGCTCTTAAACGCGGAAATATGGAAATCGTCGATTTTTTTCGCAAATTTGAATTTGTCGATTCGAAGCAACTATTGCCGACAACGCAGGTAGACACTTCGTCTGCAACCTCCCATCCGTAGCATTCTCACTTTTTCTGGTTTTATACTCTTCAAATATGTGTCTCCGCAGTCATTATCTTCCAGAATACGTCTATTGCGTTGTTCACGGCTTCATCGGGCGGAAGAAAGCCCGGATGGTGAAGACCGTTCGCAGGCTGATCGGGAAGGCGCGTGCCGAACCAGAACATAAGTGAAGGCCATCTGAGACTGAAGAAGCCGAAATCCTCGCCAGTGTATTTCATTTCACATCTGGTAACCGGGACGATCTTTTCAAAGGCAGTGAAAAGTGATTGATTAACCCTCACCTCTGGATATCGCGCTCCGATGACATGCTCAAAATTCAATTGTCGTCGCCCGGCGATCTCTTTTGCCGTTTCGACGATCTCATCTGTCACGCTCTGACAGCGATCACGGCTTTTCGTACGAATAGTGCCAAAAAGTGTGCACTCATCGGCGACCACATTTCGCACGCGTCCACCTGATATACGGCCGAAGCGTACGATGTCTCCATCCCAGTTACGCCGATATACCGAATCGAGCAGTTCGGAGCATCCGGGGATGGCATCGCGCCCCTGTTCATGAAATGCGGCATGCGCAGACTTTCCGCGAAAGCGACAGTCCAGTTCTAGACAGGAGGCGAACAGTAAACCTGGACAGCTTACGACCATTCCGAGCGGATATTCGTCGGTAACATGCATTGCCCACGCTTCAGCTATATCGTAGTTTCGAAGATCCGGAATCGTGCGTTCGGCGCCTCCACCCGCCTCTTCGGATGGCTGGAACAGGAAAAGAAGATTGCCGGAAATGCCTGAATCGACGACCCTCCGGATTACTCCCAGTAACACGGCCATGTGGACGTCGTGTCCGCAGGCATGCATTCGGTCTGGGTATATAGAAGAAAATGGCGCGCCGGTGGCTTCCTGAAGCGGAAGGGCGTCCATGTCGGCGCGAAAAAGACGATATGGAGCATTTCCCCCGCGGTTCCAGGTGGCCAGAAGGCCGGTGTCGGCGATTGGACGCACCAGGACCTTCCACTCATCGAGCAGATTACGAATAAACGCCTGAGTTTCGTGTTCATGAAATGCCAGCTCGGGAATGCGATGCAATGCGTGCCGGATATCAATTGGATTCATGTGGTTCCCCTGATGAATGCGAATCAGAATCATTGCGCTGCGTGGCGTGACTAGTGCGAAACTGTGTGGAGCAGGTCGCAAAAAAATCATCAAGTGTTTCGCGACGGCGGATCAGAGTAGTATTTGCTCCATCTACAAGGACTTCGGCAGGACGCATGGTTCCGTTATAATTGCTGGCCATGGAAAACCCGTAAGCGCCCGTGTTGGCGATGCGAAGGATATCCCCGGGGTCAGGAAGCGCGAGTTCACGGTCATGTGCCAATACATCCCCGGTTTCACAGACGGGGCCGACAACGTCGCACAGACATCGGGGGCCTCGCGGTCTGATCGGTTCCACGTCGTGCCATGCATCATAAAGAGCCGGGCGAATAAGCGCATTCATTCCGGCGTCAACGACTACAAAAGTTTTGCCGGATTTTTTCACGCTGATGACCTGCAAAAGAAGCGATCCGGCTGACGCAATGATCCAACGGCCCAGCTCTACGAGAAGTGTTCCGTCGAAGGGACGTAAAACCGGCAGCACGACTCTCTCTCTGAATTCGTCCAGATCGAGATCCCGCTCGTCGTGTCCATATCGAATGCCCCATCCTCCGCCAATGTCCAGTAATTTTAACTTGTACGATTGCGCGAGATTCACGCCGGCGGTATAAGCCTCCCGGAATGGCTCGGGATCAAGGATCTGTGAGCCGATATGCACATGAAGTCCATCCAGATATCCAATGGCTTCCGGGATGCGTTCCGGAGCGACCCCAAATTTGTGAACATTTCCGCCGGTGGCGATATGCTTGTGCCCGCCGGCGACGATATTCGGATTGACGCGCAGAAGTCGTTTTACGGGGAAGTCATGCCACAGAGACAACTCATCAGGCGTGTCCATGCTGACGTAAGAACCGCCGGCATCGACGAAAGCGCCGGCGATCGCAGGTGTTTTGCCGTTGCCATTCAGAAGCAGATCTCGTATTTGCGCGCGCACTGCGGCCTCGAGTTCGCCCGGGCCTACGACATCGGCCCCGACGCCCTCCATTTTGATCAGGGAAAGCAGAGCCGGATTCGTATTAGCTTTGACGGCGAAGAATATGTGTGCATCGAGACCCTCAAAAACCGCACGGGCAAGATGTATGCGTCGTCTTACTTCAGTCGCATCATACACATATAGAGGGGTTCCGAATTCTGATGCAAGATTAGCGAAATCGATCATTCATTCGGCATCTTTTCATGCCCGTCGTCATCGCGTCTCATAAAGTACGCAGTTCCGGCACAAGTTGAGTTTTGCGCGCCGTCTTTTCATCAACCTTCTTGATTATCTGCGCGGGTACGCCGGCGACGACGACGCCATCCGGCACGTCCTTTGTCACGATGGCTCCGGCGGCCACGATTGCACCTTTCCCGACCCTTACGCCTTCAAGAATAACAGCATTTGCACCCACCAGAACGTCATCCTCGATTATGACGGAAGTCGCGCTTGGCGGTTCGATAACTCCGGCCAGCACAGCTCCGGCACCGATGTGACAATTTTTTCCGACAACTACCCGCCCACCGACCACTACATTCATGTCGATCATGGTGCCGGCGCCAATTATTGCTCCGACGTTCAGCACTGCTCCCATCATTATGACTGCGTTGTCGCCTATTTCCACGAGATCCCTGACAATCGCGCCGTGCTCGATACGTGCGTGGTAACGCGTCAGATCTGACAATGGCAGGGCTGAATTACGCGCACTGACCTCGATGGTGTGTGTCGTAATGCGGTCTTTGTGCATATCGATGAAGGCGCGCACGGCGGCCAGATCGCCGGATAGAACACCGAAGTCGCGTCCTGCAATGAGTGTGACGCCGTCCGATGCGGAAAGACCTTCAAGGGAGCCCGCAATAAAAGCCTTCGCGGGTGTAATTTTCTTCGAATTTTTTATCAGGTCGATAATTGTCCAGGCGTCCATGGGGCCTCCGGATAATATATAAAGAGGTATTGAAATTCGTCCAATTGATATCAGAAATTTCGGCGCAGGGTGCCGAAACGGCAAAATTCAATTATACAAATGTGTGTTGAATTTTGATTATCGGGCGGGTTTGAAACCCGCCCCTACGAAAATTATGACCGAATACCTGACCAAATTTCACTGCGCTTCTGTATAGCTTTTATATTACTACTTCTTGCTCGTTTTTTTTATGGTTTCGATGACCTGCTCTTTTGTTTTGCCTGTGCCCATCTTTGCCAGCCGGCCCTTTTCATCAATGGGCCAATAACCCTGAATCATGTTGGTGGTCTGATAATGGGTGGCGTCGGTCGCCTTCGTCAGAAAAACGATGAATTTGGTCTTAGGCTCAAAGACGGCCGAATCTTCAAAGTCAGCTATGGTATCAACCACAATCTCATCGCCGGCCTTCCCTGTACCCTTCAACACTTCTTCTATTACGATGGTGTTTTCAAGCTTTGCATTACCTTGTGCATCGGCTTGCTGCTTGTTCGCTGATTTCATACTGGCTACAGCGATGATTACCGACTCAGATACCAGTTTGTCGAATGGCATTTCCATAATCATTGCAAAACCTCCCGTTACAATGGCCAGCAATAGTAGGATACTCACCAACACACGATTTGTCTTCATGTTACAGCCTCCTTTTCATGCTATCAATATGAGAATGTCTGATTGACGATTCCGATTATATCATGCATTGTGTCAGCTCTACGAATCGTGCGACTCAGACAGTTCTAACGGCTCCACCAGTGTCTTTTGGGGAAATTACACGACCATGCCTGGTGTAAAAGTGCGAATGTCAACTTCAGTATGAAAGAGGGAATTATTCCTCTCATAGGGAAGAATACCCTGCGAACATTCAGTTGCGAATCATTTATACCAGCCTATCTTCAACTTTCTGAAGAATTGGCAGAAAGATTGCTATAATATTGGCAAGCAGCAAAAATACCACATGTGGAGGGAGCAAATGAGAAATATTACAGTTGTCTGTCTGCTCGTTTTGGCCGTTCTTGTGTTTGGCACTGCAGCCAATGCAGGGAGCTTCGCCGAGACCGCAGGAAAAGCCAAGGATTCAGGTGTTGCACGCGATACTAAAATTCCAACTCTCTCGACTGCTCCAAAACCGACGCCGACGCCAAAACCCACCCCCACCCCAAAACCGACTCCTCCCGTCGTGACAACTCCTGGCTATATAGATCCACTTTCCACAACCACTGTAAATCCGCAAATTCCGGGCGGCAGTGCCAAATGTCCGGATTTGATCAAAAATTATACAACGGCGGCGATACGAGCGCTTATTCAATCAGTATTTGGAGTCACCATTTTTGATGGCCTTTGCACATGGGCTCAAACACAGATGTTCGAGCTTTATAAGACTCTGTATTCACTTCCGAAAACTTTCTCAAAATATTTAACACAACTGGTAAGAGAAAAAGTTGGTTTTGGTAATTCTAATATTCTTGGATACATGTATTGGAACAAGCCTTACCAGATAACCATCTGTGACAGTGCTATCACCTATGGGATGTTTTCCGGAACAGCAGTTCATGAAATGGCACATCTGTTTACCGCGCAGACTGCAGGATTGGAGGCCAAGTGGCAGGCTGCGTTTTATGCAAAAAACAGTGCCGGGCAATATGCGTTTAAGACGGTGCCGCCTACCAGCTATGGTTGCACCAATATCAGAGAAGATATTGCGGAATCCGTGCGTTGTTTTTGGACCGACGGCGCAAGTATGAAGCTTAAATGTCCGGATCGTTATGAGTTCGTGAGGAGTTACATTATGGACAAATTTGAGTATCGGAATCCGATCAAGAAGTAACGCCATGTGAGGGCAAGGGTAACGGCAACGGCAACCACGGGTTGCCGTTGCGCTGTTTTAGAGGGAAAATAAAAGACATCTGATATGTTCCGGCGCCTTTGTTACGTGCAAAGCCAGCCCTGTATCAATCCGGAATCTGCTTTAAACCCGAGGACGTCTGGGATTTACACGCTGCCCTGCGCAACATTCTTCAGATGAGGGCAGCGCAAGTATTCGACGCGTGACCAGCGAAAAATAAGCATGGCGTAATGTTAATTGAAACGCTTATATTAAAATGGCAGTGACGAATTATATTAAGCTCTTCATACCATGATGGAATGTTAGTCGAAATGCTTATTGGCAGATGGTTTTAATGGGTTGTGGTATTTTTAGAATTTACTTTGCATTTCTTAATATTATCTGGTAATATTGACTCGGCGTTAAGAAATGTGTCGCGAGAGTTATGAGGTCTACACTGTATTGTCAGTTATCAATACCACATGAGAGGTGCGCTGTGAATCATATAATAAAAGATGCCCCCTGCGTAAAAGATTGCATTCTCGTCGTAGATGACGATCCTGACCTATGCGATATCCTGAAAGACATTCTGGTCAGACATGGAGCCGTCGACATTGCACACAACGGTGAGCAAGGGCTGGAAAGGCTGTTCAAACAACCTTACAGCCTTGTCGTGAGTGATGTAGCCATGCCAATCATGAACGGTATTTCTTTCTATCGCTGTGCGACGCAGATGTTTCCTGCCACAAAAGGAAAATTCATGTTCCTGACCGGGGAACTGACCTCAGAGCGGCTGGCCTTCTTTCAGGAACATGCAATTCCATATTTCGTGAAACCGGCAAATGCCAAGGACATACGCGCCGCTGCCGCGAAAATTCTCCAAAGCTAAAGAAGTAAAACTGTTGCCACTCACATTTGGTATTTTGAGTGGTCGGCAGCTAGATAAAGCAGACCAGATACAGTTTGGCACTGATATAGGGCTTCTTAAGTCGTGAATACGAAGATCCTGGCCGTATTTTTAAGGTGCATAGGCAGTGTGCTGTAAAAATAGAGAGGAAGAGGACGTTCTCATGCATGACTCAAATGACAACCATAATACCTCGCAGTTTGCTTCGCAATCAAAACCTATAGACTATTCTAACTCCATACAGGAATTGCTTGAGAAGAACGAAGAACTTTTAATCAATCTGGAGAAGCAGACTAAGAAGGTTGAAAAACTCAAACATTATATTTCGAATCTCGAAGCTGACGGGGATCGTCTCAATCATGAGCTGGCTATTGCAAACAGCAATAAAGTCGCATTTGAGAGCATCGGAAATCCGATGTTCATGTGTTCTCCCCAAAAGGGATTTAAATACGCGAACATAGCTTTTTATGAAATGACTGACACTTCGAAGGATCTTATAGAGGCAAAAGGGAGTTGCTGCGAGTTTTTGAACTGCTCCGCTTTTCGAGACAGATGTCTGTTAGAGGAGTGTTTCAGTAGCAAAAAGCCGATTATCGGTTATGAATGTAATTTCATCAGTTCCTCGGAAAGAAAGTTCAAAATGTCGGTGGATGCGCACCCTCTTATCAATGTCGCCACAGGAGAACTTCTAGGTGGAATCGAGATTTTTAGAAATGTCATTGAAGACACGTTGTCGAAGTATTTGTTGTTTGAGTTGGCGGGGCAGGAATATGGCATCGACATAAAGAGACTGAACTGTATTATTTCGATGGTGAACATTTCGCCCGTTGTCAACGTTTCTCCATATGTGCTTGGTGTCATCGACTATCGCAACAAAGCCATAACCATAATCGATTTGCATACCAGATTGGGATTGAATAGAAAGAATGTTTCAGATAAGAGTTCAATACTCATTCTCGAAACAAAGGTTGACGGCCAGACGAAGCTTTTGGGGATCATAGCCGATCAGGTCAAATGTATTCTCTCCATTCTGGCACAAGATGTCGTTGCGCCGAAGATAGGTGTTTTTGCAAATGCGGAATATCTGGTCGGCATCGCCGTTGTGGGTGATGGAACCAGAATCATTCTGGATGTCGATCAAATATTATCCGTGTGAATTCCACTCTGTGTTTTCACCAGCCAGCATCGCCGTCGGATAACTGACCCCCTTTTCCGATTTTTAGAACCGAGCCTATTATTCATTTTTCGAATAATAGGCTCGGTTGGGTTTTAGATTACTAAATTTCTTATTTATTGTGTACAGCGCAATAGTATGTGATGTCAATCTAAATGCTTGTCTATACACGGTTGTGGGGATAACGATTTTACATTGTACTTTGTGTATTTTGATTTAATCTGCTAATATTAATTAGGCGTTAAATAATACATCGAAGGATGTATAATCTATATTTGGGCTGAAAGCAATCAATAGCATGAGAACTGTAACCATTATAGAAGCGTATAAAACTCTCCAAAGCTAAGTAAACAAGGGCACTATGCCCCCTTCCATCTGCACACTTTGCTCGATGCGCTAAATGACCTGTCGATGTCGATTCGCGATGAAACGTTGCGGGGGAGTGACCAAGACCGTCGGAAAATTAGAGGTGTTGTGTGCGCAGGATTTTCAACCAAATGAACGCAATTAATGGAAATAAAATATATGGCATTGAACGATATCCTGGATAGGCCAGATGTCCCTGCTGATGTGAAAGAGGAAATCAGACAGGAATTACGTCGTTATCAAAAATTAGAACATAGGATAACAGAGGAGATTCTTTCAAAAAAAGAAGAACAAATCATTCATAACGAAGCGCGACTCAGGAGTATCGTGACTGTTTTGCAATACCGCGCCAAAACACTCAAAGAGTTTCTCGACAATGCGCTTAATGAAGCCATCCAACTCACTGAGAGCAGGTTCGGCTACATTTACTTCTACCACGAGGATCAGAAACAATTCGTGCTGAACACTTGGTCTAATGACGTCATGAAGCAGTGTACAATCGCCAATCCCCAGACGTGCTATGAGTTGGATAAG
>JADFYG010000023.1:81503-83771 GCA_015233155.1 Candidatus Rifleibacteriota bacterium
AGAGCAGGTTCGGCTACATTTACTTCTACCACGAGGATCAGAAACAATTCGTGCTGAACACTTGGTCTAATGACGTCATGAAGCAGTGTACAATCGCCAATCCCCAGACGTGCTATGAGTTGGATAAAACAGGTATTTGGGGTGAAGCTGTTCGCCAGCGTAAACCCATAATATTAAATGACTTCCAGGCGGCTCATCCGCTTAAAAAGGGATATCCGGAAGGTCATGTCTCCCTCACCAAGTTCTTGACCGTGCCGATTTTTAAAGATGACCAGATTATTGCAGTGGTGGGTGTTGCCAACAAGGTAAGCAATTATGACGAAATGGATGTTTTGCAGCTTACTCTGCTGATGAATGCTGTCTGGAAATTCGTAGAAAATCAGCGGGCCGAAGAGTCATTGCAACGGAGTGAGCGTGCATTGCTGGAGGCACAACGCTTAGCAAACATCGGCAGTTGGACTTATGACCCAGTGAGTCAGCAACGCCATTGGTCGGAAGGCATGTTTTTCATCTGGGGCCTGGATTCCAAAAAGGGTGAACCGAATTATATCGAGCATCGGAAACATATTCACCCTGATGACTGTCAGCCTTTTGACGCAGCCATAAGAGAAGCTGTTGAGGCCGGCAAGCCATATGATCTTGAGTTGCGTATCATTCGTCCCGATGGCTCTCAAAGAACAATTATCACTATATGTGAACCGCAGCGTGATGCTGCTGGTAAAGTGGTGAGACTGAGGGGTACCGTTCAAGACATCACGGACCGCAAGAAGGCCGAGAAGCTTCGGGAGGATAATCACGCGCTCGCAGTGGCCAAAAATAGTGCGGAAGAGCTGAACAGAATGAAAGACCAGTTGCTTCATAACACGTCTCATGAGTTGCGAACTCCGTTGAATGGCATAATGGGGTTTGCCGAATTTATTTCTAATTCGAAAGAAGCCACTGAAAAGATACGTGGTTACGCCCTGGCTATTCATAACAGCGGGAAAGTATTATTAAATCTTATTAAAAACATACTTACGCTTGCAAGAATTGAATCAGGCAGCGATAAAGTAATCAAAAGTCAAATTAATCTTAATGTGATTTTACATGATGTTGGCGCTTTGTTAACAACCGAAATCAAGAATAATCTGATAGACTTTGAAATTGACTATCCTGAAAAATTGCCACAAGAATTTCTTGCGGATGGCGATAAAATACAACAAATAGTAACGAACCTGGCTGGCAATGCCGTGAAGTTTGCACACAACGGGCAAGTAAGAATAAGGGTAAATTGCGGAGAGGCCTTAGATGGTTCTATCGAGTGTTTAATACAGGTTTCTGATACAGGCATTGGTATTCCGGCAGAAAAGTTACATCTGCTATTTCAGCGGTTTTCTCAAGTTGATGATAGTCTAACCCGTAAGTGTGGCGGGAACGGACTTGGCTTATCTATTTCACAATCATTAGCCAAACTGATGGGAGGTGAGATAACAGTAGTAAGCGAATTTGAGAAAGGAGCCACATTTACATTAAGAGTTCCATTAACTCCCGCGTCGAAACAACAAAAAAAGAGTGTTAAAAAGCCAAACCATAGCACTCAGCGACTGCACGATGTTAAAGTCCTCCTTGTGGAAGACGACCTCACTGGTGGTGCTCTTGTCACATTGATATTACAAGAGATGGGATGCGAAGTGGCATTTGCTGAAAATGGAAAGATTGCTCTGGATATGCTGGAAGCCAGTAATTACGATATCATTCTAATGGACTGCCAGATGCCCGTGATGAATGGTTTTGATGCTACAAAGGCGATTAGAGGAAAAGAGGAACAGACAAAAAAACACGTAATGGTAATTGCTATGACTGCGGATGCATTTAAAGAAGATGAGAATAAATGTTTGCAAGCGGGTATGGATGACTACATATCAAAGCCGATCTATATCGCTGAATTAGAAAATAAGATAATGCAGTGGGTAAAGATTGCACGTTAAGCAGACTGACGATTTATAAGTTGGTTGTTGTGAGCCGGCCACGTCATCTACTTTGTCGCCGCCTATTTTCCATGCCGGAGGCAGTCTTGTCCCGATTACACATGAATAGGCAAGTAAATCGATTGTCCCAGACAACAATTCCTCACTGGCGACTTTTACGAGCTCTGGGAGCGATATCTCGCGCTGACGGGCTTCACAAAATGTATCGTGCCCGCATTCCAGACGCATACTTTAATCAGTATCTGTGCGCGTCACTGATTGCTCCGTGAACACCATTGACGACCGGCCCCATTAACTGTAT
>JADFYG010000024.1 GCA_015233155.1 Candidatus Rifleibacteriota bacterium
GATCCATCACTTGAGAAAAAATGGTGCGACCGGAATTCATAAGCCACCCCCAGTATTCGGGGATTATGGCTCAATTCCAAATTCAAATCGTTTTTAGAAAATTTCACACGTTAACTCTTTATTGGAGCATGTTTAAACAAGGTTGAATATTTTTTCTTGGGACAGCCGTGACTCGGCCTGCTTTTTTCTATAGAAGCTGTGTCCCAAAAACGTCCTTGGCTCGCCGGAGCTGTGTTTGCACTTACTCTTCATCTGAAGCCGTTTGGCTGGATACTGCTATTCTGGGGAATTGCCCGAAAACAGTGGTCTTTTCTTTTCTCCACGATTGGCTGTTTCGCACTGTTATTGTTGCTCCCGATGCCATTCATCGGATGTGAGGAAACCCTCCGGGATTGGCATGGGTTTGGTCGGGAAATGTTTATACTTCATGGGGGTCAGTTAAGCCTCCTGAAACCTGAAAATCATACCTTCGCCAGCCTGGTCACAAGATGGCTCCACCTGAATTACATTTTGAACGACGCGGCCCTGAACTTCTTCGGAAATGCCTGCCCGATTTTACTCCTCGGGACTCCTTTTTTCATGGTTCTTTCGTCGAAATATTCATCTCCTGTTGTATCTGACATTACTCCTGGAAACCCCAACAGAATAATATCCGCGGAGAATAATCCCATGCGTGAAGCAGCGTGGTTTTTGGCCGCGGTGCCGCTTATTGGTCCCCCGGAATACAAGTATTATCAGCTCGCCATCCCTCTGACCTGGTTTGTTCTTGCCGATTGGCCCACATTAAATCGAAACACTAAATTTGCATTGATCCTTGGATTGACTGGATTTGGAATTAATATTTATGACCTCTGGGGTAGAGAAATATCCCATTTCTTATCGGATATTTCCATTGTTGCGTTTGGCGGAACTGCTATATATTTGTGCGGATTTGAAAGCGGTATAGGGCGATACAATATTTCCGATCTGAATTTAATTCCAGCGTCTGAACCCCGGCCATTTTTTGTACAAGTGTCTCAAGTTAAAGCTTCCGTTTCTTCATCTGCGTTATCAAAACCATGGTTTCGTAAATTGGGGGGGGCTATTTTACTCTCGGGATTTATTGCATTGACCTTCATGGAATGGCGTAATCTTCAAACACGCATGGTATGCCGTGTATGTGAAGAGGAAAACTCTCCGGACGAGGCACATTGTAAGAATTGCGGCAGTTCTTCGCTGGCTCCATACTGCCTGAGAATCGAGGAAATCCAGCGTCGCGATCACGCCGCAACGATTTTGTGTTTACATGTTTCTTCTATTTCGGAGGCCAGACCTGCTCTCAGGAATGACCCCGGACTCGCTCCGGTTTTCGAGAAACTTCTTCGAGAATTTCCCGACCTGACCAGAGAAGACGCCTTGATACTTGCTTCCGAAAGCATTCAGCGCGCCAGTCAACAAAATTCCATGATTCAACGATAAAATCGTACAAATGGCGCCAAATCCGGTATCTGGAAATAGATTGACAGAAGAGCGGTATATGCCTACAATAGCTGATCCGCATGACGACAGCCCGCCGCCGCAAAAAAAACGAAGAAACCGGATCAGATTCGAAAACTAAAGATTCGACTGTTTTCGGTGTTCCTGAAACAAGCGAGGGTCGCGTAACGGTCGAAGCAAAAAGTCTGGTCAAACCGGGCAGGCCAGACAAACCGGACAAACCGGACAAACCGAAAAAAAAGGCTCACAAGAGTGAGTTTGTACCGGAAGAAAAGCATGATTTCGCGCTGGAAGCCGCAACACCCGCTCCTGATGAACCCGGAAAACCGCTCCGCCTCCGAAAAGTTGACAGAACTAAGCTTTTAAGCGAAATTGAAGAAGCCGGCGGTGCCGAAATTCTTTCCGCGGCTACGCTTCCTAAAAGTACAGTTGATCCAGACGACACAGACCGTGATGTCGAAGATATGCTTCAGCCATCTCCCTGGACGGGTTTTCGCATACTGGCCCGCGGGACCACTGAGGAGGCGCCGGCGGTACTTCGCGGTCTGCGTCCTGGCGACATTCTTCTGCACAATCATCCGAACGGGATTTTACGGCCGTCACAAGCCGATCTGGAAATTGCCTCTCTTTGCGGTCGTTCCGGGATCGGCTTCGCCATACACGATAATGCCTGTCGTCGGATGTTTGTCGTCATCGAGCCTTTCGAGGCCGATAAGCCAGTCCCACTCGATCGCGAAAAAATGGCCGGGTTTCTTCGCGCTGATGGACCGCTCGCATGTCTGCTGCCAGGTTACGAGGAACGCCACGGACAGATCGACCTGCTTTTAAAAATCGTTGATGCACTGAATCACCCGTATCATGCGATTCTCGAGGGTGAAACGGGTGTTGGCAAGAGCATGGCCTATCTGATACCGACTGTGTTCTATGCTCATGAAAACAAACGGCGCGTAGCAATTTCCACGAATACGATAAATCTGCAATACCAGTTATGCAATAAAGATCTGCCTCTTCTTGCACGGGTACTTCCCTTCGAATTCAAATTCTGCCTCGTGAAGGGACGCGGAAACTATCTTTGCGTCCGACGGCTCGAAGAAGTTGAAAACGCGACAGATGGCGAACACCTCCTTGAGGCCGAAGAACTTGACCAGTTCCAGCGTTTACGCAGCTGGGCCGGGAAAACCCGTGATGGTTCACGCACCGACCTTTCATGGGAACCGGCTGAATCCCTCTGGGAAAAAGTTAATTCTGATAAGGACACTTGTCTGGGTCTGCGCTGCGGTCAGTATCGCCAGTGTTTTTTCTACGGTGCCCGCCGACTCGCGGCGGAAGCGGATCTTCTGGTTGTTAATCATCACCTCCTTTTTTCGGATCTGGCGTTGCGTTCGGCTACGAATGAATACAATCAGACGGCCGTTATACCGTCGTATCAGGCTGTAGTTCTCGATGAAGCGCACAATCTCGAAGAAATCGCCACATCCCATTTCGGACAGCGAGCGACTTCTTTCGGACTTCAGCGCACTCTCGGTCGCCTGTATCACAGACGCGGTCGACGTGAAGGCGGAGTCTTGTTCACTATCCAGAGTCGTATGCAGCTTGAGAAATGTCCCATCACCGGGAAAACACGGGACCGCTTAACCGTCGACCTGCGTGAAAAAATCATTCCCCTGCGCGATGAGGTTTCAGACGCGTCGCGCGAGCTTTTCGAGAGAATCGCCACACACGTCATCGGAGACAAGCAGCCTCGCCCGGGCGAGCACCGTCAGCGCGTTGCTCCTCATCAGCGTGAAACACAGGCTTTCTGCGCTCTTCGCGAAGCGGCTCTGGCTCTTCGGGAAAAAATTCAGGATCTAGCCCGTCGGGTTGGAAAACTGCATCGTGAGGTCGATGCATTGCTGGACGAAATCGACGACAACGATGGCCGCAAGCTGCTCGAAATGCCTCTGGCCGAATTAAGCGGCTTCCCGGGCCGACTGAATGAGATCAAACTCGCGATCACCCTGTTTTTCGATCCTGAGGCGGAGCATCAGAACGATTTCGTGCATTTTTTCTCGGTAGTCGTACGCGGGTCATCCCGATGGCCGGCATTTCAGTCAGCTCCCCTGGATGTATCAGAATCGATGATCGACAGTTTATTCACACGCATAGATAGTGCAATTCTTGTTTCGGCTACACTGTCGACGCGTCACAACTTCAATTTCATCAAGGGACGGCTGGGGCTGGCAAGCGACGAGATTGAACCGAAGCCTCTCGAAGGACGTTTCCCCTCGCCATTTGATTATTCTAAACAGGCATTGCTGCTCATCCCGGATGATCTGCCCGAACCCGCTGCGCGCGAATTCATGGAAGCCACTATTGATCCGGTGTTCGAGATAGCGAAAAGTTCTAACGGCGGTACTCTGGTTCTCTGCACCTCATACGCGCATCTGCAGATTCTTCACGAGCGACTTGCCCCGCGCCTGTTACGCGAGGGCCTCGAGTGTCTGCGTCAAGGCGAAGCCGAACGTACGCACCTGCTCGAAAAATTTCGGGATGATGGCAATGCTGTTCTGTTTGCCACTGATAGTTTTTGGGAAGGCGTTGATGTTCCCGGCCATGCGCTTAGAAACCTGGTCATCACGAAGCTTCCGTTCGCGATCCCTGACGACCCGATTCTTGTAGCGCGCCAGGAACTTCTCGAACGCGCCGGGAAGAACGCATTTTCTGAGTATCAGTTGCCAATGGCCGCAATAAAGTTGAAACAGGGTTTCGGAAGGCTGATCCGCAGCCGTCGTGACCGTGGCACTATCTGGATTCTCGATCGACGGCTTGTGACAAAATTTTATGGAAAATTCTTTATTGAGTCACTCCCGCCGGCACGCCTTGTACATGGACGATTTGCGAATATCCTCGATGAAGCCCGCGCCTTTTTCACGTAAAGACTGACCACAGATTAAGACCGGGAAAAGAATTACCACAGATGAACACGGATAAACACAGATTAGGACCGGAAAAGAATTGACCACAGATGAACACGGATAAACACAGATTAAGACCGGAAAAGAATTAACCACAGATGAACACGGATGGACACAGATAAGACCGGAAAGGAATTAACCACAGATGAACACGGATGGACACAGATAAGACCGGAAAGGAATAAACAAACGTAGGGGCGAATGATCATTCGCCCGAAACTGAATTATGTTTTGCTATCATTATTGCATGATTTCAAATCTGAAATCAGAAACTTCAGATTTCAAAATATAATATACATAGAGGAGGATTGCTTATGCCAAGTAACGTAAAGAAGACAGTATTGCTCATGCTGATCGGCAAACGCCAGGAGGCAGCAGTTACAGTCCAGAAGATTCTTACCGGCTGGGGTTGTTTCATAAAGACCCGACTCGGTATCCATAACGGTGTTCTCGACAATTGCTCTGAAGCTGGTTTACTTATGCTCGAGCTCGTCGGAGATAAGGAAAAACATGAGGAACTTGCTCGAAAACTCGGACTGGTAAAGGGTGTACATGTACAACTAGTACATCTCGAACTCCCGGACGAAACAAACGACTAGACGCAGATTGCCTTATATTCCGTAGTGGCGAAACATGTCTCGTCGGCCAATGAAAAATATTCCGATGATCTGATTGAGTCACCCGGACATTCATGAGCCTTTCGCCAATTTGTTGGAGCTGGTTACGCTTGTGAAATTAATAAATTTTAACGGTGTTTTCGTTGACTTTTATTTTACTTCGGGGTACGCTTAAACTCTGAGAGTAAGCAATATTGCGGGAATTATTCCCATCGCGTGCTTAGTAAGAGTGGTCGATGTATATCACTCCCTCACGTCCAGAAATCATTTACCGGAAAACCAGGAAAAATATTGTCCGATTCGGGATATTTTTCCCGGAATCGTAAAGGTTCATAAAAGGATGGATACACTATGATCAGTCAGTTACGACCTGCTTCTGCGGGAATTTTTTCTTTACTGAATGTTCGCAGGTTTGTCTTGGTTTTGTCCCTGGCAACCGCTATCGGCCTTCTTGGTTGCGGTGGTGGCGGGGGTGGGGGAGGAAGCGGCACCGGAACGAGTCCCGTTGGTCCCACGATTTTTTCGCCGCGTACAGATTCTTTGAAAGTCGATATTCCCGCACTATCGCCTGGTCAGATGAGCTCGGAGATTTCTTTCGCGAGGCAGCAACTCGTCATGAATCTGGGGAGTGCGGTTGCGGGTTCGGTTCGTGGCGATCTGGCCGCCGATACTGCTACCGTTCGCCATTTCGGTCTTGTTGTCACCACGGGAAGCACAACTGGAGGCAGCTTTCGACTTCAGGGAAACGGCGGCGGCGGAGTCGTTTTATCATCCATACGGGGCGACATGAGTGGTTCCATGCGGGCATTGGCATTTCCCAACCAGGCCCTTTTCGATAAAATGCGAAACGATCGTGCGCATGCTAATATTCTCGCGGCAAAAGCCACCGGGTCCCGAAAGAGTCTTCGCGGCGCCGTCTCGACCGCTGGCGAAAAAATTGGTGATTCAGTTTCATTCATGCTTTACAGCTCCAGTGGTTTGAACGGCGGAAATTACACAAGCAGAACGGGTGTATTACGTCGCATAGGAAAGACCTGCAAGCTCTTCGTGGATCCGGATGCCTACAATGGCTTGAGCGCCACCGTAGGCACCTGGACCATAACCGAAGAAGATCTCGATATAATGATGAACAGATTCGACGACTTCGTATATCCTCTGATAACACAAAATTACGGACCCACATATGACATGGACACTGATGGTCACATAACGATTGTCTTGTCGCCGTTGGTTACTCAACTGGGTTTCGCCGGGCTTTTCGATACTGAACATCTCGAAACTCGAAGTGCGCAACACCCGAATAGTAATGAGCGCGATATGATCAGCGTATTTACGCCGAATGGCTCATTCAACGGGACGAACTGGCGCAATGTCGCTCTTGAGACAACGACTCACGAATTCCAACATCTGGCGAATTTTGTCGCTCACCGTTTCACGAATAATCTCAGTTTCGAGGAAGATGTCTGGCTTGACGAGTCATTGGCGGTCGGTGCGGAAGCACGATATCGCATTCTCGTTGGAGACACAGCCGGCGAAGATCGTTTTCGAGACTACACGCGCTCCATGCGGAACACTTCCCTCGTTAATTTTGGCTCAACCCTCGCGAATTATGGTGCAGGCGGGCTTTTCAGCCATTACATGTATGAACGCGCAGGCTCAGACAGCATCAAGGCAATAGTCAACAGCGACTATAAGGGCATCGACAACGTCGATCATGTTGCAGCTCCATTCGGGGGCTTCCAGGGCATTTTAAGAGATTGGAGCGTGGCACTCTTCGCCGAATGTCACAAGACACTATTCGACTACACGAAACTCGATGCGGCACATAGGTATAAAGTCGATCTTGGCTTGAATCTTTCGCAAACAACCACCCATGTTTCAAATCTCGCCGCATTCGAAACAAGTATCTCGCCGACTTCGATGTCATTCGCGATCATCGAAGTACCGGTTGGCGCATCCGGCAATGCGGCACAACTGGTACTGGATGACCCCGATAACGGAAGCATGTCCGCAACACTCATCCGTCTCGACTGAGATTCAACGATCAATGGCAGATTTGCTTTTCCTGGATTGATGGAAATCCGAGTGACGTCGAAATCGTGGATTATCACTGAAGGGGGCTGAAATGACGAAGCGAACTGATCTTGCGCTAATTAAACCTGGCGAAATGTTGAAAGATGATTTTCTTGATTCCCAGAATATAAGCATAAATCGATTGGCATGCGATATAGGAGTTCCTGCAAATCGTATCAGCGAAATTGTGAACGGCAAGCGCCGAATAACTGCCGATACAGCTATTCGCCTTGGCCTGTATTTTGGCCTTTCTCCTCAATTTTGGATGAATCTGCAATCTCAGTATGATCTGCAAGCGGCTGAAAGGGAACACGGAGAAGAGATTTCTGAAAGAGTTATTAAACGCAAGGCCGCCTGATAGAGATGTTAATGGAATAAATGGTCAACGTCATAAGTGAAGCTTCACATGAGATTTATTAACGAGGATTCACCCCTCTGTGGACCAGTATATCAAACTCGCGTCCGGCGATGAAAAGAAACGGACTGGATACGGATTTTGTGGGCTAGAGACTTAACTTCTTTCTCGTCTTTATCCGTGCCCATCTGCGAAATCTGATCGACTCAACGGTCTCCCGTGCCGATGTGCAGTTTGCCTTCGGCATGGGCGCTCAATAAAATATTGAAGCCACTTGCAAGTGCCCGGAGCGTAGATTCAACATTTGCAGCCGCATCGCCGGAGCTGGTATCAGATTCCTCCAGCAAAACGCACAAGTCGGACATGCCGACCGCTCCGATGATACTGCATGCCCCTCTCAGATTATGCGCTTCCTTGCGCAAGCGCAGATGATTGGAGGTCCGAAGCGCCTCATGCATGTCGTGTAATGCCTTCGGCGCCGACTGCAGGAACTGCCACCATATGCTGCCGGCTTCCTTGCGCCCCATCAACTCAGTCATGGCTTTGAATCGATCTTCGATAACTTTGAGATCCTCGTTTCCGATCGGCGGTATGACTTCGACACTGCGAGAGTGATCCAGGACTTTCCAGAGGGTTTGAGCCAGTAATTCAGGGTCTATTGGCTTTGTCAGATAATCATCCATGCCCGCCCCAAGACACCGCTGCCTCTCACCTTCTAATGCGTGGGCTGTCAACGCGATTATGGGAAGATGCTTTCCTGAGCCCTCATGTCGCCGAATGTTACGGGTGGTTTCGTAACCATCCATTTCAGGCATCTGACAATCCATCAGTACTGCGTCAAACGATTCTCGTGCGATTAGTGCCAAACCCTCTACACCGTTTTCGGCAGTATCGACGTGAAATCCCATTGCTTCGAGAATGCGTCGGATGACAAACTGATTTATTGGTTTGTCTTCAATACTCAGCAAGCGGAATTTGGAAGCTTCCGCACGCCGGAGAATGGAAGCGAGAGCCCCAGGTTTGCGTGTGGCGGCAGATGACTTCTTCAGGACATCAGTAAGCATATCGCGAAGAGGAGCATACATAACCGGTTTTGAAAGCGCCAAAAGTACTCCTGTGGCCTTCGCCCGCAACATGATTTCACGCTGAGTGTCACCCATTAAAAAAGCGATCGGAGGAACATTATTGCCAGCCGCCTTCTTGAGCCACCGTGCTACTTCAAAACCGTCCATGTCAGGCATGTGCGAATCGATAATCACGAGATCGTACAGTTCACCAGCCGTACTGGCGCTGGTAAAGACTTCAAGCAATTTTGCCCCCGACTCCACTGCATCTACAAAGAATCCAAAATCTGTCAGCATACCAACAATTGCCCGACGACATGATTCCCGATCATCCGCGATCAGAACGCGTTTGCCCTCAGCATTCGGAATGGATGGCCATTTTTTCGGAACCGGGCTCGAATCAAGAGATTTCACCGGAACCGCAAAGAAGAAACGAGAACCAAAGTTCAATTCGCTCATGACAGTGATCTCGCCCCCCATCAACTGAACGAAATGTCGGCAAAGAGTCAGGCCGAGCCCCGGCTCAACCCCGTGCTTTTTATTGAATGGGTCTATCGGTCCCTGTTGCGAGAAAAGCCGGTTCGCGTCTTCCGTGGCCATTCCAATGCCGGTATCCCGAACCTCGACACGTAAAATGCATCGCTCGCTCAACCCGCGTTCGAAACGCGCATCTACGACAACTTCACCCTGTGATGTGAACCTGATCGCGTTGTCGACAAGATTCGCAAGAACCTGCCGAATGCGTGCCGCGTCTCCGTTTACCATGATTTGCAGTTCGGGCCGCTGTATTATCAGAAGTTCCACGCCTTTTCCAAAGGCTTTGTCCCGAAAAGATTCGACAACTTCATCGAATAACCTGTTAAGCGAAAAATCCACCGGGTCAAAAGTTATGTCACCGGACTCGAATTTCGACATATCGATAATATTGTTGATCAGCTGTAGAAGAATTTCCCCGGATGCACAAATGGTCTCAATATTCTCGCGCTGACGCGGCTCAAGATTTGATTCGAGCAGAAGATTCGCCAGACCGATGACCGCATTCATCGATGTACGAATTTCATAGCTCATATTTGAAAAGAATCTCGTCTTCGCTTCGACGGCCTCCAGAGCGTGGTCACGCGCCCCGGCAAGTTCGGCGGCAGCAAGTAACTGCTCATTCTCGACCAGTTTCCGCTCGCGAATATCAGAAAGCAGGCCGCTCAAACGCGCAGGACGTCCATCAGAATTTCGCTCGGCGATCTTCGCGCGTATTCCAAGCCAGATCCAGTGCCCCTCTCGATTCCTTACTCGAAACTCACACTTAAAAATGGGGGTGCGCCCCTCCAGGTGGTCATGCAGAGTCTGGTCTAATACAGCCTGGTCATCCTGATGGATAAAGGATTCCCAGCGCGTAAAGCTGATCTCCGAAGGACCGGCCGGATATCCCAGCATTTGCGCCCACTTCGGACTCAAAAATACTTTGCTTGTAATGGTGTCCCAGTCCCAGAGGATGTCAGACGTTCCTTCCAGAGATAATTGCAGCCGCTCCTGGCTTTGACGCAGCACTGCGACCATCTTGCGTCGTGCAGTTACCATAGCATTTATTACGCGGCACAATTCAGCAAGTTCGCTTTTTTCATCGACTCTGAGCAATTCCCCGCTATCTGCTTCAGGGTTAAACTTTTTCACGACCTCCTTCATATCACGCAGGGGGCGAAGTATCATCGCTTCAAGTATCGCAAATGCGGAAATTCCAAAAAGCAGCCATATTATGAACATAAGCGAAAGGGCGGATACAAGACTTTCACACCCCGTTCGAAAAATACTGCGTCTCTCGTAAACAGCGACAAGACTGACGAGGCGATTCCTCGAATCATAAAGAAACCGGTAGCCGGCGACCTCGTCTTCCCCAACGGCCCTGACAGCCGTTTCACCGTGCGCGTCCACTGTATGGCGCAATAGTTGTAGACGATCGGAAAATTCCTTATTATATGCGATTACGTTCCCGGCAAGCATTGCGCGATCCCAGGCGGTGATAGGCGACAATCTTAATCGGATCCCAGTCTTTCGACTCATAGTGACAATTTTAGAGTTGTCGATCAGGCGACCCATGATAATAGTTCCATGGCACTCTTTTTTCCCAAAGGAGTTCAGAATGGGCAGCGCCGTTACAATAAGCAAACCACGCTTCGTTGCAAGATAATCGGTTCGTCCTGATGTGGGTTCGGCCAGATCATCCAGACTCACGCGGGAAGCGACAAGACGCGCTGTCGAGGATGAGGTGGAAACCAATGTTTTGCCTTTATTGATCAGCTGAAGAGATTCCAGAAAGTCGCCTCTGGAATTCAGGATCAGAAGAAGATCAACCTTGATTGCGCTAAGCATCTGCGGCTGAAGATTCTGACGGCGAAAAGCCTCGTTTCGATCAAGGGCATATTCCCAGGTTTCATCCCAGTTAGCCCAGTCTTTAGCCACCGCAGACAACAATTCCTTCTCGCGTTCAAGATCACTCATGAAGTGACGTAACTGCTGATCGACCGCCTGAAATTCGAGGTGTCTGTAGCCTCCAAGTATGAAATAAGACAGGAAGATTCCACTGCAAATTACCGCAACAAGAAGTGCCGCTCCCAAAGCGAGCATGCTCCTGTTGTATACGCTGCCGGAATACTTCGAATTCAGATCCAAAGAGCCTCCCCGAGTACATCTCTAATTAAACAACCGTCAGGGGGAAACGAATCCTCTCACTTCCTGTGCAACATCAATTTGATGTTTGCATTATTATACAAAAAATGCACGCAACCTTATGCTTTTGGACACGGCTCGCCATGCTCCTACGGCAAACGAAACCGCCTGTGGCAATCAACACGGGCGGCTTTGAAAGCCGCCCCTACAAAGCCGCCCGACCAAAGTCACCCCTACCAAAAATCACGCTATTTCAAAACAGCCCCCCTAACTGCATTCGGGTGCAGTATTGCGCATCTCTTCGCAGATTATAGAGGGGGAACCACCTGCAAAAGTCCTTTTCCACGCAAACGGGCGTTATGTAATGCTGTCTGAGCACGCCATATAAACCGTTCGAGGTTGTCCCCGTTTAAACGACCGGTCATACCTATGGACAGAGAACTCGAAACTTCCTGGGTCGTGAATTTTCTCGAAAGCACCTCATCACGGAAGCGCGCGAGCACTGTTTCACCTTTATCTACCGGAGTGTTCGGCATATACACGATGAATTCGTCAGTGCCGAACAGGCCAACCACGTCCACTCCGCGAACACATGCCTTTACCTGATCGGCAAGCTCGACGAACAGTGCATGTGCCGCCGTGAGTCCGTGCAGATTCATGACATCCTTATAGTTGTCGAGATCCATGATGGCCAATGTGAGTGGCAAGCGGTATCGCTCACTTTTAGACAGCTCCTCGCCGAGTTTTTGAAGAAAGAATGTATGGCAGAGAAGTCCAGTCTCGTGATCGAATCGCTTGAGTTCATTCACCAGCTTTCGGAGATACTCTTTCTCAAGAGCAACGGAGGCCACTTCAGCTGTAGCGATAAGGAACTCGCGCGTCTCTGAGTCTATCTCAACTTCACGATCGAAATAGATTCCGAGATATCCTACGGGGGCGCTCTGAGACTCGACACGTATGAAAACCGCAGTGGCATATGGACGCTCGAGTACCATCTCATTGTAATCGTCAGCGGGGTCATGCGGAGAAACCATAATAAAACGATCTTTGAAAAACAGTCTTCCGACGACACCGGTGCCTACTTTACGCTTGAAATTGCGTACGGTTTCGCAATACATATTGCAGAAATTCTTGATCTCCAGATATCCCGTGGATTCATTGCGAAGCACCAGAATGGCATAGGAACAGTTCACGACTGCGCCGATCGTGTGCAACATCTGCTGAATCGTGAATGTCGCGTTCTGTTGCAAGGCCAGATGATGAATGGCGCGGCATAGTTGTTTTTTCATACGGTCATCCCCCTCTCTTTTTTACAGAGCGTCACGTCAAACGAAACCAGAAACAGGTATACTCGTCAAGTGTTTTCCTATTCCGCGGCAGATCGGGAAGGTCCCTCCGCTGCCTTAACAGCGCCTTCAAAGCGCAGTTTCGGATAAGCAAAGAATTCGAATATTTCGTCAGAATTGTATCTTAGATAATTGACTTGCCATTTTCCTCCTGCGACTGGTCGGTAAAATGTGAATTCCCATGCAACAGGCATCTTATCATGATGCGTAAGTAAATAAACAAGAAAATATCGTTCACATTTTCCGATGGGGCGAAAACCGATGAATTCGTGGCCGGTCGGGTAACCTAGTTTCTCTGAAAGTACCTGAATGTCAGAGCGAAAATTTTTCTGTGAACGCTCCTCGATCGGAAAGATATCGAACAACTGTTTCAGAGAATCCGTGGCATTCTTTGCTTCGAGTTTTCCGAAGAAATCGTCGACAATGGGAAGAATTTCTTTTACGGCAGGTGTTGTTTCGGTTAACATCGGCTCTCCGCCAGCAAATGCGACGCTGGATAACAAACATGACGTAATCAATACAAAAGCAAAAAGAAAAACACAGCGACGAAAGGGAAATACGGACAAATCCGAGTGGTTCATATCAGACTCCTTTTGATGGGGAATGCCCGACCGGCCTGCCTTCAAGAAACAGACGTGATGTCCGTAGCTCCCGGAGCTTCGAAGGCGTGGTCAGGAATGGGTCGGAAGGAAGTGTTACAAAATCAGCTCTGAATCCGGGGCCGAGACGGCCACGATCGGCGTCTTCCCCGGCGAAACGGTGTGGTTCGAGTATGAAGGCCGAGAGAGCACTGTTCAAATCGATACGCTCGTCAGGATTTGGATGATTCACAAACCCATCAATGCCCAGAAATGGATCAAGCGGGGTGACCGGGCTGTCCGATCCGCCTGCGATGGGTATTCCGCAATCGAGAAGAGTTCGGAACGGGTTGGTTCGAAGAACGCGTTCCGCGCCTAGCCGTTTATCATACATTCGCCCGATACCGCCCCATAATGCCTCGAAAGCAGGCTGCACCGATATGAACAGGCTTGCTTCACGCACGCGACGTAAGGCGGTGTCATCCGGGAGTTCGAAGTGCTCGATACGGTGGGGCAGGGGAGGGGGGCCAAACTTTTCGAAAGCATTAACATGGATTTCGGTAAGAAAGTCGATGGCTCGATCGCCGATACAATGCATAGCGAGTTGAAGATCATGTACACGGCAGCATCTCAGAAGTTCTTCAACGTCATCCCGTGATTTGTACAACATGCCATTGTTTTCCGGGTCGTCGGTATACGATTCACAAAGGGCGGCAGTTCGCGAACCAAACGAGCCGTCTATAAACAGACAACCGCCGAGACGATTCCAGCCGTGCTGAAGAGCGAATGTTGGATCTAAGGACTGATGATATATGACTCCATGTAATTCGGGCTCAAGAAGAAAATCAGATACGAGCGCTACATCAGCGTTCAGACATTCATCGCCGCCTTCAAGGGCATGAACCGTTCCTATGCCGTGTTCGTGACACGATGTACGGGCGAGTTCAAGACCACGTCGTTTGAAATCAACCGGAAGATCAGCCTGGAGCCGGGTGGAAAGAAACGCGTATGTCTCCATGCAAAAACGGCCCCCGACAAGGGCTGCCGAAGGCAGGATCGACTGAGCCCATGCCATGGCGTGTGAATTGGGAACCGCGGAATGAAGATCTATACGTGAAAGCCACAGATTTTTCGCGGGCAGTACCGCGTCGAGTTCGGCTACCGTGGGAAGCCTGTTCTCCTGCAGTTCGCTCTCGTCCAGGTTCCAGGCAAGGATCCACTTGAGGTCGGGGTGGGCAGCTGCAAATGTGTGAAGACGATCGAACACTTCATCGAGGGAGCGCGCCCTGTCAAGGCGACAGCCGACAAGCATCAAGCCTGTCTGCATAAAATGAGTATGTACATCGGCAAAGGCCGGTAAAACGACTTCACCGCCCAGATCGAATTGTGTATATCCTCTGAACCGGGACATGGTTTCGAGGCCAAAGTCTCTGCGAATTATTTTTCCGTTTTCTACGAGGAACGAGTCGAAAGATTTGTGCGCATAATCCGGAAGGTCGCGACCGGAACAATGAAAAAAAAGAGTTGGATGATTAATTGATTCCTCGGCTGATACGATCATTTGTCTGACCGATCAGGCGCTTTCAGTCAGCGAATCATAAAGCGACTTCATATCACGAAAGACCACTGCGAGCATGCGGAGCGGCGGTAGAAATAATCGTCTTAAAAGTCGCAGTATCAGTGCAACGCCCGTAAGGCGGGCTATCCAGTAGCCGGCAATGAATAGAAGTATCGCAGCAGCGCTTATTATCGTATAAAATAGGACTGGGCCGTGTTTTTCCGAAGGTCGACATATCGGGTCGAGCTGACATGGCTTTGATTTATTGCCAAAGATACGACAGGCAATCTGCGCGGGAAACGCCCGTGCAAGACGGCGGCGAGCACATTCAGCATTGAGACTATCCAATCGCACCATACGAATACTATAACAGATCGGCGGATTGAAAACAAATATAGGATTGTGCCAATCCGACAATGTTTTCAGGCTGAAATAAACTCCATATAAAAACGAGACGAATTCAGTCAGATATTGTATATTTATCAAATGTTTGGTCTATTGCCCCTTGAATTTCGCCCATCAGGATTGGGAAAATGGTTCGGAAGACTCGCATTCCGCGTGCATGCCGACCACCTCGTCATTGCCCGCTCTGGTGAACCTGAACGGGCAATTCCATTTTCCCGCATAATTTCGTGTGAAGCAATTGGAGACACGGTTCATTTACAGCTATGCAAACCTGATGAACTGCTCAGACTACGAGGTTCATTTGATCCGGTCGCTCTTGCGCAACTTCTTTCGACCCTTTCGACCGAGGACAATAAACGCCGCTCATATCGTCTACGCATGCCAGATCCTGCGGATGCCATAAATCTATTCGCAGAAATGCTTGGCTGGCGGGGAACACCATTCGTTGACGCGATGAATCTTTTACTTGACCTTGCGACATGCCTGGGCGCAAGTGATATGCATCTCGAACCAGGCCCCGTAAGCGTTCGGATCACAATGAGAATTCGAGGCGAACTCACCACTGTCGGGAATTATCCGATCGCTTCTCATACCGGTCTGGCTGCTCGTCTTAAACATCTGGGAGGCTGCCGGTCACATCTGTCCGGAATTCCGCAGGAGGGTGCCTTTTCCCGGGAATTTCTCCCATCTTCCACTGGTGCTGATACTGCCGCTTTTTCGTCATCCGCTCATGCATCTTCTCCGCCTGTTAATACGACTGATGTGCGTCTGTCCATATTTCCTTCTCTTCACGGAGACCGTATCGCAATGCGGTTCATCCGGCCAATTGAATTCCCGGATCTCGATGCTCTCGGCTGGGGGAGTGGATCGACAACTGCATGGCGTAATCTTCTGGCTGACGGTTCGGGCCTCATACTTATCGTTGGCCCCATCGGGTGCGGCAAGACAACCGCATTATACGCTTCACTTGCCGAGACGGCACGTTCCCGCGACGGCTCTTCGCGTCGGGTCGCCACCCTGGAAGATCCTGTCGAAGGGCGCGTTCCCGGCATTTGTCAGGCCTCCCTCGATCCGCGAACGGGGCTTGGTTTGGCCGACGCTTTCAAACACCTGTTGCGCCAGGATCCGGATATCATGGCGCTTGGAGAAATACGCGACCCCGCATGCCTGCGCGAAGCGCTTCAGGGTGGTCTCGCAGGGCATCTGGTTCTGGCTACATTTCATGCGGCCGACCCGGATGGCGCCATGCAACGCATAATGCAGATGGGACTTGAATCCAGCATTATAGGACCCGGGTTGAGGGGCATGCTGGTTCTGTCTCTGACCCGCGAAAAAGTTTCCCGGGACAATCAGACAGATCATTTATCCTTGTTATCTGGCGGTCGTCTCCGTCCAACGGCGCGCGTGTTCAGGATTGTCGGGCATGGACGCGAAGGTTTTCCGCAATTCCAGGAACAGACCTGGGGTGACGAGAATGTCCGACCATGTCTTCCGACTTCAGATTTCGCAACACCACGTGTGGACAAGACATGAACCACAACGACGGCAGCAAATTTATCGATGATCCTTTCAGAAAATATCCGCCTATGGTAGAGCGGTATCATGACATGCTCAGCCAGGCTGCGCTTGGCCTCGTGTGCGGAATGTCACTTCCCGAGGTTGCCGGCCAGATGGGCTCAACTGGTGCGGGTCCATGTGCCAAAGCCTTCGCTTTTTTAGCGAGAGGCCTGGAAAACGGCACTCCGCTCCAGGGACTATTGGGGGCCAGCCCTTGCCTGGCGTTACCCCGCTGGTTGCTGGCCCTGATCGGCTCGGAGCTCGATGATAGCGAGATTGGGGCGATTATGGCTGCCCGCCTGAACTCCGATTACTATGGATTTGATACAAGCGACGGCAAAGTGTTTTACATCGCAGTTCTGATTGCAATTACGGGTTTGAATTTAACGGCGATGGTTATGTTCATTTTGCCTCAGTTCAAAGAAATCTTTCTCGGAATGCATCTCGAAATTCCATGGTCGATGCAGTTAATTCTGGAGTCTTCCGATTTCCTGATAAACTGGTGGTTTATTGTTATCTTACTGTTTGCAATTATCAGCACATTTGGCAAACAGATTCTGGATAAAATAGGTCGCGTGCTTTTTAGCTCATACTTTTTTGGACCAGAGATTGTCGTGGCTCTTTCCTCACTTGCCGCGGTTCCGCCTGATCGCGTACGCGACGTTATGAGTGTTCTCGCCCATCCGTTATTTCTTCCGCGTTCGCATGCGATCTTTTCTGAGCTTGCTATGGGTATAGATCACGGAACACCCACCGAAACGATTCTTGCGCGCCACGGGCTCGACCCCCTGGAAGCATGGCTCATCCGGCTTGGAATCGATACCGGTGAATCCCGGGACTTGTTCGAACAGGCTGCCGATCTTCTGAGGTTTCGTTTGAAACATCGATTTAATCGCCTGAGAGAGGGCATTGAGACTGCCGCGATAGTCTTGACGGCCACTTTTGTCGGAATAATCTGCTCGAGTCTCTACCTTGCACTTGTTCGTCTGCTTACAGAAATCATATATGAATAACAAACCCGATCCCACACGACCCCTCCCAATCTCCACGTCATCGGAACTCAGCGCTGGCAGTGCATCTGAAAGCCCGTCCGCCGACCGTGCGCGGAGCCTGTTGATATTCTGCCGGCTGTTGTGTTCGGCTAACCGCTCCGGCATCCCTTTGCCGACAGCCCTGGCCAAGGCTGCAACAAGTCTTGGGGATGGCCGTGCGGAAGAGTGGGCCAAAACGCTCGCAGATCGACTTGCCGCCGGAAATGACCTGTCAGCATCCGTCGATAGGCTCCCTGGCATGGACCCGGTTCTGGCCGGGCTAATGAAATCGCCGGATGAAAAGGCGCTCACTGGTGCCCTGACTTCGTATGCGGGGCATCTCGTGATGATGGAAAAATTAAAAGAGGGTTTGAAAACTGCGCTTTTCTACCCGGTTTTCCTGTTCCAGCTTGCGGTGGCAAATCTTGTGTTGATCAATTTAAATCTTCTTCCGGTAATTTCGGTATGGTTTTCCGGGGGACCGAAGGAATGGCCACTCACCCTTCGAATGTTATATATCGCTGACCCTCGCACCTGGCCGATTTCCATTCCGATGCCTTTTTTCATCGTCACCATTGCGATAATGTCCGCACACACGTTGTTTTTCCTATCCCCGTTCGAGATTTCGCGATCTTTTTTCGGTCGTCTGATGGGAATGGGCTCGTTCGGCCTTCATGAGATGCGTGCGCGGCTCCATGGAGCGATAGCCTTGCAACTGGAGGCGGGGCACGATCTCGGAGATGCGATAAGGCGTTCCACGGAAGGACTGAATGATAATTTCCTTGTAAGACAACTGGAAGACACTGTTGAATCCTTGAAAAATGGACATTCCGTCGAAGAGGCACTTGGAAAATCACTTCTTTTGCGGGAAATGCGCCACCGTTGGCCTGAACATGCCTCATCGCAGGCGGTAATCGCGGCCTTTCGTCTCGGACGTGATTCCTCGTTTTCAATCGCCAGCAGCTATCCGAAGAGAATCGAGTACATAGGATCAGTTCTCGCGATGCTGCTGGTCGGATTTGTCGTATGTATGCTGTGCGTAGCGTTTTTCGGGCCGTATTTCGCCTTGACTACCGGCACCTTCACGC
Organism: Candidatus Rifleibacteriota bacterium; assembly: GCA_015233155.1. Classification (GTDB taxonomy): domain Bacteria; phylum Muiribacteriota; class Ozemobacteria; order Ozemobacterales; family Ozemobacteraceae; genus JADFYG01. The sequence goes on from JADFYG010000024.1 coordinate 18,764, forward strand.
AGGGAGTGGCCATGCGATGAAAATTTCGCGGCATTGCCTGTTTCGTTCCCGATTAGGATTAACGCTACTCGAGATAAGTATAAGCATCTTTCTGATCGGGATATTGATGACAGGAGGATATTCTCTTTGGCATGCTCAAAATCTCGGGCTGTCCGCTGCGCGTGAAAACAATATAGCGCTTTGGGTTCTCGAGGGAGTGAAGAATCGTTTACTTGCCGAGGCAATTCCATTCGGCAGTATCAGCGAGCGAAAAATTCAGGATATTATCGACGAGGTAAAGCTACCGGGAGGATTGAAGTTGACCGCGGAAAAGATTGACGAAGGAGAGGTGACACACGCAAAGTTGCGACTATCTCTGTTCATCGAAGAATCGATTCCCGGGGAAAGGTCGCGTGTTATCTCGCGAACGGTGGAACTCAATGAGTAGACGTGCTTTCACGTTGATTGAAGTGATGATCGTCATCGCGATTCTCGGAATTGTTACTGAGGGCATATTACCCGGAGTGATGCAGATTCAGAGGTTGGCGTTCTCACAAAACCAGGAGTTACAGCGGCAGACGATTACTCTTGAGGCGTTTCAGGCTTTCAAGCGAGCCTTCGATGCAGCATGGCGCATCGACTGGGTCCAGGATGACCTTTTTTTGCTTCGAGGTACCGAAACGATGAGAGTAATTCTGACCCGAAAGGGTGGAGGAGTTCGCTTCGAGCGTGCGGCCGGTGGGGTGACCCTGGATTTTCACGACGCCATCAGACTATCCGGATTCCGAAGCATTGATGCGAAAACAGTTCAGTGCTCTGTGGAAATGAGCGGGGCCGTTTTCCCAATGTACTGGCGGTGCGGACAATGAAAAAAGTGTTGCTGATGGATCAATCGAGACCAATCAGGAAAAATTCCGGATCCGGGCTTTTCTGGATTATTATTCTGACGCTTATACTGTCGAGCACGTTATTGTCTCAGCGAAGTGGGCGGCTCATAGATCTGTTATCAAAACAGCGCAAGATCCTGACTCAATTAAAAAACCATGATCAGGGAAAATATGGAAAATAGGGGCAGCGCCCATTTTATGTCAGGGCAAACGCATTAAAAATAAGGAATGGCCTATAGCGCAGCTCATAATGAGGGAACTATGAGTAAGGTAGGGCGTGACCGCCGGGCACGCCGAAGCGCGAAGCGGCGCTCCCAGCGGTCGCGCCCTGTCACAGAACTTTTAATGCGTTTGCCCTGCATTTAATGTTGGCACTGTCTTATATTATTGCGAATATGTTAGAATGTGGCATAGGGCAACAAAAACGGGATAATATTCTGGTGAACTTTCGTTCATAGAATTATGCAAACTTCACCTGTTTAGTTTACATAATTATTTTATACGTCATATCTCTATATTAAATGGGCGCTGACCCTATATTCTATTATTAACTTGGAGAAGCCTGATGAAGTCTTTTGTGAATCGGTTGTCAGCTATCGTGGTTATGATTGTGATATTAGGGCCGGGTTTCCCGGCCGCTGCCTGGAATGCCAAGGGGCATCGATTGGTTGCGGGTATAGCAGAAAGTCTGTTAAGGCCTGAAGTCAGAAACGAAGTTCAAAGCATTCTGGCAACCGAGACATTTGTCGGAGTTGCAAAATGGGCTGATGATATCAGGCCGAGCCGGCCGTTTACGGCCCCATATCATTATGTTGATGTTCCGTCGGCTTCTTTCAAGTCAATACACCACGCCATACGAACCGGAAGGCCACGTGAAAGAGAAGGCACGCTTCCCGATGCTCTTGAACATTTCGGGAAAGCGCTTGCGGATACGTCCCGAAGTCTTGATGAGAGACAGGAAGCGCTGAAATTTTTTATTCACCTTATGGGAGACCTGCACCAGCCGATGCATTGTTCCCCCCCGGGAGACTCAGGCGGTAACGAATTGCAAGTGACCTTGAAGGGGCAAGTCAAGAATTTACACCGTGTCTGGGATACAGATCTCATCGCCGCGTTGGGTGGCAGTGAAAAACGACTTTTGACTGAGTTGTCCGGGGAAGCTGCCAAACTGGATGCCGTATCGCTCGCATCCGGGACTTTTCTCGACTGGGCACGTGAGTCCGGAGATCTGGCGGTGAAATATGCATATTCATTCCCGGAGGACGGCGTATTGTCACAGGAATATATGGCGGTTAACGCGCCGATTGTACGCGTGCAGCTTGAAAAAGCGGGAGTACGTCTCGCAGCCTTTCTGAATCGGGAATTATGTAAACCCCACAGGAAATAAGCGACACCCGCCAAACCAGAATTATGTAAACGTTAGAATGCCCCCCCTTTCCCCGGTATAATTTTTCGACACAACGTCTGATAATATATATTATGTAAACCTAGAATGAAATTTAGGGTTTGCTGGTTAGATCGGACATCTTCAGATTGACATCATGACCGGAAAACTGTAACAAAAAGATTATTCACCGTGAAGGGAGTTTTGGACCATGGCGAAAGTGATTTCAATGAAGTGTATGAAATGCGGGCGCGAGGAAACGCCTCGCCCCGATCGCTACACCTGTGATACCTGCGGCATAGATGGCATACTCGATATCATTTACGATTATAAGTCGACCCCACTGACCATAAATGATCTTGAGCGAAACCCGGATCGCAGTCTCTGGCGATATCGATGCATGCTTCCGATTGAGGCGGAAACCCCTGTTTCCCCTCTTCAGGTCGGATGGACACCTTTGTACAAACAGACAAGACTCGAGAGAGAGTTTGGTCTTGGTAACGTTTTTATCAAGGATGACGGCAGAAATCCCAGTGCATCACTTAAGGATCGTGCTTCAGCAATCGGTGTCGCTAAGGCCATTGAGGCCAAGGCCAAGGCAATTTGTGCGGCCTCTACAGGTAATGCCGCAAGTTCGCTTTCCGCATTCGCTGCTTCAATGGGCATTCCGGCTTATATTTTTGTTCCGAAGCGGGCGCCGAGGGCAAAAGTTGCTCAACTTCTGGTTTACGGGGCGCACACGCTTCTCATCGACTCGACGTATGACCGGGCATTCGAATTATCCGTTGAAGCTTCACGACGATATGGCTTTTACAGCAGAAACTGCGCTTACAACCCTTACCTCGTTGAGGGAAAGAAAACCGTTGCATACGAAATCTGGGAACAACTGGGCTACAAGATTCCGGATCGCGTCTACGTCTCCATCGGCGACGGTTGCATCACGGCAGGTTTATATAAGGGTTTTTACGATCTCGTTCAGATCGGTCTTTCAGACCGGCTTCCACGCATTATCGGCGTTCAGGCTGCGGGGTGTAATCCCATGGAAGTGGCAATGAAGACTGGTGAATTCAAAGAGCAGACACCCGACACGATCGCCGACTCAATAGCCGTCGGAGTCCCGCGTAATCGCCTGAAAGCATTGCGTGGCCTCAAAGCGTCAGCCGGGGAATGCATTTCCGTTACAGATGATGCCATTCGTGAATCTCTTGTCGGAATGCCGCGTGTAACCGGCGTATTCGGTGAACCTGCGGCGGTAACGGCGTATGCCGGATTTCGAAAACAGGCGCATTCCGGCGTAATAGGAAATAACGAGACTGTGGTTATCCTTATCACCGGCAACGGCTTAAAAGATATCGAATCGGCTCTGTCGGTTTGCACAATGCCGGAGCCGATTGATCCCACTTTTGATGCCGTCGAAAAATATCTTCGCTAGACTGTTTACTTTAGCTGCGCAGATGAATTATCATTTGCGCAGCTAATAATATTTTACGCCGTTAGAAAGCGTTGTTTCTTGTGAGAAACAGTGGCAGTAATAGAGTCTCCGAAATATCTGATCCGGATTAACATCTATTCAGAGGAAGTAAAAAAGTGAAGATGGGTTCGCCCGATAAGTCGTCGGGTGCAATATATTTTTCTTACCCACCATTGTTACATGCTGCATTGTTTGCCGGCTTCTATTTTGCCTGCGCCTTCCTGGCAAACGATCTTTCCTTCAGGCCAGGGCCTTTCATTAATTTTTGGCTTCCCAGCGGTCTTTACGTTGGAATGCTGCTAATCCACGACAGCCGTCAGTGGCCCATCCTGATTCTTGGCGCCTTCGCAGGCAACATAGGAATCGATTATTTCAACGGAAAGCCCCTGCCGGTCAGCCTTATTTTTTGTTTTGGCAACAGTCTGGAAGCCTTAACCGGCGCCTGGTTGGTGCGGCGTTATATAGGGAAACCACCTATGCTTTCCAAAATAAGAGACGTGTTTGCCCTGATAATATTTTCCACTCTACTTAGTACGACCCTGAGCGCCACTATTGGTGCAATTACCGTCACGGCCCTCTATGGAAACAGCAGCTTCTGGAAAACATGGCTGATGTGGTGGAGCGGTGATGGGATGGGCATACTGCTTATGGCACCGCCGATACTCGCGTTATTTCAGCTGAGAAACATCCTGTTTCATCGGCTGTCCTTCGCGAAATGTATCGAAGGCAGTGCGGTAATGGCCCTTTTATTAATTGGCACAATGTTTGTATTCGACAATAACTGGCACGGAAATTTTATTTTTCACTACATGGTTATTCCCCTGGTTATTGTTATTTCGCTGCAATACGGGCCGATCGGTGCCGCTGTTGCGGGCCTGACCGTCGCTATTATCGGAACGTGGATAATGATATACGGCAACAGCGATTTTTTCCCTGCCGGCTTCTCAGAGCCCGAAAAAATTGCTTCGTGGCAGATGTTTCTCGCTTTCGTCACTTCACTGGGATTATTTGTCGCGGCGTTATTTTCAGAGCGTAAAATGGCGGAACAGGGTCTGATGATCCGGAAACAACAGCTTGAAGAGTTGAACCTCTCACTGGAGCAACGGATTGGAGATGCCGTATCCGAGATCCGCACAAAAGATAATATTCTGATTGCTCAAAACAGGAGGGCGGCCATGGGTGAAATGATCAATAACATCGCTCACCAATGGCGCCAGCCTCTGAATACTCTCGGGTTGGTGCTTGCCAATATCCGTGAGACGTCCAGAGCTGAGAAACCGGATATTCAATATATCGAGAAGTCCGTGGCAACCGGAAACCGTCTCGTTCAGCAGATGTCCACAACAATCAGCGATTTTTCCAATTTTTTCCGCCCGGAAAAAGATACTATACCATTCTCCGCAGAGAGGCAAATCTTCACGGCGATTTCAATGATCAAACTGAGTCTGGATGAAGAGAGAATAGCCGTTAATGTCAATATTCCGAACGACATGAGACTGCTTGGATATCCTAATGAATATTCTCAAGTACTCCTGAATCTTCTTTCAAACGCAAAAGATGCTATCAAGACATCACAAAATTTTGATTCCGGGAAAATAGAAATTTGCGCCATGGAGCGCGCTGACCATGGTTGTGTAATGGTTCGTGATAACGGAGGGGGGATTTCACCGGATATTCTCGATAAAATTTTTAATCCCTATTTTTCCACGAAACCATCTGGAAACGGTATTGGCCTATATCTTTCTCAAATGATAATCGAAGGGAACATGAAGGGCAGTCTGAAAGCACAAAACTTCGAAGATGGCGCTGAATTTGCTGTTAGCATACCACTGGCAAGGAACTGACATTGAAACACGATGACCAGGATGTTGCTTTTCTCAAGACACTTACGGTCCTCCTTGTCGAAAATGATAATGATGCTCGTGAGCAGCTGAGCTATCTTCTGCAACACCACGTTGGAAAAGTTATTGATGCGGAAAACGGGGTCATCGGATTGGAAGAGTTTCGCGCACAGCACCCCCACATGGTCATCACGGACATCAGAATGCCCGAAATGGATGGGTTGACCATGACGGAGGAAATCCGCAAGATAAATTCATACGTTCCTGTTCTTCTTACTACATCCTACGAACGATCAGACTACATGATGCGGTCGATCGATATCGGCATCGATAAATACATCGTCAAACCGATTGACACTGATCAGCTGATCTCTGCTCTGCTTGAATGTACACATTTTATACAATTCGAGGAGCAGCGCAGGAAAACAGAGGAGCAGTTGCATGAGTTCAATAGCGAGCTCGAGGAGCGAGTGCATCAGCGGACTATCGAACTCGCATCGATTAACAAAGAGCTGGAAACCTTTTGTAATTATATTTCGCATGATCTCAGAGCTCCTATTGCCCGCCTGGAAGGTTTCGGCAAAATTCTGATGGAATGTGCTTTAAACGCAGATTATCGTCCCATTTTGCATATTGCTGAGCGCGTCGTGTTCGTCAGCCGGGAAATGAAAAAAGTTACAGATAACATGCTGATAATGACCCGACTGTCGCAAAACAGGGCAACCATGGATTGGGTTAATGTTTCCGAGCTTGCCCAAAATATCATGGCTAATTTGCTCAAAGAGGCTGGAACTCGTATAATTAAAGTGAAGATTACCCCAGATCTGGTCGTTCGGGGTAATCAACAGATGGTTGGGATCTGTTTACAAAATATACTGGATAATGCTGTAAAGTTTTCCGCGAATACTTTTGAGACAGCGATTGAGTTAGGTGAGGTGGATGATTCCGGGAAGAAAGTGTTCTACGTAAAGGACAACGGTGCCGGATTCGACGAGAAATTTGGTGCAACCCTGTTTCTGCCGTCAGTTGTTCAGAATAAAATAAGCGCACAGACAACATCCGGATTCGGATTGAAAATTGCTCAGCGAATAATAGAATGGCACGGTGGCCGAATCTGGGCTATAGGTTCCCCTGGCGATGGAGCAACCTTTTTTTTCACATTTGGCGAAGGGTGAGACAAATAAAGTATGTCGAACCGCACAATACTTCTGGTCGAAGACAATCGCGATGATGAGTTTTTGACTTTGTGGATGCTCAAAAAAGCAGGATTCACAAATATCACGATTGCCCGCGACGGTTCAGAGGCCTTGACCTTGCTGCATGGCAATAAATTACTGGGTATCAGAGAGGTCTGCGCACCAGACATTATTATCCTTGATCTTCAGCTTCCCAAGATCAGCGGCCTTGAAGTTCTTAGGGAAATCCGCAGTGACGAGCGGACAAAAGATATTGATGTATTCATACTGACCTCTTCAAATGATCCAAAAGACCGCAATGAATGCTGTGATCTTGGGGTAACAGCGTTCTTCTCCAAACCTCCTGATGAATCTATATTCCAGATTTTTTTATAAATACGTTGAGAACGGGATGATTTTCGGGCTATATTCGTTGTTGGTTATCGAAAGAGGTAGACAATGAATAATAGTTCTCAGGATAGCGATTTTCTCAAAGAGCTGACAGTCCTTTACGTGGAAGACGAAAATGATACACGAGATCAGCTTGCCGAGATTTTGCGTCGGCGCGTTGGGACGCTGATAACTGCTAACAGCGGGCCAGCCGGCCTTGAGGCGTTTCGAGCAAAAAAGCCGCGCATGGTAATCACGGATATCCTGATGCCTTTGACCGACGGGCTTGTCATGGCCCAGGAAATCAGGTTTCTTGATCGAACCGTGCCGATCATCGTCACAACAGCATTTGAACGGACGGATTATTTGTTGCGTTCGATCGATGTCGGTATAGACAAGTATGTAATGAAACCGGTAAGCATGGATCGGCTCAATGAGGCCCTGCTGGAGTGTGCACATCGTCTGCGTGCCGAAGATCTTCTCAGCCGACAACGGGAGCAGGAATCCGAAATGAGACGCCTGGAAGCAATCAGCATCCTGGCCGATGGCATAGCCAGTGACTACAATAATCTGTTACAGGTGATCATGAGGCATATTGAACTTGCGAAAAAGGCTGCCGAGCCGGATAGCAAAGTTTTCAGACACATCCAGAATGCCGAGTTGCCATCAGAGCAAGCCCGGGAATTGAGCAAACGCCTGATGCTTCTCGCCGGCGGAGGATATGAATGTTTCCAGGTGGCGCATCTTGCGCCTGTCATTTCATCCGCGGTAGATGCGGCAATTCATGGTAACACTACCACTCACGGGTTCGTGAGCGCAGTAACCGCGTCGCTGAAAGGGAATAAAATCCGCCGGGAGTTCGACCTGCCCACAGATCTTCCGACTGTTGCTTTCGATGAATCACAAATGAGACTGGTATTTACTCACCTGACTCTTAATGCTGTCGAAGCAATGCGCTCCGAGGGAATTATCAGAGTTTCAGCGCAAGCCGCCACAATAACCGAAAAAGACGAACTCCCTCTTAAACCTGGCAGCTACTTGAATATCACTTTTCGGGATACCGGCGTTGGAATCGCACCCGATAATCTGCCTAAAATCTTCGATCCATACTTCAGCGCCAGAGAAAAGAACACCAGTAAGCGCCTGGGACTTGGTCTGGCCCTTTGTCGGGCTATTATAAGAAAACATGGGGGCATGATCACCGTGGAATCCAAAAAGGGTGAAGGCGCAACTTTCCGAATACTGCTGCCGGTAAAAAGCTGAGCTCAGGGGATCTTCTCATTCCAGATGACATTCAGGTGTTCTTCAGGGCATGGCGAACTGCGCATTCAATTAACTCTGCTGCCGATTTAATGCACAACTTTGTCTTTATGTGCTCGCGATGAGCATCAACCGTCTTTACACTCAGTTTCAATGTTTTTGCTATTTGCCTGGAACCATAACCCTGTCCGATGAAACGGAATACTTCAAACTCCCGGTCGCTGAGTTGTCGGATCAGTTCACATTCAACAGGAGATTTTTCGTCCGAAGGCGCAGCGGCATGTTGTTTTTGTGTTTGGGCGCTGAAGTAGGAAGAGCCTTCAAGTACTGTGCGTATAGCGAAAAGCACGGTATCCATGGCTTCATGCTTCATGAGATACCCCTTGGCACCGGCACGATATGCCCGCTCTGAGCACATATCTTCGTCATGCATGGACATGACCAATACGCGCAGGTCTGGACATTTCTTCAGTAATTGTTTTGTCAATTCCAGGCCGTTGGGTCCTGTGAGTGAAATGTCGATGATTGCAAGGTCAGGTGAAGCTTCAAGTATGGCTGGCAATGCCTCGGCGCCGTCTGAAGCTTCTCCGCAGACGGTCAAATCTGATTCATGGTTTATGAGTCGCACAAAGCCATGGCGTACGATGGGATGATCATCGACTATAAAAACCCGACGCTTGTGCAATGCGGACTCAGTCATACGATATACCTTTTGTAACGATAAAATATCCTCTCAGTGGCGTAATACTATATATTCCATCTTTATTATAACCACTTATAGGATAATTGCAATCAAATAATACCAATTAATATGAGCAGCCTGCAAAATTCTGGTGGCGCCGCGAAGGAGCAGAACCCTGAGCTCCTGTTCGTAATAACGGCTGTTATAGGCGGATTGCGAAGATATCATATTGGAACGCTTTCATCATCGAAAATTAGCGCCATCTACGCATAAAAAGAAAATTGCCAAGCCTTCGGAAACGGGAGTATACTCCGCTCATATCCGAGTGGAGGTAGTGATCATGGCGCAACTGCTTGATGGTCTGCGTGTTTCTGCCGAAATTCGCGAAGCCGTTCGTGTAGAGACAGCCGCTCTATCGGCTTCAGGGAAGCCTGTTCCCGGGCTTGCGGTCGTGCTTGTCGGCGAAGATCCGGCGTCCCGTGTCTACGTAGGTCGTAAAAAGAAAGCATGCCAGGAGGTCGGGTTTCACTCGCTCGAACTCAAGCTGTCGGCCGAAACAACGCAATCCGATCTTTTGGCAAGAGTGTCAGAGCTTAACCACGATTCTCATATTCACGGAATTCTCGTTCAAATGCCTTTGCCCGCCCACATAGATGAGCATAAAATAATAGAAGCGATCGATCCGAGAAAAGACGTCGACGGATTTCATCCCATAAATGTCGGCAAGCTGCTCCAGGGCGTTGATGGCACAATCTCCTGCACACCAGGTGGCGTTATCGAACTGTTGCACCGCTACAGGATCGAGCTGAAAGGTAAAAAGGCGCTAGTGATCGGTCGCAGCAATATAGTCGGAAAACCCATGGCTGTCCTGCTGATTCGCGAAAATGCTACGGTAACGATAGCACACTCGCATACGAAGAACCTGGAGGCCGAGATAAAAGCTTCCGACATTATTGTCGCTGCCATCGGAAAGCCTCGCATGATCAGGGGCGAGTGGATAAAACAAGGCGCGGTGGTCGTAGACATTGGAATGAACCAGATCGAAGATCTTACGACTGAAAAAAAGACGCGTCTCGTCGGAGATGTCGATTTCGAAACGGCGCGCGAACGCGCGTCTTTCATCACTCCGGTTCCGGGCGGCATCGGACCAATGACCATTGCGATGTTGCTTTCCAATACGCTTAAAGCTTACAAAACGCTGACTAACTCCCCTACCCCGTTATCGGCCTTATAAACCATGGATCAGAACATTCTTTTAATGACGCCGGGACCGGTCACTATCGAGTCTGATGTGCTTCTGGCCGGTGCGCATCCTTTGCGCCACCATCGCAGCAGGGAGTTTGGGCAGCTGTATTCAGATTGCATAGAGCGCCTGAAAAGAATTTTCCGAACGCAACAACGTCTTTATCTGACAACTTCCTCAGGTACTGGCGTCATGGAAGCCGCTATCGCCAACCATTTTTCACCAGGCGATTCCATTTTGATCATAGAAACCGGCAAATTCGGAGAACGTTTTACTGAAATTGCCCGCGCTTTCAAGCTTAATGTGATTCCGCTCAAATACCCATGGGGACATCGTGCCAGGGCAGAAGACATAGCCCGTGAACTCGACAGAAATCCTTTGATCAGGGGCGTCACGGTCACGTTCAATGAAACTTCGACGGGCGTTTACAACGATCCGACACCCATCGGAAAACTCATAAAAGAGCGCCCTGACGTAATTTTTATCCTGGACGGAGTTTCCGGCTTCGGTGCTCTGCCCTTCGACATGGACGGATGCAACGTCGATGTCGCCATATCGGCCTCTCATAAAGGTTTTTTATCACCACCTGGGATTGGTATGATAGCACAGTCCGATAAGGCTTTTGCGCGCATGGAAAAAACCGAATGTCACGGTTACTACTTCGATCTCAAGCATTATGTCAGGAATCAGGCTTTGCCGTTGCCTGGCTATCCATGGACTCCGGCGATTTCGGTTATGTTTTCACTACATTCGGCTCTCGAAAAAATCGAAGCGAAAGGAGTCGACTCGATATGCTCACATTATCATCGACTTGCCGAAGGCTTGCGGGCAGCTGTCGAGGCTATGGGACTCCGAATATTCACACAGCCGGATGCGCGTTCCGACGTACTAACGGTCATCGAAGCCCCGCCGGGCATTCCCCCATCCAAGATTGTTAAAGAAATGTATGACTCATACTCCATAATGATCGCTACTGGCCAGGGTGAGATCACCGGTTCGGTGTTTCGCATCGCCACTATTGGCGCGATAGGAGAACGCGACATGATCGGCACGGTCGGTTCGCTTGAGCTCGTCCTGAGGAAGCTTGGCCATCTGAAAGAGGCGGGTCACGGCGTTGCCGCGATGCTTGACGTATTTGCACATTCTGCATAACCGATACTGTGTCGAAAATATTTTCTTGCAAATTCTGTATGAAATGATAAAGAATGTCTGTCTGAAAAAACCGCTGAATCTCAACGCATGAAGATTCTGTCGGTTCGGTCGGGTTTGCTGGTATCCTTTCTGAAAACGTGGTAAATGATTGGAAAACGGTAGGAACAAGGAGCTTAACAGAATGAAAAAGACACCGTTGTGTGCCGTTCATGAAGCGTTGGGGGCCCGAATGGTCGAGTTCGGAGGCTGGTATATGCCGGTCCAGTATTCATCGATTATCGACGAACATCAGGCGGTTCGGACAAAAGTCGGCCTGTTTGATCTGTTCCATATGGGCGAGTTCTGGCTGAATGGACCGACTGCTATGAAGACGCTCCAGAAGATAGTTTGCCAGGATATAGAAGCTTTATCGGATCGTCAGATCGCTTATACTCCGATGTGTCGTCCGGACGGAACGATTATTGACGATCTGCTCGTCTATCGCTGGAGCATGAACAAGTATCTGCTCGTAGTAAACGCTTCGAACATCGACAAGGATTTCCGCTGGATCGAGTCACAGCTCGAGGGAAATGTGAAGCTCGAGAATCGTTCCAGTACTATGGGCCTGATTGCAATTCAAGGGCCGTTTGCCCAGGAGATATTGCAGAAACTGACTCGTCAGAATCTGAAGGCCATCAAGTATTACTGGTTCACCGGCGGCAAGGTCAAAGGGATAGAATGCATAATCAGTCGCACCGGATACACCGGAGAGGACGGCTTCGAATTATATTTTGAGCATGAGCATTGTGAAATACTCTGGAAAAACCTGATGGAAGCCGGAAAGGATTACGGCATCAAACCGATAGGTCTCGGCGCGCGTGACACGCTGCGTCTTGAGGCGCGACTGATGTTATACGGTAACGATATTCATGATTCCACAACTCCGATCGAGGCTAATCTCGATTGGACAGTGAAAATGGCAAAGGGACCATTTACCGGCTCCGATATCCTGAAGAAACAAAAGGAAAGCGGTGTTCAAAAAACACTTGTCGGATTTGAACTCGACAAGGGACCGGCTGCCCGGCATGGATATACTATTTTCAAGAATGGCAAAAAGATCGGCGAGGTCACATCCGGAACCTTCTCCCCTACCCTTCAGAAAAACATAGGCTTGGGCTATGTCACCCCTGACTTGAAAGCCATCGGATCGACATTCGATATCGATATTCGCGGGAAAATGTACAAGGCAACCGTCATTCCAACGCCATTTTACATGCGGCCAGGCCAGAAGAAATAATCATGAACAGATTGAAAACATTTGACCCCGAGATCTTCAACATAATCGCACACGAACGATCACGGCAAATGAACGGAATCGAGTTGATCGCCTCCGAAAATTTCGTCTCTGAAGCCGTTCTCGAAGCCCTTGGATCAGTTCTCACAAACAAGTATGCCGAAGGATATCCCGCGAAACGCTACTATGGTGGTTGTGAAGTTGTAGATCAGGCCGAAGATCTTGCTCGTGACCGCGTGAAGAAGATTTTTGGCGCCGAGCACGCGAATGTACAACCTCATTCCGGAAGCCAGGCCAACATGGCCGTCTATCTTACGGCATTGAAGGCTGGCGATACCTATATGGGAATGAGCCTCCAAAACGGCGGCCATCTCACTCACGGAAGCCCGGTCAATTTCAGCGGAATACTATATAAGTGTATTCCATATGGCGTCGATGAAAAAAGCGAAACCATCGATTATGACAAGCTGGAAGAGCTGGCGATTGAACACAAACCCAAAATGATCATGGCGGGTGCCTCTGCCTATCCGCGAATAATTGATTTTGAGCGTTTCCGCAAGATCTGTGATATGGTCGGTGCCCTGCTGTGTGTCGATATGGCGCATATTGCGGGTCTTGTTGCGGCAGGGTTGCATCCGAGTCCGGTTCCATACGCCGAGTTTGTGACGAGCACGACACACAAGACATTACGCGGTCCGCGCGGCGGCTTGATCCTGTGTCGCGAAAAGTATGCCAAAGCCATTGATAAAGCCATCTTCCCTGGTCTGCAGGGTGGCCCGCTCATGCATGTCATCGCGGCGAAGGCAGTAGCCTTCAAGGAAGCTCTCGAGCCGAGTTTCAAGGATTATCAGAAGAAGATAATAGAAAATTCGAAAGCTCTTGCCGAAGCTTTGATCAGCAAGGGACTCCGCCTCATCTCCGGCGGCACCGATAATCATCTCATGCTGGTAGACCTTCGCAGCAAGAATGTCACCGGCAAACTTGCCGAAGCCGCTCTGGACAAAGCGGGCATTACGGCCAACAAAAATACGATTCCGAATGATCCGCAGTCGCCATTTATTACCTCCGGACTCCGCCTGGGAACTCCCGCCGTCACGACGCGCGGCATGGGCCCGGCGGAGATGAAGGAAATAGCCGGCCTGCTCGATGAGGTACTGACCCGGCCCGAGGATGCAGCCGTGATAGATGGTGTGAAAAAGAAGGTCGATACGTTGTGCAGAAAATTCCCTTTCTACACATGATATGTCGTTATAAATGTAAGGGCGGGTTTCAACCCCACCCCTTCATGAATGCCTGCGGTTAATAAATATAATTCAATCCATTTTGTATAAATATTAAAGGAGCTTACATCAATGAACCCGACGAACTGTAAATATACCAAAGATCATGAATGGGCCCGCATCGAGGGCAAGATTGCCATAATAGGAATCAGTGAATTCGCGAGCAAACAACTGGGCGATGTTGTTTTCGTCGACGTGCCTCAGGTTGGCACTGAGCTTGTTAAGGGTAAAACTCTTGGCGTGGTCGAATCGGTGAAGACTGTTTCCGACATTTTCGCTCCGCTGAGCGGCAAGGTAATTGAGAGAAATGCAGCGCTGGAAGGCGAACCTGCAAAAGTCAATGAAGATCCGTTCGGCTCCGGCTGGATGATCAAGATAGAGCTGTCAGATCCTGGCGAAGTATCTGATCTGATGGATGTTAAAGAATACGAAGAGCATTGCGCGCACAGCGAGCATTGATACTTAACTATGGCTAATTATCTTCCCAATACACCTGAAGAAGTTAAACAAATGCTGGCGACCATAGGGGTCCCGGATATAGAAGAACTGTTCCGAGAGATACCTGCGTCCATGCGGTTAAATCGGCCCCTGGATTTACCCGAGGGGTTATCTGAAGCGGAGACGGCGCAAAAGCTTCAGGATTTGTCTGAACAGAATTTCGGGGCCGATGAACTGTCATGTTTTATAGGCGCAGGCATATATGATCACCGCATTCCCCTGGTGTTGAACCACCTTCTGTTGCGGGGCGATTTTTTCACCGCCTATACGCCTTACCAAGCCGAGATTGCTCAGGGAACCCTTCAGGCGATCTACGAGTATCAGAGTCTGATGTGCGAGCTTACAGGCATGGATATCGCCAATGCGTCCATGTACGAAGGTGCTACCGCCTTTGCGGAAGCGGCTAATATGGCCCTGGTTCATACAAACCGCAAGAAGCTGGTGGTTCTCGAGACGGTCCATCCTGAATACCGTGCGGTTACTGAAGGGCTCGTCAGGCATCTGGGCGTTGATGTTGTCACGCTGCAGGTCGAAGACGGCGTGATCGACGCAACACGGGTCGCCGAGGCCGTAGATGGAAATACCGCTGCGGTGATGTTGCAGTATCCGAATTTCTTCGGGTGCCTTGAAGATGTAGCGGCTATCTGTGCGATAGCTAAAAAGGCAGGCGCTCTTAGCATCGTTTCCACATATCCTGTGGCGCTAGGTATATTAACGCCGCCGGGTGAATTCGGCGCTGATATTGTAACCGGAGAGGGGCAATCGCTCGGCATACCCATGGGATTTGGCGGTCCCTCGCTTGGTTTCATGGCCGTGCGTGATCCCCTTATGCGGAAGATTCCCGGACGCATCTCCGGCTGCACACTCGACAATCGTGGTCAGCGCGGCTTCGTTCTGACTCTGCAGGCGCGCGAGCAGCATATCCGCAGAGAGAAAGCGAGTTCCAATATATGTTCAAACCAGGCGCTCATGGCTTTGAACGCAACCATATACATGGCACTGCTCGGCCGGGAGGGCATGCGTGAAGTCGCATCTCACTCGATGCAAAAGGCGCACCACCTGAAAAAGGAGTTGTCTAAACTCACAGGCGTGCAAATTCCATTCAGCGCCCCCTTCTTCAATGAGTTCGTTATTCAGGTGCCGAATGCCGCAAAAGTCCTCAAGAAGCTGGAAAGCGAAGGCATTCTCGGCGGCTTTTTACTCGAGACTTTTTATCCGCGCTTCAAGAATCATATTCTCGTGGCGGTGACTGAAAAACGTACAATTGAAGAAATGGATTTGTACAAGCACCTTCTTGGAGGGCTGAGCGCATGAAGATCCTGGAACCTTTGCTTTTCGAGCTTTCCGTAGATGGACGACGAGGCTACACATTGCCGAAACTTGACATTCCCGAAAGCGATCCGGCTGATCTGCTGCCTGCGACATATATTCGCAAGGAGCTGAAGCTTCCATCGATATCAGAGATCGATTGCGTTCGTCATTTTACCCGGCTTTCGCGACTCAATTACTGCGTAGACGTAGGATTTTACCCACTCGGCTCATGTACGATGAAATACAATCCGAAGATCAATGAGGACATGGCGCGCCTGCCAGGTTTTGCAAATCTGCATCCTTATCAGTCTGAGGGAACCGTTCAGGGAGCGCTTGCGCTGATGCATTTCCTCGAACACGCGATCTGCGAGATCACCGGTATGGACGCGTGTACTCTGCAGCCTGCGGCAGGTGCCCACGGCGAGTTAACCGGGCTGATGATCATCAAGGCATATCACGACAGAAAAAGGAACAAAACCAAAACCAAAATACTTATTCCGGATGCTGGGCATGGCACAAATCCGGCTTCGGCTGCGCTATGCGGTTATCAAGTGGTCAGCCTGCATACCGACGCCCGCGGCGGAGTTGATCTGAACGATCTTCGAGCACATCTGGCCCCGGATGTCGCGGGTCTGATGCTGACGAATCCCAATACTCTGGGCCTTTTCGATGAAAATATCGAGGAGATTGCGCGACTTGTGCATAGCGTGGATGGTCTGCTCTACTACGATGGGGCGAATCTCAACGCTATCATGGGTTGGACGCGGCCCGGTGACATGGGTTTCGATGTCGTACATGTGAATCTGCACAAGACATTCTCGACGCCTCATGGCGGCGGCGGCCCTGGCTCAGGACCTGTCGGCGTTAAGAAGCATCTGGCCGAGTTCCTTCCCTCACCGAAAGTCACTTTCGACGGAAAAAAATTCAAGATTGTGCGCAAATGCAAAGGGTCAATCGGGCCGGTACGTTCTTTCCTGGGCAGCTTCGGGGTTCTTGTACGTGCCTGGACATACATAGTCTCCCTCGGAGGCGCCGGGTTGAAAGATGTCTCTTCTCATGCCGTTCTTAACGCAAACTATATGATGAGGCGTTTGCAGAAACGGTATGCTCTGCCATATGACCGGCATTGCAAGCACGAGTTTGTATTATCGGGCAAACCTTTCGCGGAGAAGGGAGTCAAAACGCTGGATATTGCAAAACGACTTCTAGACGAAGGTTTCCATGCTCCGACGATATATTTCCCGCTGATCGTCGAAGAGGCGATTATGATCGAGCCAACCGAAACCGAGAGCAAGCGAACAATGGATGAGTTTATAGAGGTAATGCTGCGCATCGCTGACGAGGCTGTGAATACACCGGAAAAGCTGAAGGCCGCCCCAATTAAGACGCCGGTTGGTCGACTGGATGAAGCGACAGCTGCGCGGAAACCTGATCTGAACTACTTCAAGGGACGCGGCTCCCCCCCCGGCAACGCTTCCGTATGAGATACGACTCCGTTGATAATAAATGCGTTCGTGATGATAGCGTATGGGCGACCGTGGTGGTCGCCCGAAAATGCGCATCAGCATTATGTAACTTGTATAATAGCGTGAATATTAGCCTCAGACCGGGTATGACTACGATACGGGCGGAAAATCCTTGACCGGCCCGCATGTTCTGACGATCCCGCAGCCTCTTCTTACACTTCTGCGGGAGGTACTATACATATTCCCAGGGTCGCGCGAAGGCAAAGTATGGCTTGTAGGCGGAGCGGTGCGCGATCTGGCGCTGGGCGCCACCGAAATGTTCGATCTCGATCTTGCACTTCCCGAGAATCCTGCTGCTTTAGCCAATGAGTATGCACGGCAAAAGAAAGCCGGCTTTGTGATGCTTGACGAAGAGCATGCCGTGGCCCGTATTCTGCGCGGTATCGACGGAGTTTCTTTCACGATAGACCTCGCAAAATTTCGTGCGCCGACAATCGAAGAAGATCTGGCGGCGCGGGATTTTACCTTCAATGCCATGGCTGTACAGCTCAACTGGCCATTGCTTGAGGCAACTTTACCCGTATATGACCCGCTTGGTGGTTGGGAAGACCTGCAGGCAAGACGCATCAAGCCATGTTCTGACAAACTGTTCACAGATGATCCCCTGCGTATTTTGCGCGCTTATAGATTTGCTTCTCGTTTTGATTCAGAGATCATGCCTGATGTTGTGGCCCTCATCCGGCGTGATGCTCCGTTGCTGAAGACTGTTTCAGGTGAACGGGCACGCGATGAACTGTTCAAGATCCTGAGCGTCCCGAAAAGCGCAAAATGGATCAGAGCAATGTGCGAAGCAGGCGTTATCGAAGTCATCCTTCCGGAATTCGCCTCTACCCGTGGAGTCGAGCAAAATTGCTGGCATCATCTCGATGTTTTTGAACATACGCTCGAAGCGCTCGAAAAAATGGAGGAGCTGTTTGCAAACGGTCTTCCAATAGATGGTTGGCAGAAATTCAAAAAATTTCTGGCCGAGCCCACTTCCGGAAGCCGCACCATTGAGACTCTGTTCAAATTAGCCATGCTTCTGCATGACATCGGAAAACCGGTATGTAAGCGCACCGACGAAGCCTCGGGCAAGATTATTTTCCATGGCCACGAGATGGAAGGCTCACGTTTGAGCAAGGAAATCGGCGAACGGCTGAGACTGTCGTCAAACGAAGTCTCATTTCTAATGAAGGTTGCGAAAAATCATATGCGTCCGGGCGTTATCATACAGGAAGGCGTAACTGATCGACGGCTGTTCCGATACTACTCGGAAACCGGCCGTGACGGGGTAGGAATTGCTCTGCTTTCTCTGGCTGACCGCTCAGCGGCACGTGGAACTGATGCTGCCGATGATCTTCCGGTTTTCGAAGAAGGTATCCGCGGGATCATGGATACCTTCTACAAGCAGATGGAGTATGCCAGACAGAAGCCTCTCCTGACGGGGCACGACCTGATCGCGGAGTTACGGATCATGCCGGGTCCAATGTTCAAGGAAATTTTGGAAGAAATTCGTGAAGCACAACACCTGGGGCGGATTCACACACGCGCCGAGGCTGCCGAACTTGCCCGCAGATCTCTTTTCACTCGTCAAACCGCATCCGGTCGTCCTCCCACCCCGCCCAATGAGAGCTGAACCAGCCTTATACGATTCAATAAAATTACGTGCGTAATCTATGCGTAAGGGCGATCAGGTGGTTCGCCCGATGAGTATGCGCGAATATTTTGTGATTGGCATTATCTGACCTCAGGCGGCATGGGACGCATAGATATGATCGGCGGACAGCACGATCTGTCAGCCTAGCGGGTGAATCATCAAATATCGATGTGTCGGATGATGTTTTCTGCCGATGTATCAATGACGACGGCCATTTTTCAATGCAAAGGACGATCAGCCCATGAAACGCCTCTTTACCGCCATCCAGGTCAAGGAAGAGAATGCTCTTCTCAAGTTTTTCGAGGAATCTTTCAATCTTACGATCATCAATAACCTGATCGATTTCAAGGAACGAGAATCTCCTGACAATTATCTTCCTTTTTTCATGCGCGGCTACTCACTTCCAATCAATCGCACGTTCGGCGGGAAGGTCCATCAGATCTGTTGTCGGATCTCTAATGATCTGGGTTTTTCAGAGAAGGAAATCGAGTTTTATGTGTCGAATGATTCGGAGTTCAATTCATCATCGATATTCAGCAGTATTCCCGACAAACCACACATCGTCGTTATCAATCGCGGCCTCATCGAGCGCGTTTCAACGCCGGAGCTCGAATTCATCATAGGTCATGAGATCGGACATCTGATATACCATCATTCTTATGTTACGCGAATCATACAGTATGTATATCCCACATACGAAAATCTGCCCCCGATCCTTCAAAAACTTTACGATGTCTGGAGCAAACTCTGTGAAATTTCAGCCGACCGGGTCGGTCTTATTGCCTGTGGTAATCTGGAAGTCGCAGTAAGAGGTCTTTTTAAGTTATCTTCCGGACTCGACGACAAGTATTTCAACCTGAGTTTCGACAACATGGTTAAAATCGCCGACCAGACCTATTCCGAGATGCACGATCATCCTTCGTACGTGTCGGCGTCTCATCCGGCGAATCCGATTCGAATCAAGGCCCTGCTCGAATTTTCCAAGTCCAGACTCTGGAAACACATAGGCGAGAAAAAGTCACTTGTTGCAGACAAGGCGCTCGAATCGCGTATGAACGAGATCCTGTATTTGATCAAGAAAGTTCCTTTTGACGATCAGGAGGAAACCGAGCTGCTGTTTATGGCCTCAGCCGGTCTGATGCTGCTCTCAGCGCACGAGGACGTCAAGGACGAGGAATACAACTATCTGATAAATGTGCTGGCCCAGTATATCCACTGGCCGCCCGCATATCTTGAAGAGCTTAACAAAAATAATCTGCAGGCGGTCATGAAGCGGGCAGCCAAGAAGATTCGCGCCAATTTTCCGCAACGTGCGCGTGATCTTGCCAGACAGCTGTTTCCGATCATTGTTAGAGATCGCAAAATAACCAATTCTGAAGTTGAAGTATTCACGAAAATTTCGACGGAAGAGCTCAAGATCCCGTTCTCCGAAGTCGCTGATATTTTCCTCGGCGGCATCCGCGAATTGTACCAGCCATTCGGTTAAGTATGATCATGACCGCCAAAGAAGACTGAATATTCACGACCCTTTACGCCAAGCGAGATTCCTCACATTAGTTCGGAATGACAAACGATGCTGTCATTTCGACCGAAGGGAGAAATCTCAACTAACCGGTTATCGCCTTTTGTTAATCATGGTCTGATCGATCGTCAAGCTACAATCAGGTTTGCTTTTCTGTCGGCCAGGCTGATTGAAGCAACAGCGCCGGAATTGAAGTTGAGGTAGTCGGCTTCGATTCCGTCGCTGAAGATCACTCCATTATCCGGCATGAGTGAAGTTATGGTAAGCCTTTTACCGGATTCGACGCGACCGAATACCAGTCCGGCCTGGGATGATTTACTCGTGAATGGCTCTCTGACTGCAAAATAAAGCTGGTTCGACGACCAGTCCAGCCGATAATCATTTGATGCGGGAGGCCTGACGCTGGAATGAATCACGCCGCCAACTACTCCGCAAGACCCGTTTACTATAGACTGAAGCCATCCGGTCGAACCGGCTCCGGTTGAAACTATGATTCCGCTCGAACTGTGGATCTCGGATTTTCTTCCAAATTCAAGTCTGTAACGGGCTGAGATATGACTTTTTGCGCCTATAAAAAGATCGTTTACAGCAAAAAGGCGTTGTCCGTCATTCAGAGTGGCCTGGGCCATGGAAACTGGTTTGGTCTTGAATCTGCCTTCCAAAGCAGATAAAATCTTTTCCCGTGCCTGTCGGATCTGAAATGGTATCAATACTCCGTCAATACGCCGGCTATCCGGATTGAGCGCAAGAATCGGCTCCGTGGAAAGATATTTTGCCGTATTTATTACGAGTCCGTCGGGGCCGATGATCACGATCAGATCTTTGCCGGAAAATTTGAACATCGGCAGAACAGAGCGTTCGATGATCTGGTATTTCACGGTTTTAGGAATGACGGCCTTGAGAGAATTCAGTGCCATGAGATACACCTCGTGGGCATTCTGGTATTCCTCGAAAGCGCCACCTTTGTAGCCAGGGTTAAGACGGGCCTGCTGCTCGATATAAAACTTTGCCTGATCGCGACTGTTGAATCGAAGAATAAGTTCTTCCAGAGCCGTTCGCTTTGTTATGACAACTATCGATTCAAACATTTGTATTTTCAGCGGAGGGGCATGCAATATTCACGAAACATCATTTCAACAGTGACGCAATGATATCCGGTGTAATATTGAGATTGCCGATTTTGCCGGCATTTCCCGCCAGCTCCTTTATTGAGAGCGCCAAAAGCGTTGAAGACGGGATCTCCTTAAAAGGCGCCATGCGAATAGCTGTCGCCTGAGACTCGTAATCAGCCTGCTGCCGGTTGTTCTGGCCTTCCAGGTCCACCAGTTCACGACGCTTTTGCTCGATCGTAATTGCTGAATGAAGCTCGTTCTCTTTTATCATTCTTTCCTGTTCGACAGCCAGAGCTCTTCTTCGATAAATGGCCTGATCGGCCTTTGTCTGGAGGCTTTCCCGGTACTCGGCTTCAAGGGCTTTAGCCATTTCCGGGGTCGGCTTACTGGAAATAATATGCAGAGCAGTGACCTCAACGCCAATTGAGGAGAGTTGTTTTGAATTCACAAGTTTGCCGAGAACGCGGTTTGCAATCTCAACGGATTGTCGAAGAGCATCTTCAAGCGACATATTTTGAAGTTCAGCCCTCGCATGTGATTGAACCTCATTGACAATACGTTGGGCGGGTTTCTCCGGATCTTCGGAAATATAACTCCGCGTGGCCGGCCGAATTGTAAAGTTAAGTACGGCTGCCATTGCCGAAGGATCTTTGATACGATAAGTCAATTGTCCCTGAAGCGTTACCGATTGAAAGTTGCCTGTCGTTTCATTCAAAACGAAGGGAACATCGATCGTCCCGGTCGGAATAGAAACAATGCTTGTACTGGGAGTCCAGTAGAAGAATGAAAGACCGGCTCCCTGACTGCTGAGTTTTCCGCCGCTGTAAACCATGAGATACTCGTTGGGTTCGCCTTTGAAGTATCCAATAAGAAACATTCTCTTCTCCCCGGCCGATTCTTGCATATGCACGATATAACACAGAAGCGAGGCATGCCTTACCTGCAACCGAGCGATTCATGAATCGCCTATTAGAAGAATTACAACATACTATGGTAATTTAGCAAGTTGCTCCCGATTAAACGGCTTTGTTAAAATTGTGATTCCATATTATATTGTTATGTAATCTGATTGTCTATTGCCTGTGTCGGATCTCAACAATCCTGCCGATAACCGGTTGGAGGAGATAATCACATGCCGCTTACTCCGATTGATCATCACAATAATTCAACGACCAGAGCCAACCGGACGGGATATTCCACTATGGATAAATCCTGTGATTCAACTATTTTTGAGCTCATCTGGAGCGGCTTTTCTCCACGATTCGTAATAATTATATTTTTCGCGGCTCTGTTCACATGGTTTATTACCCCAAATTTATCGGCAAAGCCATTTGGAGAAACCGCCCCTCCAGGGATTGACCGTATTACACCCACATCTTTTCGCGCCACCTGGGGAATATTCCCGACAGAGAATCAGACGACTTGCTATCAGATCCGTATAGATAAAGCCTTGTTCACGCCGTCTACTATCATGCCTATCCAGACGGTTTCGTATCTCAACGGAAGCCGAGTGTACCAGGTCGAAGTCATTACTTACCATCAGGGGCATGTGGCGGACATTTCCTCTTCAGCTTTTGTCCTGACCGCTCCGGCAACTCCGTCTGAGTTAATCATTCTTGGCGTTGGCTCTACGAGTTTTACGATTCAATGGACCGCCGTCGAAACGGCTTCCGAATATCAGATCCTCATTGATGGCGTCATCAACAAAACTGTTTCTACCCAGACCGCATTTCTATCAGGTTTTACACCCGGCCGCGGCATGAATGTCACCGTTGTGGCCCGCAATGCGTCCGGTCTTTCTTTTCCATCAAAACCTTTATTCGTGCAACTTCTTCCACCGCCGCCTGCCCTGACCATACAGCCTGAAGATATCGGCCAGACCGCATTCACCATGCGCTGGAAGCCTGTCGAAGGCGCCGGTTCTTACGCAGTGACGATAGATGCAAGCCCTACGATTTCTCTTGCATCAGCAACATTGACCTATCGGGCGGAAGGCCTCACTCCTGGCGCCACGCATACAGCGCGTCTTGCCACCGTCATGCCAACCGGACAGACTTCCGAGGCGACCGAGACGCACGTGTTGACGATTCCGGCCACACCCGGGCTTCCCCGTGCCCTTGGAATCTCAACTTCGTCATTCATGCTGGACTGGGCCCCAGTCGACGGTGCGAGTCATTACAAAGTTTACGCGGATGGCGATTTCATGATCGCCAACATTCCGGCACCGTTGAATAGTACGCTTTGTGACAAAGGCTTTAATCAGGGAAGAGTCGCATCGATGACTGTTTCCGCGGGTAATTCTTCGGGTGATTCGCCACGCTCTCCTGTACTGGCGGTCACAATGCTCGGAACCCCCACTCGCGCACTTGAACAGGTTCACATCGGAGATATCCTGACCGACAGGCTTCTCACAAATTCAATACAATCTGATGACAAACCTCTAATAATGCTGTTTTCCGGCGATCGCGCCATTCAGGACGCCTTTGCAGGAAATTCCGATCTTGATGGCACCAAGCGTTTTATTGTCCTGGCTACCCCTGCGAAGAGTCTTCCCCTACCCTCCCTCGCAGATTGTGGCGGACGCCTGCGACATCGTCTCTTCGGTACAGCACATGGAACTGGAATTTGCATACTTGATGGAGCAAGGCGCGTCAGAGTGATTGAAACAGATATTTCCCCGGACCGCATCGCTTTCAGGCTCTTCACGGCAATTCCTGAATGGCGTGGTGGAAACGGGGTCTGGCGCTTACGTCTCGATCGTGAACAACGGCGTTTCGACGAGCTTCATCAGTCCAGTGAGAAATCCAGCCGCCCGTGACACGATTACCAAGGAAGCCTTAATATTCACGGCTCACCAGGCGAGATTCCTCACATTCGTTCGGAATGACAAACAATGTATAACGCGGCTCCCCATGAGGTATTATGATTTTGGCCTTTTTATGTATTTGCCTTGCCCTTCTACTGTTGAAGGACAGGGTCATTTGATTCTCCCCCGGAGAATGGCTCGAATTGCCCGAATTCAACAATTGGTAGGGCTGGACCGCCGGGCCAGCCGAGATAATCTGCAGAAATTGGGCTCGGCGTTCCCGGCGAAGGTGTGAAAAAATATACTCTGGTAATTGCGGTCGGGGAAATTCGCTCCAGAACAACGCTTCGCTGTCTCGAAATGGTTGCTGAGGACCTCCCCTCGAAGGTTTGCCAGAACCCCTTAGAATCGCCTTCCTGGCGATCTGCGGGGTGCCGGCCCATCGTGGGCCGGCATGGCAAGTCTTCGGGTTCGGTCTCAGACCATTTCGGACAGCTTCGCTACTGTCCTTCCGCGAACTTCCCCGACCTTGTTTTCATGAATAAGGCTAACCTGACTTTTTTGAAGGGCCATTTTTTCACAGCTTCGGCGGTCGCGCCCTGTAAAAATTAAATGACCCTGGTTGAAGGAACAAATACATTGAACAGCTGACACAGTTCGTCTACAATAAGATCTTCCAAGGATCTATTCAGATCTGAGATGAGGGGTTTATTGATGATGATTCGCTGTCCGCTAACTCGATTTTTGATCTGCACGCAGCAGATTTTCGTGCCCTGTTTTATTTATGTCGTTGTTTCCCTGGCGGGAATCACTGCCCCGGCCTTCTGCAACGATGTTTGCGCCACTGAAACAGCCGCATCCACACCACAGGAACTCCCTAAAACCGAAGAAGTTGCTTCTCACAAGTTTTCCGGTCAATTACTGTCACAGGTTTTCAACTCAACCTATGGCGGTATCGAAAGAAAAACAGTGTTTCTGAGTATGCTGAAACTTGAATTTTCCGGAAAATTGCCCGGGAAATACACATATTACATCGATAACCTTACGACTCGCGGCGGAAGCCCATCCGCGCACACCGGCGACATTCAAACGATTTCATACATTGATGCTCCGCATAAAAACACATTCATGGAAGCATGGCTGGAGAAAGAGACTGATCATCTTGGAAGCTCTCTTCGCTTCGGCATGTTCGATCTTAATGCTGAATTCGACTGTACCGTCGTCGGATGGTTGTTCATTAATTCATCCTTCGGCGTAGGTCATGAGCTTTCACAAACCGGTAGAAACGGTCCGTCAATATTTCCAACGTCCTCACTCGGCCTGCGGTATAAAAAGCAGTTTGAACATGATTTATATCTTCAGACGGCCATATTGGACGGAGTCCCGGGTGATCTGGAGCACATAAGCGGAACATACATACGTCTTTCAAAAGAGGAGGGGGCATTATTGATTGCAGAAGGCGGAATGCACAAGGGCGGTAAAGACGACACGGATGTTCCGCTTTTTAAAGCCTCGATCGGCGCCTGGAAATATACTTCAAAATTCGACCACCTGTCAGAAACGGATGCGGCTGGAAACCCTGTAAAACTTGACACGAATCAGGGCATGTATTTTATTTGCGCAAAAAGATTCTGGGAGAGTAAACGCGAACCGAAGAGAAAATGTTCGGGTTTCCTGAGATATGGTTTTGCCAATCAAAATATTAATCGAACCGAAAGATTTGTCAGTTCAGGTGTTTATTATAAAAACCTTCTTAATAAAAATGAACGTATCGGTCTGGGTATTGTCAAGGCCTACAACGGGAGCGTCTGGAAAGAACTCATGCGTAACACGTCGACTCCTGCGGACGACGCAGAAGCTGCTGTTGAAGCCACGTTGGAATTTCCGATAGATGCCAGACTTACCATTCAAGGCGACTGCCAGTGGATCCAACACCCCGGAGCTCAGGAGAAGCTGATGGATGCGATGGCATTCGGATTGAACGTTGTTTATACGTTTTAGATGAGCTGACATTACTTATGGCTATGAACGAAATCATGAAATCTCAGAACCTGTCGGTTTTGCTGACCGACCTGCAAGGTTTTACCAGTACAAGCTCTGCAAGTTCCCGCGCAGACATAGTTGCACTGATTCGCCGGCACAATCAGCTAATGATGCCGGTAATAAAATTCTATGGCGGAACGTACGTCAAGAGTGTGGGTGACGCTTTGCTGTGTACTTTCCAAAGTTCAACCGATGCAGTTGTTTGTGGAATAATTATTCAGCTTTTATTGAAGGAATACAATTCCCGTCAGCAGAACGAAGCGCGACGCATGAATCTGCGCGTCGTAATCAATTCAGGCGACGTATCGCTCGAGAATAAAGACATCTACGGCGAAGCAGTGAATATCACGTTTCGCATGGAGGGCCTGCCATGCTTTCCTGGTGGCACAATTGGCATCAGCGAATCCACTTATCTGTTGATGAACCGATCCGAGATAATCTCTGAGAAAATCGGCCCGCAAACACTTAAGGGTATTCCTGAACCGGTGACTGTTTACCAGGTGCCGCTTGAAAAGCAAAGACTGACAACAATCCCGGCGCGATTACTGCAGCTTGTGGAAAAAGCCGTCGAAGGCGGAGCCGTGGGCGGGACAGGATTTGGTGGCGATGCCGCCGCTAACATGACTGAATGGGCTAATGCGGTCACATCTTTTCTGAAGGAAAAAAACTGGGGCGAGAGCGTACATCAGGTTGGGCAACAGGTCGGACAAAAAGTAGGGCAACTGCAAAACAAGCTCGTCAGCACATTCGGACAAAAAACCGTAATAGAAAAGAATGAAGGAAAAACACTTTCTGACGCCAGAATTCAGAAGAGACTGATTACCTTCGCCATAGATATGCTAGTTATTCTTGTTGTTTATACGGCTATTTATACCGGTTGGTGGGGAGTTCAACGAATTGTGTTCGGTGCGGCCGAACTTGCCCCGACGGAGTATATTGCCGGCAATTCTTCGCACGGGAATAAAATCCTGGCCAGGCCCATGAATATTACCGGTAACATACGTCGCCCGATGGGCATTGCGGAATGGATTATCGATACGAACGTGAAGTTTCCGTTTATCCTGATGTATCTGTATTTTGCAATGTTCTGGAAGATCAAGGGGGCCACCCTGGGGCAGATTGCCGGTCACACGGCAGTTGTTTCCGACGACGGCCAACCCATAACCTGGAATCAGGCAATGAAAAGAAGCGGCCTTTTTTTATTATCCACACTGTTTTTCGGGGCCGGGGCAATTATGATATTCACGACCGATAAAAAAACGTTATTCGACAAGATCGCGGAAACGCGCGTCATTGAATAATCGGCATTCTTTTCCCTTGAATTGCCCTATTTGCCATGATCAGCGATTTTCTTTTTTCCGGGGGACGTCGCACCTTCAGAAGTGTTTGGGCTGTGGCGTCGTTCTGGCACAGCCGGAAACATCCCCTGAACGCTATTCAGAAGAATACTACACATCGTGGGGCGCATCTTCGGATGAGCTTGAACATACCCGATTCCTCAAGCAAAAAACATTTTGTCGGTGGCTCAGTGATCTCGAAAAAGTCGTAAAGCCCGGCCGTATTTTAGATATCGGATGCGCCATGGGCTTTTTTCTTGAAGTAGCAAACCGGAGAGGCTGGGAATCATTCGGAGTCGAAATATCTCCCTTTTCCGCTGATGCCGCAAGAAAACAGTTCGGAAACAGAATCCATAACGGAACCATTATGGATGTATCATTTCCATGTGACTTCTTCGATGCCGTCACACTCTTCGATTGTCTTGAACACATGCCGGACCCTGTAGCGGCTCTTTCTAAGATAAGAATGATTTTGCGTCCGGGCGGAGTTGTTCTCATTTCCACGGTAAATGTGGATTCCCTGTCTTGTAAACTCCTCGGAGCACGCTGGCCTCATTTCAAGCCTGAACACCCGGTTTGTTTTAATTCAAGTTCGCTGGCTACAGCTCTGAAAGCGGCTGGACTTCAGCCGATCCGGCTTAAACCGGCTGTAAAAAATCTCAGTGTGAGATATATACTGGCATATTTCAGACAGTATCCCCTCCCCGGAATTTCCAGACTCTTACAGCTTCTTACAACCATTCTTCCGGATTGCATAGCAAGATTTCCTCTTCCACTTCAGTTCGGGGAAATGCTGGCCATGGCCCGTAAGTCATGATACTCTCATGAATCCTGCCTTCAGGTTGAGATCGAAAAGATGACAGCGGGTCCTCTGCCGACAGTTGTTCTACTCAATCCCCCCGGAAGTCTTCTCTATATCCGAAATTACTTCTGCAGTCAGACTTCTAAAGCGAGATTCATAAACCAGCCCATAGACCTGATTTTCATGAGCGGATGGTTGAAAAATAATTTTCATCTCGTCCTGATCGACGCCGTTCTCGAAGGAATCTCTCCCGACTCGTGTCTCAAAAAAATTTGCGCCCTGAATCCTGCCGCAATAATAACACTTTGCGGCCAGGTATCCTGGAAAGAAGATGAACCGTTTCTTAAACGTTTAAAGGAAAAAACGGGAGCACGATTGATCGCGATCGGTGATAATTTTATCGAAAATCCCGCGGAGAAACTCAGGGATATTTGCTTTATCGATGCTATCATTACTGATTTTTCAAACGACGATTCATTATCATATCTGTCAGGTAAAACCGAACTCATAAAAACGATGACCTGGCGAAATGTTACCGGAAACATTGTTTCTCCACGAATTTCCAATATTCATGCAGCCTCTTTTTCTTTGCCGCTTCCAAAACATGATTTGTTCGTCGACGCGGGTTATTCCTTTCCTTTCGTTCGTCAGAAGCGATACGCAACCGTTTTAACCGACTACGGATGTCCATGTACATGCAGTTTTTGTGTAATGAGTACTCTGGGCTACAAGATCCGGCCACTGGAAAATGTAGTAGAAGAACTTGAAAAACTCAAAGCAATGGGCGTGAATGAAATCCTGTTCATCGATCAGACTTTCGGAGCAGTGCCGGGGCGTATGCGCCATCTTCTCCGCACCATGATTGATCGCCGGTTCGGATTTTCCTGGGTCTGTTTTTCCCGGGTCGATCGTACTGATGTTGAAACACTTTCCCTGATGAAAAACGCAGGTTGTCACACGATAATTTACGGTGTGGAATCAGCAAATGAGAACATTCTCCGGAAGTATCGCAAGGGTTATTCTCTGGCCCAGATCCGGGAGACCTTCTCAGAGTGCCGAAAGCTGGGCATTCAAACGGCAGGAACATTCCTTTTAGGATTTCCTGAGGATGATGCGGCTTCGATCAAGGCGACAGTAGATCTTGCCATAGAGATCGATTGTGACTATGCGTCTTTTAATGTTGCCAGCCCCCGCCCTGGAACGGAGTTTCGCCGCATGATGATCGAGGAACATCTTGCGGATTCTGGTGATGCCGCTTCCGACCAGGCGGGACGTTTTGTTCATGTTCGTACGCGACATCTCGATGCGAAAAAACTTGCGCGTCTTCAACGCCAGGCCATGCTTCGGTTTTATTTCAGGCCTCGATATCTTTTAAAGCGGCTCAAAGCCCTGCATTCCTGGAGAGAGCTTTTTCTGAAGGCTTCAGAGGCGTGGGCTGTATTCCGGAGAGGTATCCTGGGAAGATAAATGGGCAATCGGAGTTTTATATTAGTTCTGTTGGCCATAACTTCAGCATGGCTTGTTTTCACTTTCCGGGTAAGCCTCACAAGATGGGAATGCTGGGATATAGGGATCGATACGGCTGCCTGGGGACAGATCCTCGATGAAATCCCCTCAGGGAAAAATTACGATTTTACCTGCTATCCCGATGTTCCGGATACGAGGCCACGATCGATTTTCTCAATTCATTTTCATTTTTGGGTCCCCTTTTTCGCCGTAATTTACAGAATCTTTTCGCACCCGCTCATTCTTTTTTTCATGATGCATATCGCTCATGGGGCAGGAGCCTTCCTGACTGGTTTGATGGCTCATCGTCTTTCCCGGGGAGATCCCATATATGGGATTCTCGCGACATGCATATTTCTTCTCGTTCCCGCTCATGCTCTGGCCCAAACCAGATTTGATTTTTCCTTCAGACATTTTTCCCTGTTGTTGTTTCCTCTCGCCGGTCTGGCTATCACTCATGATCGAAGAGGAATTGCAACGGCAGCTCTGCTGTTTCTTGCTGTTTGCGAGGAGAATCTTGGCTTTCTGGCGGCTTTCGCATGTTTTGGTCTCGCCGGAATCCGTCCCATTGATCGACGGTGGTTCATCGCATGGGGAACATGTTTTCTTGTCTACCCCGTAATATTTCTGAAACTGGTAATTCCATGTTTCATGTCAGATGGATTTCACAGCCATTTAAGCGGCAGATACGCGGATGTCATTGCCAACCCTCTGAAAATACCCGCCGTAATTTTTTCATGGTACAGTTTGAAATATGGAATGGAGCTGCTTCTTCCTCTATGGTTAATGCCGCTGGCCGGGGTTTCATGGTGGTCGATAACCGCTATTCCATTCATTTTTCAAAACATATTGAGCGCCTGGCCTGACACCCGGATGATCGGGCATCATTACACAACGCCGCTGGCCGTCATTTTAACGCTTGCCGCCATTCACAATATGGCGTTTTTCTCTTTTTTTAAGCGACGCATGATAGGCGGTTGCATTGTTGGAACAATACTGTTTTTGGGCGTTACCTATTATCCTTCCATTGCATATGTTTTTGACGGCCCGGACGAACGAAGCGTGAAACTGGGTCATAATCTTGCACCTCTGACCGGGGCGATAACTCCGGATGATTCATTATCCGCACCACCAGCGGTCTGCGCGCATTTCTGCAAGCGTTCCAGGCTCTGGTTCTTTCCTCAGGGCAAAGATGTCGCAAACGTTGTGGTTATACCCAAATATCTCCCAGGATATCCGGAAATATCTGAAGCAGACCTGCGAAAATCTTATGAACTGTTTGTCGCGAATCAGCAATATAAACTCATAATGGAGAACGAAGACATAGCTGTATTCCGCAATCATTTGTAACATATTGGGATGGTATAATTCGTGTTCTCATGAAAATAAAGGATGATTAATGATCAGGCGTTTACTGTTTGTTGTAATGATTTTTGCCGTCATTGTTGTGTTCCCTCAGATATTTCGGTCTCCGGATTCTGTCTGGTATGATCTGATATGCGTTGCAGCGCTTCTGATATTTGCGGTTCCCGGAACCTGGCCGCGCAGAGATGAGGGTATCGGACGATGGGCGGTTCAGGGAAT
This sequence comes from Candidatus Rifleibacteriota bacterium, assembly GCA_015233155.1. Classification (GTDB taxonomy): domain Bacteria; phylum Muiribacteriota; class Ozemobacteria; order Ozemobacterales; family Ozemobacteraceae; genus JADFYG01. The sequence continues at coordinate 50,464 of JADFYG010000024.1, forward strand.
AGCCGTGTTGGGCTGCCTGTTACTTCTGCTCGACCTTAAACCTGTCGGTTCATGGATAGGACGTCCGCTCATGCTGCCTCACTCGCGGGAAAATGCAGACGCTATCATAGTGCTCGCTTCCGGAGTCAGTATGGGTGGTGCACCTGGATTTGCAGGCTACCAGAGATTTTTTCACGGATATACGCTGCTGAAGGAAGGACGAGCTCCACGCCTTTACTGTAGCACCGGGAATTCCAGGACAACCGATGGTTTCACGGAAAAACAGTGGGTAGCTTCATTTGCGACACTCCTCAGTTTAACGGGGCCGACATTCGAAATTATCACCGATATGGTTGACACGCGAGGTGAGGCGGCGACTTTCGCTCATTTACTCATTCCACGCGGAATTTCCCGAATTCTTCTTGTAACCAATGGCGGTCATATTCTACGTGCAACGCGGGTTTTCGAGAAAAATGGATTCGTGGTCCTGCCTGCTCCTGTTCAGACATCTGATACTCTGGAAGCGGCGAATGAAGGCAATCTTTACCAGTTCATCGCAATGGTTCACGAATGGCTTGGGCTTGTACAATATTGGGCACGCGGTGACATCAGATTTCCGTTCGGCGAAAAGCCCTGAAATATTCATGCTTTTGTTAGACACTTCATTTGGCTTCTGATAACATAATCTCCGTCCATCATGGAACACACCAACGTTGAACGTCTGCAAAAGATGCTGGCTCTTCTCAACCGTGTCATTCTCGGGAAAGAAGAGGTAGTGGAGTTGGTCCTTGTCACACTGCTTTCCGGCGGACATCTGTTACTGGAAGATCAGCCGGGAGTAGGCAAGACCACGCTTGGAACCGCACTTGCGCATGTGGTGCGCGGCTCCTTCTCACGCGTCCAGTTCACGGCCGACCTGTTGCCTGCCGATATCGTGGGAAGTCGCATCTATAGACGCCGCGATGAAGCATTCGAGTTCGTCCAGGGACCCATATTCGCCAATTTCATTCTTGCCGACGAGTTGAATCGGGCGCCTCCGAAAACTCAGAGTGCACTGCTGCAAGCAATGAACGAAGGGTGTGTGACGGTTGACCGCGAGACTATTTCCCTGCCGGCTCCTTTTATGGTTATTGCGACGCAGAATCCGCGAGGATCGCAGGGAACCTATCCTCTCCCGGAATCCCAACGGGACCGCTTTCTCATGCGGCTTTCGATAGGTTATCCCGACGCGATTACCGAGATGAAAATCCTGCGTGAGCGACGTATTTCAGACCCGCTGAAAGATATCGAGCCAATTCTTGATGCCGGAATGCTGCTTGCGATCCGCGAAGACATACACAAGGTAATTCTCCCTGAACCGGTCATAGCCTATATGGTTCGTCTTTCGGAAACCGTTCGCCGACATGAAGACGTGAACATAGCCGTCAGTCCGCGCGGAACACTTGCCCTTATGCGCTCATCGCAGGCACTGGCTTGTCTGCGCGGCCGGGATCTGGTCGATTTCGACATGGTAAAACATCTTGCTCCGTTCGTTTTGGGACATCGTCTCGGGCTTCGCACCCTTGATCCTTGGCTGACCGGAGAAGGGGCTTCACCGCAATGGATACGCCGCGAACTGCTCGAACGCGTTTCCATTGAATGATCCATTACGCAGATTTTTGAAACCGGTCCCGCATGTCAACACCTGTTGCCGAGCCAGCCCTTCCGGGAGTCGCCCTGACGACGACCGGCTATTGGTGTCTGTTCCTCGGGATTTTTCTGCTCGTTGCCGCTGGCAATACCGGAAACAATTTTTTGTATCTCATCTCATCCGGACTTATTTCACTGCTCATCGTGAGCAGTATTGTAGCCGTATTGAATCTTCGCCGACTTCGTCTTTCCTGGGATACCGTCCCGGATTGTTGTACTGGTAGCACACTCGAAGCCGGAATCCGAATCGAGAATCTGGGCACACACCCCTCCGGACTTCTGCGTCTGGAAGATGAATATCTCGGCGGATTAAATCCCGGCGAAGCCTTCGTATTAAAAATTCGTCGCATGCCGGAGAAACGTGGCCGTTTCGATCTCGGAGACATCACATTATCTTCGCTGTTCCCGCTCGGCCTGGTTAATGTCCGACGCGTTCTCGGCTCCACTGACGCGTGGGCTTATCCGGCACCTCGTCCCTTTCGCCTCGAGGGCGGTGAGGAGGGATCTCCATATGCGCGGTTTCTGCGTCCGGATGCCGCTGGCGACTACTATATGCACAGGACGTATGAGCCCGGTGAAGATGCCCGGCATATAGATTGGCAGGCGTCAGCTCGCGGAGATCAGGAATGGATAACTCTTCGCGCGCTTCCATTCTCCGAACCGGTGCGTTTCTGGATCGACACATTCACACGGCATCAGGAGACTGGCGAGGCCTTCCTGGGGCGCGTGGCCGGATTGCTGATCACCCTTCATCGCGGTGGTTCTCAGGCTCTTTTATGGTTCCCGGAATCAGGCGGTGTCTGGCTCCCCCTTCTGGACCGAGGCTCTCTGACCCGTTGTCTTCGCCGTCTGGCGTCATGCGATCTCAGCATACCGGCATTGCCTCCCGTCGAGCAGGGGGCCGCCCGCGCAATGCGTCTGGCTCCGGAGACTCTTCCCGAGGGTTCCGCACTGGATGCCGCAATACGCTGGAGTGGTGATGTGAAAGGCAGGAATTCTGATCAGACTGATTGGAGTGCCCGACAGGGGCCTGCCTCTCAGCAACTGCCGCGAACTACACCAGCATTTGAGAAACACCCGCTTTATGCATCGATTATCGGAACCGGATTGATGAGCATAGTCGCTTACTGGACAACCGAATACCCGCACCCTGCCGTGATTCTGACTTTTCTTTTCATCGGTATATACATGATGATACGCGGATCGGCACCTGCATCAGGGGCGTTAATATCACGCATGGGAAGCTCTCTTGTCTTTGGACTTGCACTCTATCGCGCGACTTACAACATTCCCATGATCATAGTTCTGGCTGATTTCACGATGGGCATACTGGTAATACAGTGGTTTCTGATCGGGTCCCATCGCTCGGCCCGGCAGTCGATTATTCTCGCCGGAATGTTGATGCTGGCGACTGCAGCAATGAACGCAAACTTTTTTTTGCCACTCGCTTTCCTGCCTTTTTTGATCCTGTTTTTGAGCGCGCTGGGGCATCTGACCACGGGAGAAAGCCGTTATGAAATGCGACGATGTTTTCATGGCGTCTCCGCTGTTTCCATAAGATTTGCGACAGTCATCGCACTGCTTTTTTTGAGCCTCGGAGTTGCAATTTTTTATCTTATTCCCAGACGGGAATCGCTCGGCGTAGGTTCTCTTGCTGATCAACGCCGTCTGCTCGGCTTTTCCGACCGGCTGCAACTCGGCGAATTCGGTCCGCTTTTCGACAATCCCCAGATCGTCATGAGGGTCAAGCCAGTCTTGTCAAACCCTCCGGACGATGATCTCATGGATACGCTTTCGAACATTACCCTTCGCGGCTGTAGTTTCATCGAATATAAATCCGGAGGATGGTCACGCAAGGGGTATGCTCAATATCTGGTAAATGTCGCGCGGTACAGGGGGGAGCTCGTCATCTCAAATGATGAAGCCAGGTCCGCCACGGAATCAGTCGACCCGGAACTGCCTAAAATACCATATCGCAGCGAACTCGAACTGGAGTTGTTTCTCGAAAACACCGATCCTCCGGTTTTGTTCGTTCCTGAAGGAACCAGAAAGATTAAAACGGATCTGCCTTACCTGGCCGTCGACACCGATGGAGCCATTTCTTTTACCCGCCGACGAACGGGGGTCGAAACATATCGGGCTAACATCGCGCTGGGAAGCCAAAAGGGGATTTTAGGTAAAGCCGACGGCTCCGTCGAGCGTGTTCCGGATGCATTCAAACCATTCATCGATCCGGGAGATCTGAGTGCAAGCGTACGTGATCTTGCCGTTTCACTTGCCTCCGGGACGCAATCCTGGGATGAGAAAATCCGGGTGGTGGTCTCATATCTGGGGAGAACCTGTCGTTATGGAGTTGATTTGGTCCCGACTGGAATTCGCGACCCGGTTGCCTTCTTTCTTTTTCAATCCCACCAGGGCACATGTGAGCACTTTGCGACCACTATGGTGCTTTTGTTGCGCTCGATGGGCATTCCCGCGCGACCGGTGAACGGATATGCTATGGGGGAGTGGAACGCGTTCGGCGGATATTTTAACGTTCGTCAGAGCGATGCGCATTCATGGGTCGAAGTTTATCGTCCGGGACATGGCTGGATTACTTACGATCCGACTCCGCCGGTACACGGGAATGCATTTTCCCTGCTCGATCGTTTCCAGTTACGGGATTTGTGGAATCGATTCGAAGGGGTGTGGTTTACCTATGTTTACAGTTACGATAGCTTAAAACAGAAGGACGGATTTCAGAAACTTCGCCATCGTCTCGCCGGAATCGCCACAATACATGGCGGTTTGACCGCCTTGGGGCTTCTGCTTCCATTTGTCTTTTTGTTACGATTAGTCACGCGTATGAAAAAGCATTCTGAATCCGGTGATACGATTATTGTTGGTGCGCCATGGCTTCCGGCTTGGTACCGGGACTGGAGCGCTCATTTCCCTCAACCTCGCCGCGACTGGGAAACTCCCCGCGAATTTCACTCGCGTCTGCTCGCCAGTGCCGATCTGCCGGCGGATTCCCGGCCGATTTTAGCGGATATCGAAGATGCGCTCGACCGCTGCACTCTCGGAGAATCTGATGAAACAATTGAAAATGCACGTTCGTTGTGCGATAAAATTCTGATACAATGAACAACAAGCAATTAACCACAGACATGATTACCAAAGAAGACTAAATATTCACGACTCTTCACGCCAAGCGAGATTCCTCGCATTCGTCCGGAATGACAAACAATACTGTCATTTCGACCGAAGGGAGAAATTTCAACTAACCGGTTAGCATCCTTTGTTAATCATGCCACAGATAAAGACCGGAAAAAAGAATGAACCACTGATAAACACTGATGAACACTAATGAACACAGATATAGACCGCAAAGATAATTTGCAGGAGCCTCTAATGAAAACACCAGGAGAACATTAATCATGTCTATTAAACTAAAATCAGCCAGGACTCTTGCGACCGGGCAAAAAAAAGCTTCTGATAAATTGCCGGAAACAACCGTCAGGAAAAATAATAAGGTCGTACCAGTGACAAAAAAACGGCCGATCACCCCCGAGGATCTGCTGAATTTACATCTTACCGTTGAACCGCGAATCTCGCCCGACGGCAGCCGTATTGTATTCGCAAAGCGGCATGTCAGCGAAAAAAATCGCATGTCATCAAATCTGTGGATCGTAGAATCCAATGGCAAAACGCCCCGACAGATCACGTTTTGCGGAAAAGCGAACAGAGGTCGATTTTCTCCCGATGGGCGTCTGCTTGCGTTTGTAAGTGGCCGGAACAAACCTCAACAGCAGATCTTCCTGCTCGATCTTGAGGCGGGAGGAGAAGCACGCGCACTGACATCATTTCCTGAGGGCGACATCGGAACATTCGACTTCTCACCCAACGGAAAAATGATCGGAGTAACTTTCCGCGAAAAAGCCGCGGAGTGGACCGAAGAGGCCTGCAAAAAGCGCCAGGAGGATAAGGTCAGCGATCCACCGCATGTGATCGACGATTTGTATTATCGTCTGGACGGTGACGGGGTCTTCAACCGGCAGCGTCATCATTTGTATCGGGTCGATATCGCTACGGGTGATACCCAAAAAATATTCGACAAGGCCCCCCTCGGAATCAGCGGATTCACCTGGTCTCCGGATTCGACTTCAATTGCCTTCGCTGCGAATCTCGACTCGGAGCCCATCCTGCATCCATGGATGGATCGTTTGTACAAGTTGAATGTCGAAACAAAGAAGCTTATGCTTCTTCCAGGTCAGGATAAGGGAACCCGCATGGCTGCCGCGTGGTCTCCGAACGGAAAGTACATAGCCTACGCGGGTCGTTCAGGCTTCGAAGTCGGCTGGGAAGCCAAAAACATGCATCTGTTCATTTATGATATCACCAAAAAATGTGATGTTGATCTGAACATGCATGTCGATCTCTGTCTTGAAAGCTTTACCATAAGTGACACCGGGGATATTTCATATGTTCCGAATCTTCTCTGGACACCGGACTCAAAACAAGTCATCGCGGCGATCGGCATACATGGAACTCTTCATCCGGTCGCGTTCAATCTCGCGGGCGGCGCGCCGGACTTCCTGACCGAAGGCAGTCGGATAGTAAAATTCGGCTCACTGAGTTCGAACGGGAAGTATGCCGCAGCAACCGTTGGCAGTATGACACGCCCGGAAGAAATTTATATCGCCGAACGCCGTGGAAAGTATTTTGAAACCCGCGAATTAACGAAGTTCAATGAAAAATTGCTTAAAACTCTCGATCTGGTTGAGCCTGAAGAGCACTGGATTGAAGCCAGTGATGGACACGCGGTACACCTCTGGGTTATGAAGCCTGTCGGCTTAACTCCCAGAAAGCGCGTTCCGGCAATCCTTGAAATACACGGCGGGCCGCATGCGCAGTATGGATGCGCATTTTTTCACGAATTCCAGGTGCTTGCGGCGGCGGGATATGCGGTATTCTTCGGAAATCCGCGCGGAAGCAAGGGTTATGGCGAGGCTCACTGCACTGCGATTCAGGGAGGCTGGGGAGACAAAGACTGGATGGATATTCAAGCCATATCAGGGTTCATGCGACAGCAGCCTTATGTCGATGTTCGCCGGACAGGCGTGACCGGCGGCAGTTACGGTGGCTACATGACAAACTGGGCAATCGGCCATACGAATGAATTTGCTGCGGCAATAACCGATCGAAGCGTTTCTAATCTGATCAGCTTGTTTGGAACGAGTGATCTGCCGACATTACCGGACACATACTGGCAAGGTTGTGCATGGGAGCGCCCTGAAACATTATGGGACCAGAGCCCCATAAAGTATTTCGGGCGAGTCAGCACTCCCACTCTGATAATTCACAGCGAAGGCGACTTGCGTTGCAACGTAGAGCAGGCCGACCAGGTTTTTACAACTTTGAAGATTCTTGGAGTTCCAACCCGTCTCGTGCGTTATCCGCTTTCGACCAGCCACGGAATGAGTCGCGGTGGTCCTCCTGATCTGAAACTGCATCGTCTGAACCAGATCCTGGACTGGTGGAAACGGTTTTTGTAGAAAGAAGAATTGAATCTCATGAGGTGAGAATAAGCTTCAGTGTGATCCACCGAATCTTTTACAAAGGAAGGTTAGCCATGAGAGTTTGTGAGGATTCTGTTCTGGTTCATCGTTTTGTTTTTGGCAGGAAACTGTTACAGACCTTAGTCACAGGATCTGGAATTCTGTTCTTTGGACTATCCGGAATATCGATGCAGTGTGCTTCAGCAGCACAGATCTCCGCGATTTCATACTCCGACCCCGAAGCCGTCGGAGCCATGGAAGAGTCTGTAACCACTCACTCCGCGATAATTCCGGAGACGTCGAAAATATCTGAAAATACGAACAAATCCGAAACCCGGTCAAATCCGGCGGATATTATAAACCCGGTAAATTATATTAGCCTTGGGAGCGAAACGTCGGCTGTTTCTCCGACAGCTGCTGAAGTCTGCCTTGTCATAGGTCAGGATAGCAATCCCGTGTTGGGCGAAGAACTTTTCAAAAAAGCGCTTACGGCATGGCTGTCCGGGAAGGGCGATGAGGCGAGAATTCTTTATGAAAAGGCGCTTCTGGCATCCCGAACAATATTAAATCACAATGACAGCGGAATGGCTATTAATCTTCTCGACTGGTATCGTAAGAGTGTGGATAAACCTGGTTCCAGTGCCGAACTGAACTGCCGTTTGGGCTTTTTTGAAAATATAGTGGGCGGAAACCTTGTCGATTCCATCGCACATTATCGGCGAGCGGTCGAAATGGCCACGGCGACGCAAACCCGTGAACTGGCTCGGGGAGAGGTCGAAAGACTTAGTAGGGAACTCGCCTTCGTCCAGTCCTATCAGGAAACCAAAAGAAAAGCCTCCAGGCGTGTGAATGCATACGAAGTAAAAACCTATCTCGAAAAACAGCGTGTGGAAAGTGTGGAAGAGCATCTCGAGGATCTCGAAACGCAACGTGATGAGTTGTCGGAGCGGCTTTCCTATCTGGAAAAAGAAGAGGGGAACACGCAGGAGGAACTCTATCACGATTTGTGGCGAGCCAACCGGTATCATCGTTTTGTGTATGTCGAATCTGCCGGGTATGATACGCCGGAAAATGAACTTAACAGCTACTATTATTCGCGTAATCGCGCCCGCGAAAAACAGGATCAGATCGCGGGCATTCGCACCGAAATCGAAGGAATCAAGCGACGCATCAAGGAGACCGACGCAGAAATCGAAAAAGTCCGCGACACTCTTAAATAAACAGGGAGTGGCATACTCTTAACTGACGATCAAAGCCTCATCAGTTAAATTGCCCCACTCCCAATAAGCAGAAGTTTCAGCTCTTATCGAGGATGGCTCTGATCTGCGTCAGCAGCTCTCTTGGTACAACGGGTTTGGAAATCAGAGGCATGTCATCTCTTATTGCCAGCTTATCCTCGGCAATACCCCGTGAATAACCACTCATAAATAATACTTTTATTCCGGGCATGATCCTGACAATATTGTCATATGCCTCTTTGCCGTTCATCCTGGGCATAATGAGATCGCATAGGAAAAACTGAATTTTTTCCTTATTTTCCATGAACTTCGTTACTGCATCCTGGCCATCAACCGCCTCGATGACCGAGTAGCCAAACCGTGTCAGTATGACACGGATCAATTCCCGGACTGGTTCACTATCCTCGGCAAGCAGGACTGTTTCATTACCCCCGGGAATTTCCTCTTTCGGTAATAAAGTCTCCTCCTGGACCTGAGTTTCCAGAAGCGGCAGGTAAATTTTGAACGTAGTGCCTAATCCGGGTTCGCTGTACACATTGATAAATCCGTCGTGCTGCTTTACGATGGCATAAACAACGGAAAGGCCCAGTCCAGTGCCCTTTCCAACTTCTTTTGTCGTAAAGAAGGGCTCGAAGATCCGCTTCCTGGTCTCAGCGCTCATGCCCTTGCCAGTGTCCGAAACCGTCATTATTGCATATGAACCGGGCTTGAACCCACCGGTAGCTGCGATACTGTCCGCGCTCAACGAAATCAGTTCGGCAACAACGGTAAAACTCCCGCCATTAGGCATGGCATCGCGGGCATTCGTGGCCAGATTCATCAGCACCTGCCTTATCTGATGGCTATCGGCAAGAATCGACAATGACTTGTCAGGCAAAATAGTTTTAAACTCAATATCCTCGCCGATGACCCTTCTCAGAAATTTCTCCGCCTTGCTGAGAATGCCATTCAGATCATCAGGTTTTCGCTCAGCCACCTGCTTTCTGCTGAACAGCAGAAGATCCTTCGTGAGATGGGCAGCCTGGTTTGCTCCTTCAAGAATGGTATCGATATTATTCCGCAGCGGATCATCTCCGCTCATTTTCAAAAGAGCCAATTCCCCATAGCCTATGATTGCGGACAAAAGATTATTGAAGTCATGAGCAACTCCACCCGCAAAAAGACCGATCGCCTCCATTTTCTGGGCCTGTAAGAGCTGCTCTTCAAGTTTCTTCCGCTCAGAAATGTCCTTCATTATTGACGCGTATCTGACCGGCTTTCCGGTGTCATCTCGGAGTGCCACGGCAGTAAGCTCAACAGGGATCCTGCTGCCATCTCTTTTTATCCTTGTCGTCTCATATGAAGAGATTACGCCGGTCTCATTCAGCGTGCCGACACAATGCTCAACCTCTCTTACACCCAGATCAGGCGGCATAATAACCAGAATATTTTGCCCTATTATCTCTTTTTCTGTATACCCAAAAAGATTTTCAGCGGCTTTGTTCCAGGAGACAAAACGTCCCGTCGCATCGATCGAACAGACTGCATCTGGTATGGTCCTGATTATTGAGGCAAGATCATAAATCTCCTGCTGACCGCGCTTTTGTTTCAGTATCCCCCACATACTGCTCATAAACAGGCTGAGCTGGCGAACATCCGTGTCATTATAAGGCTCTTCCTTATTACCCACTCCTGCTACCGCAACTATAGTTTTCCCATCCATAATCGGTACGCTCATGTGGCGCTTCACCTGAAAATGCCCTTCAGGATAGCCTTTCCTGCCGGGCAAACTCTGGTAGTCATTGTGAATCACCGGTTTTCTAAGACGGATACAGTCTGCCCACACACCTGCGGAATCCAGGGGATAGTGAGAAGTATTGGCCGCAGTACACTCCTTCAATGCATTTTTCGACCAGGAATACAGAATTAAGCTTTTGAGATCTTCACTATAAAAGTGCAGATAACCCACTCTGCTTCTGGTCAACCTGACTGCCTCTTCGAGTGCGAAGTCAGCTAGTTCCCCCTCTGGAAGAGATGTCATTTGCGTAAGCTTGAATAAGGTTTCGAGCCGGTCTTCATTCAGACGAAGTGCCTTCTCTGTAGTTTCGAGCTCCTTGACCTTCTCTTCAAGTTTGATAGTCAAAACCTCACGGTATCTCTTCAGATACTCCGCATCATCTTCAATCTGCTTTGCTGCCATCACCTTTTCTTTTCTCGATTTATCTAAAGTGCTCTCCACTTCATTCCAGATTTCAGCAGGTTCCTTCGGTTTGACGATATATGCTGCCGCTCCGAGCGACAACGCAAGTGCAACATCTTTGTCAGCATTGTATGAAGCCGAGTAGAACATAAAGGGAATTGATTTGACCGCGTCGTCCCCCTTTACAGCTCTGAGGAACTCGAATCCATCCATTACGGGCATAAGGACATCTGAAATTACCAGATCAGGTTTCTGGTTTCTGGTAATCCGGAGACCCTGCAATCCATCTTCGGCTTCCTGTGCATCATGTCCCTTTTTTTCCACGATGTACTTCAGCAGTCTTCTGTCGTTGGCGTTGTCGTCAACAATTAGTATTTTCAATTCAATGCCTCCACTGCTTCAGTATTCCGAAAACAAACCTCGGCGGGCCCGGCAGTCCCGCACTACCTCTGCCTCATAATTTTACGTTTCGCTCATTTTTTGATGATTCTATGTATATTATCCATTATCTTCAGCGGATCTATCGGTTTTTCAAAATAGCCGTTACAGCCCGCGGCAAATACTTTCTCCCTGTCTCCGCGCATGGCGTTAGATGTTATGGCTATGATTGGAATAGTCCCATCGGCCTTAGATTCTCTGATTTGTTTCGTTGCCTCAATGCCATTAATCCCTGGAAGATTTATGTCCATAATAATAAAAAACGGCATTTCCCGTATCGCCATCTCAACGCCTTCTTCTCCGGTGGTGGCGGCTATTACCTCATAACCGCTTCTTTTAAGCGCAAAGGAAATTAGCTGCAGGTTGTCTTTGTTGTCTTCTATTACCAGTACTTTTTTCAATTTTACTTCTCCAGACTATAATTTCACCGGAATTTTCAGAATAAACGAACTTCCTTCACCATCAATGCTGCTCGCGGTAATTTCACCCGAAAGAATTTCCGTGACTATTTTTTTGACAAGGTATAGCCCAAGTCCGGTGCCTTTTACCTTCAAGGTGAGGGGAGATGGAATGCGGACAAATGGCAAAAAAAGTTTCGAAATACTTTCATCAGGTATGCCGATACCGGTGTCTGAGACACTTATTTCTATGCAATCCCGTCTCTGAAAGCCGGAGTTTGACGCCGGAATATTACGGGTACTGACTCGCACCGTACCTTTTTCGGTGAACTTGATCGCATTGCTGAGGAGATTCACTACACATTGAATGACCCTCAGTCTTTCGGAATGCATGGGCATGTGAATCAATTCCGTCTGTAGATCGAGCCCCTTTTTCTCTATATCATGCTTAACCAGGTCAAGCGCCTCGGACATGACATTATACAGATCAAAATCTTCGAGAATGATCTCATGCTTTCTGGCTTCAATTTTTGAGACGTCAATCACGTCGTTAATGAGTGAAAGAAGGTGTTTGCCTGATTTGAGCACCGTTGTCAGGTTTTCTTTTTGCTGATCATTCAAGGGTCCCAGCCATTCTTCAAGAATAATGCTCGAAAAGCCAATGATCGAGTTAAGAGGAGTTCTGAGTTCATGACTCGTTGAAGCAATAAACATCGATTTGAGACGATCGAGCTCCTGAAGCTTGGCGTTGGCGGCTTCCAGTTCTGCAGTTTTCTGGTTCAGATCTTCTACGATATTTATTAAAGCATGCTGGGTCTCATTGAGCTCCTGACGTTTCTTTTCGAGTTCCGCCGTGCGTTCGGCAATGCCACGTGCAAGACCTGCGTTTAACGCCTGAATCTGCTCTTCATACTGTTTGCGCCCTGTTATATCCAGCACTGTTCCAATGGAGCGGAGAGGATTTCCACTCTCGTCATATTGTGTACAACAACGTTCATTGACGTATTTCACATCCCCGTTTTTCAACTTAACCCGGTGTTCAATGTCATAACTGCTTTTGTCTTTTACGGAGTCACTATAAGCCTTGTTAACAAAATCCCTGTCATCTGGATAAACCTTTTCCAGAAATGCCTCATATGTTGCACCAAACTCCTGCGGTGCAAGGCCGAAGATACGATACACTTCATCCGACCAGGAAAGCCTGTTCCCGCGTAAATCCAAATCCCAGTGGCCGAGATGGGCTAGGCTCTGAGCCTCCTTCAATCTCGACTCGCTTTCCCGGAGCTCTCTCTCAACCCGTTTGCGCTCCGTTATATCAGTTGCAATTTCAAGCCTCACAATACGACCATCACTCCATTTTATTGCCCGATCACAGATGTAATACCACAGCTTCATTTTTGTGTTTTCAAATTCCCATCGATAGATTACTGTCGGATTTCCTTCAGAATCAACGATCTTATTATTTGTACAAAACTCGCAAGGTTTTGTTTGTCCGGACTGCAAAGCCTGCCAGCAAATCTTTCCTGTTATATCTCCAAAAACGTCTTTAACACATTGATTTACAAAAAGTATTTCGTATGTTTTCATATCCGCAACGTAAACCATGGCATCAAGGCTGTCTAAAATAGTGAGAAATACTTGCTGATGCTCAGTTGCCGTTTCGGTTTGTTTTCGTTCGGCAATCATTTGTTTAAACACCTGCCAATGCTCATATATGACGGCACAAAAAAAAGATCCCGGAACGGGGTAATATCCAGACCGGATGACGCTTTTTTCTTATTTATGAGTAAAAATATTAGAGATCCTGGCCTCATGTAACTGATTTTCCCCCTGTGTCATCATCAGGCAACTTCTCTAATGCTGCAAGCTTCTGCTTCAACTCTATCATCCGAAGCTCTCTGCCGACAAACAATTTATTCAGACGCTCGAGTTCCTCGTTTTTTTCTTCGAGCTCTTTTGTACGATTCATTACGCGATTTTCGAGCTCTTCGCTTAACTTCAGTAAAGCAGCATCAGCATTTTTCCGTTCAGTAATGTCGAAGGTATACTCTATCATCTGCAAGACATTGCCTTCGGCGTCCAGTATGGGGTATGCATGGACCTCTATATATTTTTCATTCCCCTGTTCGTCACGATTTATATGTTCCACCTTAATAGGTTTTTTTGTTCTCTTTATTTCATCAAGCGGACAAATATGCGCAGAACCGCTACATGGCACGTCCCGTCCACGAGTTTTGGCATAACAGGTATTTTTCCCTGACGCAAAATTCCGTGTGGCAGCCGAATTTGAAAGCGGGATGGAATAATCGTTTGCGTCGATGACATAAAAGGGGTGCGTAAGAGATTCGATAATATCTTCAAGAAATTTTCCATGAATCCTCTCTTTATTACGTGATTCCTCCTGTCTAAGAATGGATATTCTGTTCTGGCGGAAAAAAAGACCGATTCCAACCAGTCCAATTATTCCAATCACTGAATGGGAAATAAAAAATTTGTTCATTGATTCTTTCCCGATCACAAAATACGGATCCATTGGAACTGATGCTCTGAGCCCGCCCCTGATATCACCCTCCTTATATCCCTGGGCTGCATGACATTTCAAACACCCCTTGGCCGTGAATGTCGGGCGCATCAGGCAAAGATAAGATTTACCATCGAGTTCAGTTACTTCAGAGACTTCTTTAACTCCTTTTTCGAACTCTTCAAGGGCTTTTCTCTCCCAGTCATCCGGTTTATTCATTGGATTCATGAGTTTGAGGCTTGTGAGATGGCCTTTGGTGCCATAAATGTCTGCATACTGTTGCATTGTCTGTCTCATCATATATGCCGGGTTCATAAGCGTCAGAGGTTTTCCTGATGGAAGAGTAATGTCACGGTCAGGAATATTGCTGAGATATGGATTCGGAGGAGTTTCATCCGTCGCCGGAACGTATACGCCGCCGTGCTTTGTCGCCCAGTAGCGGAATGACAGATCCTTGTTGATGGTAGCCTCCGCCTCTTTTTTTGCCAGGGCGACGCTCTGCTCACGTGCATGATGAATAAACCACAAGAATGAGCCAACCAACAGGAGTGTCCAAAATAATGCGGCAAGCAGTGCTGATCGTCTTAACTCTCTCAGGGCTTTCTCCGCAACTATATAATCCGCCATCGATTACTTCCTCTGAAACGATCTTTTATCTAACGAAAGTCTATCATATATATTGCTGATCATACAATATTCGCATACGTTTGCCCTGCATGCGTCACCGGCGCACAGGCAAACGCATTAAAAACTCAGGAATGTTATAATGACCTTCAATCTGGGATAGATCAGACTTGCGACAAATGACGTTGAAATGATAGAAATTAATTGCATTACCAGAAAATTCAGTTCCGTTGAAAAAAAGGAATTTCAGTGAAGTGATCCGATCATTAATTCCGTTTGTGAAAGTTGTACTGATTGTAGCAGTTGTTATCACGACATCTGCCATGAATACACAACCGGCGAATGCTTCCGAACCGGAAACGACGTCAGATCTCCTTCGCCGGCTTTCAAGAGATAATCCGCGCATCATAGCGGCGCGGGAATCTGTCGCCGCAGCCGCGGGACGCATCGCGGTTGAGCGTGCCTGGGCCGATCCGATGATCGGATTCATGGTGATGCCCAACCCCACAGAAGAAATGGCCATGCTGCTGGGCGCGCGAAATATAAATGTGTCTCAACAGGTTCCCCTCGCCGGGCAAAAACGTCTGGCCGGCCGCATTGCTGATACAAAACGACTCATGGAAGAGGCACGTGCCCGGCTCATTCTCATCGAACAAACCGAAGCGCTTCTGGTAGCTCTATCCGAGCTGAGATATCTGGACGAGGCCATCAATATCGTTCGGCAAAATCGGCAAATTCTCGATCAGATCTCAGGTGTGGCTATCACTCGCACGACCTCCCCCACCCTCTTATGGGAAATCCAGCGAGTTCAGACACAGCTCGCTCAGGCTGGATACGATGAATCCTTACTGCGCGAATTAAGGATTTCCGAGCAGGCCCGGATAAATGGATTGCTGAATCGTCCTCCGGAAACCCCTTTTCAACTTGCGATCGCGTCCGATTCGCTCTTTACTGCTCCACCGGCATCGCTCAGTGTTTTGCTGGAGCAGATGCGATGCATGAACCCGGCGCTCACCATGAGCCGTGAGACTTCTAAAATGGCTTCTCAGGAGATTGTCATGGCCCGCAAGGAAAACAGTTCCGAGTTGACAATCGGATTCACGCAGCCCGGAGATCGCAACTGGAAACCGGACACGCGTGGCCGGACATACTCGGTTGAACTCAGTCTTCCCGTTTGGGATGCCAAGAATTCCGGACGGTTCCGCGCAGCCACACACAGCGCAAAAGCCGCAAAAGCCGATGAACAAAGCGAGGAAAACCGTATTGCGACAGAGCTAACAGGTCAGTATGTCCGGGTCCATAATGCCTGGCGCACTATTCGTATTTACGAGGATACTTTGCTTCCGCAGGCGGAGAAAGCGCTCGAAGGGGCTCAGGCAGACCCGAAACGGTCCGATGATACCTTTCCCCAACTACTCGAAGCCCAGGCAGTGCTACTGAACTTTCAACTCGCTTATCGTCGTGCTCAGTCTGATTATGCGCAAGCGTTAGCCCGCATGTATTCGCTGACCGGGGTGCTTCCCGAAATTGCGGAAACCATCAAACCATGAATGACCTTATTATTATGAGCAGCCCGTTCCGGGAAATCCTGTCCGGGCTGCTCATACTGTAACAGTTTTAGTTATTTACAGTCTGACCCTGGCCTTTACCCAGTCCTTTGCCCGGTCCCCTGCCCTGGCCTTGTCCGTTGCCCCTCTGCGCCTTTATGGCCTGGTATATTTCCTGCATCTTGGCACCGCGGGCTGCAGCCTGTCCCATATGGAATTTCCGAGCCTCCTGCATTTGTGACTGAAGTAATTGTTGAAAGCCGCCAGTCGCAGCATTATTTTTATCCCCGACGGTATTGGAGCCGAAGAAAGCCTCTCTTTCCTGATGCTGTTTCTCGCGGAAGGCCTTACCGTCATTAAATTGCTGCTCTAAAAAAGAATAAACCTCATTCTTCTTGTCTTCCGGAATATTAGGATTTTGCCCCATCCGCTCTTTTATATGAGCCAGGGTCTCCTGGTTAAGGCTGTCAAAAAATGCTACATTCTCAGTATATTGTGTTTCAAAATGGGCTTTAATCTGAGCTCGTTTCTCTTCTGGCTTCAGGTCCTTGCTCAGCCCCTGGAAAAAAGTCTGATTTTCCTGTTTCTGAGTCGCAAAATGGGCTTGAAGCTTTGCCGCTTCCTGTTGGCCAAAACCGTCTCCGGCCGGCCTCTGGCCTTGGCCCCCCTGCCGTTGCCCAAGACCTTGTCCCTGTCCCTGCCCCTGGGGCTGATCCTCTCCAAAAGCAATACCGGTCATTGGAAGAAAGGCACACAACACAAGAATTCCCAACGTTCTTTTCATGCAGACAACCTCTTTCTATGAAATTTTAAAATCAAAACCATCAATTTTATCGATGATCGACCTACCTGAATTATCGCATAAAATATGGTCGTTTTGAAAATTGTCTGGTTCATGTTCATGCAAAGTTTTTTCTCAGGAAGAATCTCGAGCCATCCAGTCTTTTCTACGGGACGACCCTTTTCTTTTCGAGATTGAAACCATGGGATAAAAAATAATCGATAAGACAGACACAAATAAAACTAAGCCGACAATGACAAAAGGCCCGAAAAAGATAATATCGAATAAATAGTGTTTAACTCCAGCGTGTGTTATCAATCGCGGGGAACTGGCGACAACCGGATAAGGACCATGGACGATGCAATTGAGGAGTCTGGGTTCCGATCCGACCTGAAATTCAAGCATGGACCTCATCTCGGAAGATGCCACATGCGCCTCGCAATCTCTGAAGCCGGCAACATGGTCGCGACCTATTCCGTGAGGCAGCGAGTCCGGATCAGAGGCGATCGCAACAGCTTCGTAGATACATTCCGGGACTAATTGAACAAAATTCGTGGTATGGCTCACAAACGGTTTTCGCAAAATACCCTTGGCAACCCATGCGCCGCCTTCTCGCAAATCCGCATCTGAAAAGGTGGCGATGTTTCCCTTGCCATCCGTCTGGAATCTATTTAAATATTCTACCGCATCCGCGCGGTCATAAAAACACTTTTGACCATTATCCTTGACGTCATGATAACCCAGATTTGATCCGCTCATGGCGACAATCACCCATACGATGGCCAATACGATCATGAACTCTATGGCGGTGAAACCTCCCCGTCTCTCTCGCCCATGGCATACAACAGGAATATGAGAAATCACTGCAACGTCTAATCGCCCGCAAGAAAGTAAAATCATCTGAAATGGAGAATTACTGGGCCTATTGGGATATTGATACTCACCTTTTATTTTGCCCTTGAGGTTGAGAACTCTCCATAGTTTCAAATGGCGCCACTCCAGGCAGTGGGTCGAAATGTTCGGAATCATTTGCGGAACCCACCAGCCATATTTCCCCGCTTCCATCGACTTTCAGGACTAATTCATCCCGTTTGTCGCCATCCGCGTCAAATATCGCATGTCCACTGAAATCGATTTCAGAAAATTTATGATCGAATATAAAATCGCCGTCCTGATTCACTATATTTATTGATTCGTAGGCTCGATATGTTACATTCGGCCAGAAGGTCATAATCATCTGTTTCGAGCCGTTTCCTCTTAGGTCAGCGATACCAAGAATATGATTTCCCTGAAATGAGTATTCCTTGCCCTTTATCATAAGAATTTCCGAAGTCTGACGACGCTTGCCTGTTTCCGCATATTCCTTGGGAAACTCGAAGGGATGTTGCGCTATAACTTCCTTTTCCTTATCGGTGAGATCAAACTCATGTTGCACGGTCTTTGTGTATTTGGCCTCCAGTTTCTCACGGATAGCCTTCCATGGATAGCTGGTTATTCGACTGTCGATTTCAGAATACTCGCTGTCGTCCTTGGTAATTTTCTTTTTGATCCCGATTTTCAGAGTATTGGCTTGCAAAAGCGTGATGTCTATCTTTGAGTAAGGATAAGTATCCTGATATAGCGGCTCCTTGGAGTAAGTACCATCGAGTCGCAATGTAGGCATATCCCCGTATGTCGGGAAGGTCAAACATGCCAAGGCAAAAACTAATATTACACGTTTCATTTTGAATTCCTTTTTGAATATCAGTTAACGAAACCTGACGCCACTATAAATTTAATCAGAGGTATGCCAACAATTATAGATGATACATTGCATATTATCGAGGCCAGGACAGCCTTATTAAACGAAAGCCTCAAAATCCCATATAGTATGAATGATTCTGTAATCATAATCAACAGTTCCGAAACTATGTGTCTTTCAAAGTAATTTTCTATGAATACGGGGGCTATAAACCATAGGTACGGATATGTTGCAAACGAAGCGGTTACACCTCCGATGAGAATGAACCGATTGGGGAGTTGAGCCTGGTCAAGTCGAAATAATTGTCGCACAACCGTGAACAATGTTACCGTCTCAACCACGATGGTAAGCGTGAGAAAAGTGAAAAATACTCGCGCAATGTACAGTGTTGGCATGGCTTCTGAACAGATCTGCCTTGTGAATCAGATTACTTATAATATCGTAACGAATATATCATAATTAAGCCTGTTGATGTATCGTACATTTTGCTTCCGCAGGGTCGTTTAATTCTCGACAGGTAGGACCGCGACCGCCGGGCGCGCCGCGTCTTTTGCCACGAGCTTTCTCGGCTGGCCCGGCGGTCCAGCCCTACCATTCGTTGAAATTATGCAATGCAAGCCATTCATCGACGGAGAATTAAATGCCCCTGTTGCTTCCGTTGGATTCATATCCGACTCTTTTATATGGACTATCACAGTCACGCAAGGATTTTGCCTATCGCAAGTGAGATGCCGGTTCGTACTCCGCATCGCGGGCCGGAGCTCCGATCTGACCATATGTTCCGAAGTCGATGGTCACTGAATCTCCGTAGGGATGAATCTTCCTCAGACAAATGATAAGTCCCTCGATCTTCGAACAGGTATTCTCCTCAAACCACTCCGTGTCTTCGATGCGGCCGTTCCCGTTGATATCGAGGCAAATCCTGTGACTGTCATATCGCCCTTCGTTTTCAGTATCCGCGACGAACAGGCGCACGGCTCGGGAACCTTTCGGAAAAGGCAGTTGCACTATCCCACCCTTGATGGTCCGGGAATAATAGTTGAAGGCAGGCTTTTCATCGATGGAGGGAGGGTTCAGGTTTGTCCATATCCAGAGACTGAATGGGAAGGACGTGCCATCCTCACGGTCAACTTCCACGTCAATTCCCGCCGCACTCTTATATGTCCCATCACCAGGATACATCGTCGGTGTGTCGTTGGTGAAATCTCCATCCCGATTGCGGTCGACATAAAAATCCCAGCTGTCATCCCCGTTTGTACTTTTGGCTACAAGAAACCGAATAGGATTATTCGCCAAGGGGATCTCCCCGAAATACAGTTCATTGGAGGTCGGGACTATTTTTACACCGGGCGGCAAAGTACGAGTCAATGCAAACGGCCATCCCGACTTGCTGCTGTATCCAACAGGAGGTGCTCCCCGTTTCACTTGCAGATCGAAAGTCATGGAGGTCTTCCGGAGCTCGGAGACAGGCATTTGCTCTCCGTTTAGTTCCTGCGCCGAAGCAACATTCCCGGCTAAGATAAACCAGATCAGAAATCCCCAGGCGAGCGCGCTTGCCCGAGAAACTCTACTATTCCTCCCACCAAGGTGCCATATTTCCATGCTGTTTCTCTCCTGCATGTCGAATTCTTTTTCATCTTTCGGTGTCACAGACCGGATTTTGTAAGCATTTGCCGGCAAATTTCTTAAGAAGAGGTTCTCTCCTCCTTGGAATTAGATACAAATTATATCATTTCTAAAATAATGTCTTATTGGACTCATTGATTCCTGCAAAAGAAAAGCAACCTGCGAATTACGCTTCTCCAAGCCGTCATCATGACACCATATCTCAAGTCTTTCATTTTGCAGGACTGAATAATTCGTAGGTTTGTCTCTTTTGCTCTTTCCTGTTTTTCAGGTGCATATTATCCGCAGATGTAGCACATTTTGACAGATAATCAGGGCCATTTAATTCTCCCCCGGATAATGGCTTGAATAGACCGTTTTCAACGAATGGTAGGGCGGGACCGCCGGGCCCGCCGAGAAAGCTCGTGGCAAAAGAGGCGGCGCGCCCGGCGGTCGCAGCCCTACCTGTCGAGAATTAAATGACCCTGACAGATAATAGAGAAGAATGGTGGCTTTACTAAACAGAATGGTATTGTTATTATTCTCACATAGAGGATCACACGATTAACATAAGTGACCGAGATGTGTCCCGTTAAAATTCTTCTTGAAAAGTGATAGAGAACATTGTGTAAGAAATTTGCAGCATCACCCGTCGTTGTGAAATATGGAATTGCAATGGTCATCAGATCTGCATATATTGCAACTTTGATGACAGTTTTTACATGTGTTGCTTTGTCTGGTGCGACAGCTTCTTTGCCAAAGGGCGACATAGCAATAAATGAGACAGGAAGCGATGTCGCAAGGTGGTATCACGACATCGAAAAAGAGAGTTTCCAGCGTCCGGACGTCGTCGATCTTTCGAGCACAGATGCCCACGCGGCACTCTCGAAAGCATCTGATGAAACTGCACTCGACAAGTTACTTTCGAAACCAGTTTCGCTGGAACAGATATTCGCCATCGCTTTTGCACGATTCCCCCGACTCCTGGCAGCCAGACAGACAGTTCAGGTGCGAGCCAAAATGTTTCCTCAGAGCATGTACGTCGATGAGCTGGCGACTCGGTTGCGGGCATTCACACAGGATATCGACACGCGAACCACAGGCGGCGCGATGCGTGAAGCCAGCCCTGAAATGCTGTTTCCAGGCCCCGGAGTTCTTTCTTTTAACGGGCTGCTGGCCAGGATTGAAGTGAATATGGCAGAGCTGGAATATGAAGCTGAACTTCGTAACACGGCAGCTGATCTGCTGGAACGATCGGCAGAAAAACGATATCTGCGACACCTTTTTGACATTCAGCATGAAACTCTCGCTGTTCTTCGAAGTTTCGAGTCAACATTGAAAACAGGCTTCACCACCGATCGCGCAACTTTTCAGGATCTTGCAATGGTGCAGTCGGAACTCGCCAGACTGGACACTGAACAGGCTTCTCTGCATCGTCGCGAAATAGCCCTGAATGCAGAGATCAATCGTTTTCTCGGACGATCTTCCGATAACACATTACATCGAGATATATCCCCGGAAAGCACCACACTTCCGGAAATCAGATTACCAGCCATTCCAGGACATATGGACGCCACTGCATTCATCGCCGACGCGTTGCGAAATCGACAGGAAATCGCTATTCAGCGCGAGCAGATCAGATCGATGGAAACGTTGATTTCACTGAAACGACGCCAGGTTGTTTCTCCCATAGCCCCGGGATTCGCCTATGCAAAACGCGGAATGAGCGCATTATCAGATTCCGAATCAGGCATGGAAAGCAAATCCGGCACAAATGGCCGTGGAACGGTTCCACCTGAAGGAAAATCAGGGTTTTCAGCGCGACCTCCATTTGCATTGATTCCGGATTACGGCATTGAAGTGAGCTATCTGCAAGAACTGGAAGCAAAGCTTGTCGCCGGGCGAACGACGCTTTCAGATATCGAGTCATCGACACGCGCTGAAATAATCGGGATCGTTGCGGAATTCGAAAGCAACAGGCAGACATCAGCAACCGAGATCGGAAAAGTTTCCCCTGTACTGAAAACCGCCGTGGAAAGCGCTGCCTCGGCCTACAGAACGGGCAAAGCCACATTTCGCGAATGGCGGGAGCTGACTCTGCGCCTGCTTGATTCAGAAAAAAAAGTAGTCGAGACAGAGTTCGCCTCATATAAGATGATTGCCGATCTCTGGCGTCATACCGGGAGCTGCCGATTAAAACTGAATGGAAATGCTGAGCAATGAGTGAAGAACTTCCCAAACACATGACATGGCAAATGTGGCTGAAACTATTAGAAGTCCGTCTGCGCTTCGTCCTGCTGTTAATCGCAACTGCGTTGCTTATAGGATACTGGGACACCATGACGAATTACTGGGAGCGCGCGACGCGCTCAGCCAATCCGCGAGAAATCATTGCCGCGTCAGCTATCGAATATTTTTGTCCCATGGACCCCCAAATTGTTCGCGACGAGATGGGCAACTGCCCAATTTGCGGAATGCCGCTTTCCAAACGTGCCAAAGGCATCGCAGCACCATTACCTCCTGAAATCACGGGGCGTCTCACACTTACTCCGTATCGGATTGCCCTCGCCGGAATCCGGACAGTAAAAATCGGTTACGAACCTCTCGTCAGGAAGATTACCACTTACGGAGAAGTCGTTTACGACGAACGCAAATTTTCACGCATTTCCGCGCGCTTCGCCGGACGAATCGAAACAATAGAGGCCGACTTCACCGGTCGAGGAGTCAAGACCGGAGAATCACTTCTCGAACTATACAGTCCGTCGCTCATTACGACCTTCGACGAACTGGTTTCAAGCCTCAAAAGCGACGCAAGTGGCGGATACACAGGCATATCTTCAACAGCTGCTATACGCAAAAAACTGCTTTTCTGGGGAGTCGATTCTGACCAGATAGAGGCTGTCCTGAAAAATGCATCATCCCCTGAGCGGCTGATAGTCAGATCTACAATGAGCGGCATAGTTATAAAAAAATATGTCGTCGAGGGCCAGTATGTCGAAGAAGGAATGCCACTTTTCGATCTCGGCAATCTCAACATTGTCTGGGTAAACTGCAAAGTCTATGAGGACGATCTTCCTTTCGCAAAGGTCGGGCAACTTGTGAAATTCGAATCAGTTTCGTTTCCGAGCGAGGAATTCACCGGCCGGGTTGTCTGGATAGACCCCGCCCTGGATCGCGATACACGCACCGCAAACGTGCGCGTGGACATGGTCAACACATCGACGCGTCTCAAACCCGGAATGTTCGGAACGGCCCGCATCGAAATTCCCCTCAGCCAGCTCGATACATTCAGGGAAGCGGTTCAGCCGAATGCCACAGGTTCACGAACCGTGTACTGGTGTCCTATGCATCCTGAAGTTCAGCAGGACAAGCCCGGGGTTTGCGACAAGTGTGGCGGAATGGCTTTGATCGCCAAGACAATTTCGGATACTGCCGAAGAGACTCTGAGCTATGTTTGTCCGATGCACCCCGAAGGGATTTTCGACAAGCCAGGAAAATGTCTTCTGTGCAAGCCTTACATGGATATGGACCTCGATCCGGTAATAAAATCCCCCACCCCGTGCGGAATTTTATCTGTTCCGGAGTCGGCGGTTATTGATACGGGTTTGCGTAAAGTCGTTTATGTCGATATCGGCAGCGGAACTTTCGAGGGCCGGCAGGTCAGGCTTGGAGCTCGAACCGGTACACGGTATCCCGTTTTTTCCGGACTGCATGAAGGAGACGCCGTCGCCATGAACGGAGCTTTCCTGATAGACGCGGAAACGCGACTGAATCCGGCAGCCGGAGCCGCCATAACGGGCAGAATCGACACGGAAAAACAAGCTGCCTCGCAGTCTCAGGTGCAGTCTCAAGTGCAGCCTCAAGTGCAGCCTCAATCACAGACGATTCAAAATTCGAGTTCAGATCCGAAACCTCAGACAGAAAAGCAGCACTGAGATATCATGATCGAGCAAATCATCGCATTCTCGATGCGTAACAGATTCATCGTAATTATCCTAACGCTTATCATGATTGTTTTCGGCATTCATACCGTTTATCTGACTCCTATCGATGCGATTCCGGATTTATCCGAAAACCAGGTCATAGTCTTCGCCGACTGGATGGGACGAAGTCCCAATGAAATCGAAGATCAGGTGACTTACCCCATGTCAGTTAATCTGCAGGGCCTTGCAGGCGTCAAATCAGTTCGCAGCTCGAGCGAGTTCAACTTCTCGATGATCAACGTCATATTCGAAGATAATGTCGACATATATTTTGCCCGCGCACGCGTTCTGGAACGCCTGAGCGGAGCGGGTTCACTGCTTCCGGCCGGAGTGGTGCCATACATGGCTCCGGACGCTTCTGCGCTGGGGCAGATATATTGGTACACGGTCGAGGGAAATGGAGTCGGTCTAGATCGACGACGGGCTCTTCAGGATTGGTTCATCCGCTATCAGCTTAACTCTGTCCCCGGCGTCGCGCAGGTAGCCACAGTCGGAGGCGCGGCACGCGAGTATCAGATAGACATTGATCCAAATCGTCTTCGCGCCTTTGGCATCACACTCGGAGAGATCGTTTCCGCGGTTTCAAGAAGCAACTCCTCGGTTGGAGGCCGCGTCATCCAGAAAGGCAATGCCGAATACGTTGTACGCTCGATCGGTTGGATAGAATCGACTCGCGATATCGAAAACATCGTGATCACGGAACGCAACCAGACTCCGATTCTGGTAAAACATGTGGCCCACGTCCAAATTGGCCCTGATTTCAAGCGCGCCTATCTCGAGCAGGACGGTAGCGAAGCGGTTGGCGGCGTAGTGTTGATGCGATACGGAGAAAATCCGCTCGAAGTCATCAAACGTGTGAAGGAAAAAATACGCACACTTCAATCCGGACTTCCGGAAGGCGTGACAATAGTTCCCTTCTACGATCGCACTCCGCTCATCGAGAGGGCCATTCACACATTGAAAGGCGCTCTGGTCGAGGAAATAATCGTCGCGGCCCTTGCCGTATTCCTCATCATGGGGCATCTGCGAAGTTCCTTTCTGGTCTGCCTTCCGCTTCCGCTGTCGGTTCTTACCGCATTCATTCTCATGCGCTGGTTTGGCATCTCCAGTAATATCATGTCTTTGTCAGGCATCGCCATTTCAATCGGAATTCTCGTGGATCAGTCGATTGTCATGGTTGAAAACGCAACGCATCATCTGAACAAGAAGTTCGGCTCCGAGCCAGTTACCGGCGACAATACTGATTTTCTCGAAACTTCCTGCAAAAGCGTAGGCCGGCCGATATTCTTTTCGGTTCTGATCATGCTTGTTTCCTTTTTACCGGTATTTGCATTAGAGGGCATGGAAGGAAAGATGTTCCATCCGCTGGCCTTCACGAAGGTGTGCGCTTTAATCGGAGTGGCGATCTTTTCAATCACCATCATCCCGGCGCTGATTCCTCTGCTGCTTCGCGGAAAACTGCATCATGACGAAGACAGCTGGCTTGTCCGTCAGCTCGTCGAAATTTACCGTCCGGTTTTGCGGCTTCTGATGGATCGTCCGAAGCTTGTCGTCTGGATTTTCGTAGCTACGCTTTCCTTAGGCGGACTGCTCATGAGCCGTCTTGGACGTGAATTCATGCCCCCCCTGGATGAAGGTTCATCGCTTGAAATGCCGATCACCGTGCCCCGGGTATCCGTAACTCAAACGGGAGACGATATACGGGTACGTGATGCCGTGATCCGTCAAATGCCCGAAGTGGAGCAGGTCGTCGGAAAATCCGGCCGCGCCGATACTCCCACTGATCCATCTCCGCTCGACATGATCGAAACTATAATTAACTTCCGGCCTAAGGAATACTGGCCTAAGCGTCAGTTGAAACAAGCCGATGCGGAGCGTCTGACCGCGGCCGGCCTTGATGTTTTGAAAGAAAGAGGCATCGCAGCAGCGTCGCTGACCGTTACGATCTCCCGTGATCTCGCCGCTGAAGTCGCAATGAACGCAGTTCCGGAGTTCGACCGATTCATGCGCGGGGTGTGCCTGCAACGTGAAACCGAATCAGCTTCGCTTATCGGTCATGAATTGATGCGTAATGCCGCTGCTTTTTGCATCGATCATGCGCGTGCCCTTGGCCGCATGAATCGTGAAATTACCCAAGACGAGCTCGCAAGTCGCTGTGCAATTGTTTCCGAATTCGAAACCATGTTGGGACGCGCTTTTGAATTACATCAGACTGACCACCTGTTTCGATCGCTCGCCGAGGTCATTATCGGAATGGGCGTCGTCCCACGGGGATTCGAACTCGCCGAGCCTGAACCATCTTTCATGCGGTCGCTTTCCGGTGTATTCAGCGGCTTGACCGGTACAACCCCTGAGACCATTCCGGATCGCTTCTGGCGTGAACTGACGGAAAAACGGAACCATCTTCTGGCGACCCATGCGCGCGCTTTCGATGATGAGCTGTTCTTCGCGGCAGCCGATGGCTGGGGATGCCTGCTGGCCCGGTCACTGATTGCCGTGTTGAATGAAAGGAAGCTGATCGAAAAATCAGCGTCCGCATCTGATATCAGTTCGCGGACTACACAGGAAAAAGCAGTAGCAAAAGTGTTTGCCGACCAGTTTCTCTCCGGAGTTTTTTTGTGGCGCAAAACCAAGGCCGATCTGATAAAGGAAGTTGATCGAATGCTTTCAATGCCCGGCTGGGGCAACATCTGGACTCAGCCCATCATAAATCGCGTCGATATGCTTTCGACCGGTGTCCGGACTCAGATCGGAGTGAAGGTTTTCGGCAACGACATCACTAAGATTCAGGATATTTCAGATCAGATTGCCGCACTTCTTAGAGCGATTCCAGGCGCGGTCGACGTCTTTCCGGACCAGAGCGTAGGCAAAGGATACCTTCAGATCGTGATAAATCGGGAACATGCCGCACGCTATGGCGTTTCCGTCGGTGACATCCAGGACACCATCGAAGCGGCGCTTGGCGGAAGAGCGATCACCACTACTGTCGAGGGACGCGAACGGTTCGGAGTGCGCATTCGATATGCGCGGGACTTCCGCGAAGACGAGCAGTCGGTGAGGCATTTACTTGTCAGTGGAGGAAGCTCCGGAGTTCCAGGTGCAAGCGATGGAAGCGGCATGGGTAACGGCACAGGCGCGGGCTCCAGAGGGGGAGCCGGCATGAGTGCGACGGCAGCCGGAAGCGCCGTTCCCCGACAGATTCCTCTTGAGGACGTCGCAAGCATAACCGTCGTTGAAGGTCCGGCGATGATCAAGAGTGAAAATGGGCTTCTTCGCAATTATGTCCAGCTCAATGTACGCGACCGTGATCTGGTCGGCTTTGTCGAGGAGGCCCAACGAGCCGTTTCCGCTCAAATAAGGCTTCCGCCGGGAATGTATATCGAGTGGAGCGGCCAGTTCGAACACCAGTTACGTGCAAAGCGGACTCTGACGTTCATGTTTCCGATGGTGTTGATCATAATTTTCGTTATCCTGTATATGACATATCGCGAGGTCACCGATGCTCTTCTGGTGATGCTGGCGGTTCCGGGGGCGCTTGCCGGAGGGGTATTTTTTCAGTATCTGTTCGGATTCAATTTCAGCGTTGCGGTCTGGGTCGGATACATAGCGTGTTTCGGAATGGCGACCGAGACGGGCATTATCATGCTTGTCTATCTGCGCGAAGCCATCGAGAACAAGGGTGGACTCGCGAATATCAGATCGCTTGAAGAGTTGAAAGACGTCGTTTTGATCGGTGCCGTACATAGATTGCGACCGAAGATACTGACCGAGGTAACCGCAATAATCGGCCTGGCGCCGATGCTCTGGTCGACCGGTACCGGTGCGGAAATCATGCGCCCCATGGCGGCGCCTGTGCTTGGCGGCCTTCTGATCGCCGACGAGGTAATAGATCTGTTCCTGCCGGTGTTGTTCTACTGGGTGAGAAAACAGCGCTGGCTGGCTATTACCACTGAGTCTGAAATTACGCGACAGGCTGAACCAAAACGCCATTAGCAGAGCATTTACAAAAGTGTATGTTTGCCACAGGCCCATTTAATTCTCCCCCGGCGAATGGCTTGAATTGCCCGAACTCAGCGACAGGTAGGGCTGGACCGCCGGGCCAGCCGAGATAATCTGCAGATATAGAACTCGGCGCGCCCGGCGGTCGCGCCCTACCACAGAACTTTCAATGCGTTTGCGCTGCGCTCACTTGTTATTTCCAGCGGAGTTTGTTATTCTGAAGTTCGTGGAAGTTTTTGTTATGGGAGGAATGATGTGAAGCGACTTATAGGAATTCTTGTGGCTCTGGCATTTTGTGGACTGCCTGCCATGACCTGGGCAGATACCCTGACCCAGTCATTCGAACATGAGCTCCTGGTAAACGCGCCTCCACAGAGCTGGGAACACCGTATCGATATTCCCGAGGCTCTGGCTCAGAAGGGCCATGTATTCATCAGGCGCGCTCTTGCTATCGAAGGAATGCTCGTCATCGAGCGCGAAGAACTAACCCGCACTTACTATTACATTAAGGTTCGCTTGCCCAAATTTCAGTCAGATTACATGATGGGTCGAGTTAAGGTCGACCTGGAAACCTCCACGCAGCTACCTCCCGCCGCAGTATTTCCCCCCCCCGCCAACCTCGAAATATTCAAATATACACCTGCGCTGCGTCCCGCCTTGACCTGGAAGGGCGACGAGAAATATTCCGCCACGACACTTTATGATGTCGATTCCGGCGCAACCGTGATGGAACGTGTGGTAGTCAATATGAAGAGTGTCGCAGTAGACGAAGGATGGCTCCAGAAGCATCATTATCGCTGGGCGGTGAAGCAGGGCGATGAGACCGGCCGGTACTCAAAGGAAGCTCAGATCGCCTTCCGCATCGAAGAAAAAAATGGGGTTGTCGTAATCATCACCGAATAACAGTTCGTATTTCGTATTTGACATAAGCCCGGCTTCAGCCGGGTTTTTTATTTCGCTTATTTCCCGGCAGGGACACCTTCGTGCAGCGGAAACCTGTGTGAATTCCAATTCTATTTAGTAATTTCATGTTGCACTCGGCGGATTACGGCTCTGCGAGCTAATCAACCCTGAACCCTGGTAGATACAATGCATGAACCATTTGTGATTTGTATAATGTGACTCGAATATTCTAATCTATGCTGATCATGCATCGATAGATGGTTTGCCAAGGCTATTTCTCCTCGGTTTAAACGTAATGATCACTTCCGTGCCTTTATCTGATTTTAACTGGAGAGTTCCGTTGAGTTGTCCTGTTAAAATATTGACAAGCTGAAGACCCAGAGTTTTTGTATCCTTATAATCAAAATTTTCCGGCAAACCCACCCCATTGTCTTTTATAGCCAAAGTATAGCTGTCATTATTCCTGGTAAAACAAACGCTTACTATCCCACCCGTTTTGCCAGGATAAGCATATTTGAAAGCATTCGTGAGTAATTCATTTATAATCAGCCCGCAAGGTATTGCCGATTCCAGATCAAGTTCAATGTTGTCAATGTTGATCTCCGCAGTGATGACATTGGCATCTATCTGGTACAGGCTTATGATTTCTGAAATAAGTGACTTAATGTAGTTCTTAAAATTTATGAATGATAAATCTTTTGTCTGGTAGATCTTTTCATGAACCAGGGCCATTGCCTTGACCCTCTGCTGGCTCTCTTCGAAAATAGATTTCACGACTGGATCATTGATTCTTCTTGCCTGCAAAGCAAGAAGACTTGATACAATCGCCATGTTGTTCTTCACACGGTGATGGATTTCCTTGAGTAGTGTTTCCTTTTCTCTCAAAGACTGCTTTAACTGCTGCTCCACTTCTTCACGCTCGGTGATGTCCATCAGAATTCCATCCCAAATAAGTCGCCCATCACGTATGAACCGGGGAGATGAGGTTGCCTGAAACCAGCGAATTTCGCCGTCAGAACGGCGAAAACGCGTCACCACATTGAACGTAGTCATGGTTTTGGCTGAAGTTTCCTCGGCCATTGCCACTCTGGCCCGATCCTCTTCTATAATCTGTCCGTAGAGAACCGATGAATCGCGTAATATCTCTTCGGCCGCGACGCCATTGAACTTTTTAACTCCGGCGCTGACATAGACAAAACGCATACGGCCATCATGTTCACGCACGACCTGATAAACTATTCCATTGGGAAGATTGTCTCCGAGTGCGCGAAGTCGCATGTGTTCATCCAAAGCCGTTTTTTCGGAAACCTTCATTTCCGAGTAACTGGCGGCAAGAAAAAACCCAGTGCTGGAAGCAAACCCCAAAAAGATCTGAGCCGCCAACAATCGTTCGGTCGGATCTTTTCCACCAAAAAGCAGAGGGCCGATGGAAACCCCTTTACTGGTTACCAGGATTCCACCGAGAAGAACCAGAGCCACGGTGACACCTTGCTGGCCGAATCGAAAGGCGGGCCACGCCAAAGCCGCGACAAGAATATAGGGGTTAGGACCCATAATATCCGGTACAGGTAACGGGGTAAATACCCACGATGAAAGACCGCACCAAATCATGAGAAATAAGATCCATTCCAAAAATCTTTCACTGTGGACAGAGGGAGTCTCCTCTGACTTCCTGAGCCAGGAGACGATCAGTGGTGCGATAATCAAAATTCCCAGACCATCGGCAATTGTCCAGGTTTGCCAGAAACCCCAGAACGGAGCTACTTTTGCCAGGAGAGCAGTTTCCGCGCCAATGAGCGCGGTGCAGGCATTTACGATCGTCGATGCCACCAGTAATGCCAGGACTTCCCGGATCCGGGAAAAAGTCACGTCATCACCACAGAGCCATTTTATCCAAAGAGCGCAGGAAAGCGATTCCAAAATATTTGTCGTCATAAAACCAAGACTGTTGAAGAGTGGCCGGCCAATCAGCAAATTGGCTGAGTTTCCGGACACAAAAAGCACCACAAGAATCACCGGCCACAGATGGCGGGGAGTAAGCAGAAGCGCGGCCAAACCCACACCTGCCGCCGGCCAGATGGCCATGAGAACCTTTTCAGTGTCCGGAAAAAGGAACGACACATAATGCGCAAAAAAATAAGCCAAAGCAATGATGCCAACCCTCACTGCTGATTGGTCGAAATAACCGTGTGCCGATATACTTTCTTTTGAAAAGACCTCTTCACCCATGCTGGGATAAAATTTATCATATTGCGTTGCTGAAAACAATTTTCACATGAACGCATATTTCCGTAAAACCTGCCGCATCTCCTAGCGCCTGGAATATTATAGTTATTCTGTGCAGCGTTACTGATTCTCCGCCGCCGAAAAAGCTTTGCCGGTTCTAACTGTCTGCATAATTTGGATTAACACATTATTGGGATAGGTTCATA
Source organism: Candidatus Rifleibacteriota bacterium (assembly GCA_015233155.1). Classification (GTDB taxonomy): domain Bacteria; phylum Muiribacteriota; class Ozemobacteria; order Ozemobacterales; family Ozemobacteraceae; genus JADFYG01. The sequence goes on from JADFYG010000024.1 coordinate 82,058, forward strand.
AAATGCCTCCGCTATCCACATTGTTCGAAGATGCGGCATCCTGCGTCGGTGGATTTGGAGATGGGCATAAGGTTGCTGCCAGTGCTGTAATTCCCAGAAATAAATCGAAGGACTTTATTCGATATTTTGAAAGCACTGTCGCCAATTTCAATAAAAAACCGTAGTGAGTTTCGAGCGGAGTTTCGTAATAACTCTTCCCGATTTTTGTCGTGCAATGTCCGGAATGAACTGGCATTCGTCGCTATTTTGATAAAATTGACACTGCTTGACGGGCGGGGGAATATTCTGAGAAGAGAGTTGAAAAAGGAAACGCGTTTCCTTTTTCAACTTAGAAATTCAAAGGCACCTTTATCGGCGTGAGGCACCTTAAGCACTCTGGGATTCCTACGGATAAAGAACGAGGGGTGTCAGACAAATTGCTGGTATACTGGCAAGTGGTGTCCCATCGCTTCCGGTGTTACGTTCGAAGATGTCCTGGAAATGATGTCCAGCGACTCCGTTCTTCAGCCGTGATGAGAGCGTTTGGATCTAGGTAAGGAGCGAAGTTATGCGTAAAGTTCTATCTATGCCTTCCAAGGCCAAGAAGAAAACAAAACCTACCATTCGCAAAG
>JADFYG010000025.1:0-17704 GCA_015233155.1 Candidatus Rifleibacteriota bacterium
GCACGACTGAGTCCGGTGCAACAGTATGGGTCAACGGAAATGCGGCAACAGTGGTCGGAACGAACTGGTCATACAGCATGGCGCTCCCCACGGAAGGTGCCAACGCCATCAGCGTCGTCGCCAAAGATGCACTTCTTAACACCAGCAACCCTGTAACGAGCAGCATAACGAAAGATACCACTGCGCCTGCCGTGACGCTCAGTGCTGTAACGACTCCGACGAGCGTGACGCCACAGACGATTTCCGGCACGACCGAGTCCGGTGCAACGGTATGGGTCAACGGAAATGCGGCAACAGTGGTCGGAACGAACTGGTCATACAGCATGGCGCTCGTTGTCGGTGCCAACGCCATCAGCGTCGTAGCCAAAGATGCGCTTCTTAACACCAGTAACCCTGTAACGAGCAGTATCACACGTGCATCAGGAGATACCATACCCCCCGTTACCTCTGTTACGAATGGCGTGGTGCCGGGGCAGTTATATGATCCTTATTGTACACTCGTTCTAGGTGCGACAGATAATAGCTCTGGAGTTGCACACACTTATGTGCGATATACCTTTGATGCCGCCGTTTATGGATGGCAAGAAGTGACTCTCGGCAGTCCCAATTATATTTCCTGGGGCGCGGATGGTAATACTTACAATGTCACCGTGGCATACTATTCCACCGACGTTGCCGGAAATTCGGAAACGCCCAAATCCATCTCTTTCCAGGTCTATACAGCTTATGTCGATTCGTCATGCCCGGTTCTCTACGTTTGGAACGGTGAGAATTACGCCAATGAAACCGACATGGCGCCGCTCTCGTTTCTTGGCATTAAAACCCCCAAAGGTTTCCAGCGCTCGAATCCCTACGAATATCGTTTGCTGGCCAACACTCCTCAAATACAAAATGATTCTTACACATTCAAGATTCACGAAGAGCAGGACGAGACAGACTATCTGGATAATGTGAAGCTTTATACACTGGATTATCCTGCTGACAGGGATATCTTTGCCGAAATGAAAATATCCTCTCATCGTGATCCGGCGACCGTCGTACACACCGTCGCTAAAACGCTCAGAAAGCCTCTTTCAATAAAGCATGTGAATGACGGTGAAGATGTTACCGCCAAGCTTACCTGTTCCGATAAAGATTATCTTGTCCTGAGCAAAGACAGGAATCTAGATTTCGATTGGCAAACCCTGGAGATAGATTTTGGAGACTTGTCGAATGCTCCTCAGATAAAACTGATCGTCGATGCTTATGTAGAACCGGTTAATACGCCGGCCGGTCAGGTAAGGAGACGCAAGCTGATTGACGCGAACGGCAAACACATAAGACTAGAAGTTCCCGATGCTTCCGGCAAATGGACGCGGGTTACAAATCTGGATGGCGGTTTGCCAAAAACCCCGGATGCGTGCAATGCATATATCCAGGATATATCGAAAATATTTATAAACAACAATTACAAGCTCAGACTGAGTTTCTTGCACAAAGCGTATGTCGACTCAATATTATTCGACACAACGCTCGATCAACCTGTGGTTGCCAGAGAGGTGCCGTTTGTATCCGCAAACCTCGGTTATTACGGATTCAGTGTAACACCACCGGGTGAGATGCCTCACTATACTTATGGAATCAAAAACACAGCCAGCTACTCCCACTATTTTACCGGAGATTATACACAGTATGGTGATGTAACCCCGTTGCTTTCCCAAACCGATGATAAGTTTGTCATCTTCGGAGGAGGTGACGAAATAAACGTGACTTTTGGCAGGCCGTCTCCGCAACCGGAAGGGAAGTCGAGGAGATACATGGTTTATGCGGATTTATATTTCAAGAGCACTGCCAATACAGATGTTGCGCATAACGTTGAGCCTCTTCCATTCGCTTCCATGACCACTTATCCGTACACGACTCCGGAAACATATCCGACGGATGCGGAACACGCCCAATACCGGCAGAAATACAATACCAGGCATTTTTCCTCGGAAACACTTGGTTTCCCGATAGTTCCTACGGATGAGATGATCAAACGGGCTGCGCGCGAAAAAGCCTATGATGTGGCGATAAAAGGGATACCAACCGGCGTTTCTGCTCCAGAGACGCATTTGTCCGGAACAGCTTCTCTCCCCGCCTCACCACAGGGTTCTGCTATCTGTATAGCCGGGCCAGCGCCGGTATCTGGTATTTCCGTCAATATTGCAGTCGAAACACCGGCGATGACAATCGCTTCCATTGTTTCAGATAATTCGATCAGTCTTGCCTGTAGTAAGGTTTCCGGTGCAGGTCCAGTTAAGTATCAGTTCATTCGATACGAACAAGTAATAACTCCATATCGAGTTGGGCGAAATTGGACAACGCTTTGTTCCGGGGACACTTCGGAAGACAACTGGTTCGAATCTGCTTCTCAGGATTCCGATGATATTATCTATGGTTATTCATATAGGCCCGCGCAGTATTCAGCCTTGTTCGATACGCCGTCGGGAACCATGGATGGAATTCCCGATGGGGACGGGTATTATGCCGTGCAAGCGGTGGATGCAAAAGGAGTCTATTCGAAAATTTCGGCCATCATAAATGCAGCTAAAATAGCTTCACGGTAATGTTTATAGAAGGTCCCGCAGGATTTAGACAGACAAAACCTGCGGGATCTTCTTGATATATGGGATTTAATTATGAAAAGAAGAACACTTGTCCCCCTGATATTTTCCCTTATAGTTACTGTGATTGCGTCCGGCGTTATACATTATACGCTAACAATGTATTTTATCAGACAAGCGAAAGACAATATCACAAATATTCTTTTGTTTAACAAAGAATTAACGTTGTACATTAAGAAGATCGTGGAACCGGCTGTATTTGAAGCAATAAGAGATGGGAGGATCTCCAAAGACTTCTATGATCCTAAGCTTCTTTCTGTCTCACATACCCTAAGATCGATGCATGAACTTAATAATGAAATACGGGAAAAAAGGAATCTGGTGACAGTATACTATAAATTGGCTTCTAACAACCCCAGAAATCCTGTAAACAAGGCAGATGAACAGGAAGCCAAGTTAATCAAGTTTTTCAACGAAAACCCGGACATCAAAGAGTATGAGAAATTGGTAGAAGTAAACGGCAAAAATTTTTTGTATTATGCAAAACCATTCCCCAGGAACAATGGATACTGCTTGGGGTGTCATAGCATTCCGGAGAAGGCACCTTTAAATATGCGCAAGTTATATCCGCAGGGCGGAGGTTTTTATGAAAAATTTGGAGAAATCAGAGGCATAGAGTCCTTGAGATCGCCTATTGAATACCCGGGATACATGACATTAATGGTAACGGGTTCAGCGGGGTCGGGATTACTCACAATGCTTGCAATATTTTTCTTCCGAAGATTATTCCGGGCTGACATTTAGCTGAATCAGCGAGGGCGTTGCTTTTTTGGTTTTGTATGCTCCTTGTTATTTTTCCCCGAAGTTTTCGAAGCGGATGAACTTTTCGGTTTGTCGTCAGTGTTCTCGCGATCGACATTCTTTTCCTTATTCTGTGGTGTCTGTGGTGTCTGGGATGTCTGGGGTGTTTGGGGCGTTTGGGGCGTTTGGGGTGTTTGGGGTGTTTGCAATGTCTGCTGTGTTAACAGGAATTCAACAATATTAACGTAAGCTATTCGCAGGCTCGAAGTTACTTGCTTCAGCATTACGAGCCAAATGGAACGGGATGTAGGCGCTATAATATGACCGAATTCCTTTTTTTCATGTTCTTGAATTGCGGCTCTCATGGAGTTTATGTTATCCATGCTTGCCTGATGCAGCGCCCGACCAACCATGGTGGGATCCGCTGCCATCTTATCGAGAAATGCCAAATATATGGTGGATCTCTCCGCGATGAAACTTTTAGTTTCATCGTATTGTGCAATTGTCTCCGGCAATAATCTGTCTTTTACTGATTGCGACTGCCTCTCAATAAAAGCCAGACGTCTTTTTTGCAGCTGCTCGCGAAATGCAGCTTCTTGAGTGTTCTGCATAATAAAGAATTCTTTTTTTGCGGCGAGTTGTTCCGCCTTTGGCTTGTCGGCAATAGATGCAATGAATTTCGAACTTTCAGCACCTTGTCGTTTCTTAAAGTCCAGCCACTCCGAGACAAAATTCAAGGACGCGCGCGCAGAGGAAATAGCATCATCTGCTACCTCTTTATTTCCGGGGACGCTCTTGACATCGCCCACGTTCACTTCTGATACGATTCCGACTTCAACCTTAGTTTTTGTGATAGCGGTATCTGAAGAAGTGATCATCGGTATCAAAATAAACAGAATAGGTATCAAAAGCAGAAGAGACAGCAACATCAGCCTGGAATACGAAAATTTCAACGATTTTCTCCTATGCCCAACCATTTAGAGGGCACTTACAAAGAATGAGTAGATTGTATCAGAGGATAAATCATGAACCTGCCAACATAAACAATTTCATCATCATCCAATAGAGTTTAGATGTCAATCACCAACGTTACAAAAAACTTATCATCAGTCTACATCAAAAGACGTCTGTTCGAAAATTTTTCCACTATGCGGCATATACGAATTCACGGTAATGATTTCAGCGGGCTTCGTCATTTTCCGCCCCCTTGCTGAAAATCAAGGTGTAAAAAAAGCTGTATTGCCCCTTATTACAACCCGGTTAAAGGAATGGAATGGGTTGGCATCAGCCGGTTTTTCAAAAGAAAAAAAGGTAAGATGAACTACCCGCCCTATCTCTTTACTTCCGTTACGCCTGTTTTCAATGTCGTATATAGGGATACGTCTGTGAACATCGGCGGGATCATGCAGATATGTAAAAGAGCCATTTTTCACCGGAATACGTCCCTGATCGATAATTGCACCAGGCATGATGGCAGTGAAGCAGACCTCGTCAGCGGTACTGTATCCATCTATTTTCAGACCGGCCGAAATGTCAAAGGTTTGTTGTTCAGTAAGAACAAGTTTTAATCCTGACTGATTCGGCACAATGCTTTCCCTGACAAACAGAAAACCTCCTTCATCCGGCAATCCGGGGACGCAGCCTTTATGGCCCTCCCACTCTGCTGCTATTTTGAAAAAATATACACCGGGCTGATCCAGGCTCCATCGCTCAGAACTAATAAATTGTCCGAATTTGTCGCATGTTCCTTCAATTATTTTTTCACTACCATCCGGATAACGCAGCGAATAACTGACATGAACAGGCAGTACCGGATCAACCTGAACGAATGGTACAAAAACTGCATTTTGTTCATACACGGTGCCAGGTCTTGCCGAGACCAGAAAAAAACGGAATTTCCTGCCATCCGCCCCTATCAGATCCTCTGAACCCGGCGCAATTACACGATTGTTATTGGTGCCGCTGGGAAGAATGAAGGCGCTGGCCATGTAGCCGGCATAGCAGGGTTGCTTGCCGGAACGTCTTACTACGACACCACCTATCAAACGATAGATGTCGCCTGGGAAGTCACCGTTATTGGATGCTCCGATCTGGCCCCCGAAGTTTGTTGAACTCGTAGACCAAAAGCCCCCTTTCATTCCGCCTTCCCCTACCAGGAATCGTGCGGAAAATCCCGGTCTTGGTGCAGCAGCATAGAAGTATTCCCAGTTTGTAATGTACTCAGGATACATGTGGGGAGACATCCCATTTGAAGTCATTATCCTGCTATTGGTATTGTGGCCATCTGGAAGGGGCGACTTAGGTTCATCTTTGAATTCATATGTGACTACAGGCCAGATTTCATTGGCGGCAAGATCATCGCTGGCTATGAGCAGCACATCGCCCTGGTTATAAGGGTAGTTCACAAAGCTGTAATTTTTCGCCCGATTCCTGAGACGGTCACTGTAACCACTGCTCCGATCGGAAAATCCTTCTCTGTGGGTTTCACCCCTGTCGATCAACTGTTCATTCACCTTTATTTTTCTCCCGTGCGCGACAATGCAGCTATCTTCCTGATAAACTACACCCGCGTGTCGCATGCTGCACGTCCATAAATGGCCATGCCTATCGGTATGAGTAGCCAATATCCTGGCATGATATTCACCGGGAGAATCAAATAAGAAAGGTTTCATTCCCTGGGCTGGTCCGAAGATTCCTGACTCAGTGGCCTTTCCACCGTATCTTGATTTTATTGCTTTAGAACTGTCAGAAAAAGGATACAAAACTACATCAACTGTCACTTCAGCTGGCACAGACGGGAAAAAACTGATGTCACGGCCATATAGCGTGCCTACCGGATAGGCCATTCCCTGAAAAGTGGCTGTAGCAACCGTCATACGCCTGGCAATCCAGAAATGATAAGTGCCTCCGCCCTGGTAACGGTTGCCCCATATATCGGACATCCATCCCTTTGCCGTCACCGAATAGCAGCCGTACTCAGGCGGGACCCATGAAGTAAACCGCGGATCGCCTGTTGTAGATCCCAGTCCATTTTTTTCCTTGAAAGGTGCTGTGCCGATGTCAGTGATCCGGCCTGACGGATCGGTTACAGTGACTAAAAGCTCGCCGGCTGAATAATCCCAGGGGATAGCCCTCCGAATATTCATGTGGGAAATTATTGGTGTGGGTTCGATGTTATACGCGATTTTTCGGCCATCATCATTGAAAAGCGGAAGAATTATCTCATCCTGAATCAGATTGCGTCCCGACAAGGCAAAGTGTCCCGCATCTTCATCGGCAACGACTCCCTGATAACCGTTTGAATTATAACCATCAAGTAATACCCAGTAAATGCGCGGCACAATCTTTTCCGCATTCACTTGATTGCCTCTTATATCAGTTCCATTACAGCGTATCGGCGGGGAAAATATGACTGATGAGAATCGGCTATCATATGAAACCTCTGCAAATAAAATGTCAATGTTAAGGCTTCGCTTGTGCGTGCCCGACATAACACCGAAGTCGAAACGAAGCCTATATATTCCCGGGGGCAAATCGGTGGGCAGACAGCAGTCGAGATGGAAATTTGCAGTCCTGAATCCATCGCTATCCTTAACTTCATTCAAGGGTAGCATGACGAGTTCATCTACCAGGGTGCGGTAAGTCCAGCCGAGTTGTTTACTTGTAGCACCGAAGTTTCCGCCTTCTATTGCAAGACCGGAAGGGGTTAACAAAGTTGACATGCGGTCATCCCATGGCATTCTCAGCCAGCCGTCGGGATCGAAACAGCGTTCAGCCGTTACCAACATCAGCAGTGCTTTTACATCTGGCAGAGTCGAAATAATCCTCTGCAGCAAAGCGGAATCAATTTGCAGCAACACCTCAATTGAGAGAGGCATTCCCGGCTCCCATTTATCGGGGGAGAACCGAGCCTCTGCCTGCCATTTGCCAAAAGGGACTTCACCATTGTCTTTAAAGGTTTGCATTCTGGCGACACCATTTCCGACAGACAGCAGCGTCAAAGGTTCAACAAAACCTAATGACGATGCCGCCACAGTGGCTTTCAGAAAATCTCTACGGGTTAGCATCGTATTCCTTTTTTTGCATTTCATTGGAGACGCTGATAATATAAATGAAAGAGTACTTTGGAGGAAACATGAATATTGGCAACCATAAAATATCCGCATTTAGCCTTCTTGAGCTGATCGTCGTTGTGTGCATTCTGGGCGCCATTTTTCTGATTGCCATGCCATATTATGGTAATTATGCCTCCGATACTCGCCATACGGTCATGCAGTCGAATCACAAGACCTTACGCAACGTTCTGATGGAATACCACGTGGACAGAGGTGATTATCCACACAGTGCGGATGCCCTGAACACTCTTTGGAGTGGGTCGACGCGATATGTTTTAGATTGCCCGGTCGACCCCGAGGCGGATGCGGTTGCAAGCTGGGGTTATGTTTATTATCCGGCCGTCGGAAATAATCCGGCATACTACAAACTCGCCCAGAAATACGAGGATCTGCTAGATATTTCAACGGGTTCAGCGGTCATTCCGACTCCTACTCCGACTCCAGCTCCTGTTCCGCCCGCAGTACCAACGATAAATGCGGTCACAACGCCAACGTCTACCACACCTCAGATGATCGGTGGCACAAAAAGCGCCGATTCCGTTACAATCTGGGTTAATGGTATAACGACGGGCGTAACATACCCCGATTCGACACACTGGACTTACAGTTTGCCACTCGCTGTGGGCGTTAACCCCATCGGAGTGTATGCTAGAAGTGCCGCCGGCTTAGACAGCGGAATTGCTCACTCCAGCATCACGCGCAGTACGGTCGCGCCAACCGTGCCTACGATCAATCCAGTCATAGCTCTGACTGCCAGTGCAACACAGACGATTACCGGATCGAATGGGCCCGAAGCTACACAGGTTTTAGTCAATAATATTCCGGCAACACTCACCGGAACTACCTGGTCATTCGTCATGACGCTCGTCGAAGGCGTCAACCCCATCAGCGTCGTCGCCAAAGATTCGCTTGGCAATACGAGTACTGCGGCCACGAGCAGCATAACGAAAGATACTATCGCGCCGCTTGTGCCAACGATCAACGCTGTCACGACGCCTACTGCCGCTCCATCGCAGACGATTTCCGGTACGAATGCGGCCGATGCAGTAACTGTATTGGTCAATAATGCTTCGGCAACAGTCGTCGGGACAAACTGGTCATACGTCATGACGCTCGTGGAAGGCGCCAACGCCATCAGCGTCGTCGCCAAAGATGCGATTGGCAATACGAGTATCGCGGCCACGAGCAGCATAACGAAAGATACTACTCCACCGCTTGTGCCGACGATCAATGCTGTCACGACGCCAACAGCCGCTTCATCGCAGACGATTTCCGGCACGAATGCGGCTGATGCAACGACGGTTCTGGTCAATAACGCTACGGCAACAGTCGTCGGGACAAACTGGTCATACGTCATGACGCTTGTGGAAGGCGTCAACGCCATCAGCGTAGTTGCCAAAGATACGGTCGGTAATACGAGTGCCGCTGCAACGAGCAGCGTAACGAGAGATACTACTCCACCGACCGTGCCGATCATCAATGCTGTCACGAGTCCGACGAATATAACATCCCAGACAATTACCGGCACGAACGCGGCCGATGCAATGACGGTTCTGGTCAATAACGCTTCGGCAACAGTCATCGGGACCAATTGGTCATATGTCATTACGCTCGTCGAAGGCGTCAACGCCATCAGCGTCGTTGCAAAAGATGCACTTGGCAATACGAGTGCGGCTGCTTCGAGCAGCATAACTCTCGACACCATTCCACCGGCCGCACCGACCATAAATGCGGTCACGACTCCTACCAATGTAACGACGCAGACTCTTTCCGGCACGAAAGCTACCGACGCTGCAACTATTTGGGTTAACGGGACAACGACAGGAGTAACTTATCCCACCGGAACAACCTGGTCATATCTCATCACACTGCTTGAAGGAACCAACAATATAAGCGTCGTTGCCAAGGATATAGTCGGGAATTCCAGTACAGCCACCTCGAGCAGTGTTCTTATTGCTCTCGATACCATTCCCCCGGCCGCACCGACGATCGATGCGGTCACGACTCCGACTAACATAACTCCACAGGTTATTACCGGCACAAAGGCGGCCGACGCTGCGACAATATGGGTGAACGGAACGACTACAGGAGTAACATATCCCACTGGAACAACCTGGTCTTATAGCCTTGGCTTAGTTGCAGGTTCCAACGCTATCAGCGTTGTCGCCAAAGATACGCTATTAAACACAAGCGGTGGCGCCACGAGCAGTATCATCCTGGATCTCACACCGCCTGCAGTGCCGACAATGACGGCTCTTTCCGCGTATACAACCGGAACGTCCTGCACAGTTGCCTGCGGAGCCGTAGCGAGTGCGACCCAATATGACTTTCTGCGAGCCACTGACTCTGGATTCACGACAGGTCTTGCCAGTTCAGGTTGGATTGCGGGCACCTCGACGAGTTTCACCGGCCTGGCTACAGGAACGATGTATTATTTTCGTGTACAGGCCAAAAGCGCAGTCGGAAACATTTCGGGTAATTCGGCCGCGGTTTCGACCACTATGGATGCAGCCCCTGTTGTGCCGACAATGACGGCTCTTTCCGCATACACAACCGGAACTTCCTGCAACGTCGCCTGCGGTGCCGTCACCGGTGGTGCTCTGTATTACTTCCAGCAAGCCACTGATGCTGGTTTCACAACAGGTCTGGCCAATTCCGGCTGGATCGCGGGCACTTCGAATACCTTCACTGGCCTTGCTACCGGAACAACGTATTATTTCCGCGTGCAGGCCAAGAGCGCAGGCGGAAATACATCCGCCAACTCGGCCGCAGTTTCGACCATTATGGATTCAGCCACGGCTGTGCCAACGATGACGGCTCTCTCCGCTTATACGACAGGAACATCCTGTACCGTGGCCTGCGGCGCCGTTACCGGCGGAGCACTGTATTACTTCCAACAAGCCACTGATGCCGGTTTCACAACAGGTCTGGCCAATTCCGGCTGGATTGCCGGCACATCGACGAGTTTCCCCGGTCTGGCTACGGGAACTACATATTATTTCCGCGTACAGGCCAAGAGCGCAGGCGGAAGCACCTCGGCTAACTCAGCAGCGGTTTCCACCATAATGGATTTAACACCATCTACTCCGACAATGACGGCTCTTTCAGCCTATACGACCGGAACATCCTGCAACGTTGCCTGTACTTATGCTGCCGGAGCTACTCAGTATTACTTCCAGCAAGCCACTGATGCCGGTTTCACGGTCGGTCTTGCCAATTCCGGCTGGATCGCGGGCACTTCATACAATTTCACTGGTTTAGCTAACGGAACACTGTATTATTTCCGTGTACAGGCCAAGAGCGCAGGCGGAAACACTTCGGCCAACTCAGCCGCGGTTTCGACCACTATAAATTCGGGCCTGGCAACTCCTGTTATGGCTGGTCTTCCCACATATTCGGGAGGAACTTCGCGCTCCGTTTCATGCGGTTCTGTCAGCGGCGCAACTCTATATTACTTCCAGCGAGCCACGGATGCCGGCTTCACGGTCAATCTGGCCAATTCCGGCTGGATCTCGCCCACTTCTTACAATTTCACTGGCTTAGCTAATGGGCAGACGTATTATTTTCGTGTGCAGGCCAAAGACGCAGGCACAAACTATTCGGCAAATTCGGCTGCGGTTAATACCATCATGGACACGGTAGCACCCACGACGACAAGCAACGTCGTGTCAAGTCCTGTATACAATTCTCAATGTTATGTCATTTTAACTCCTTCGGATTCCGTTTCTGGAGTTGCAGCCACCTACTATAAACTGTCCACTGATGGTGCCTATACTACATACACTGCTCCATTTTACTATTATTCACCCGGGGATGGATCAGATTACACATACACCATGTTGTACTATTCCGTCGACGCTGTCGGCAACGCGGAATCCCCTCATTCCGTCACTTTCACCATCAATACCCCCGTACCTTCCTCGACATGCCCGGCCTTGTATGTCTGGAATGGCAAAAATTTCGCTTCTGAAACCGACATGGCACCTCTCTCATATCTGGGTATAAAAACCCCGAGAGGTTTCAAACACCCGAACCCCTACGAATATCGATTGTTGGCCAACACTCCTCAAATTCAGAACGACACATGTACATTCAAATTCCTGGAAGAACGCGATGAGTCAGACTATCTAGATAACGTAAAGCTTTATACTATCGATTATCCTAAGGACAGAGATATCTATTCAGAACTCAGAGTATTTTCCCACGTTGATCCGGGAACCGTTGTACATACTGTCGATAAAACGCTCAAAAAGCCACTTTCAATCAAACTTCTTAATACCGGCGAAGATGTCTCAGCGAAACTTGCCGCTTCGGATCAAGACTATCTCGTCCTGAGCAAGGACAGAAATCTGGACTTCGACTGGAACACCCTGGAAATGGATTTAGGCGACCTGTCGAATGCGCCTCAAATCAAACTTATCGTTGATGCAAATATGGAGCCGACGAGCACACCCGCCGGAATGAAGAGAAAAATCAGACTTGCACCGGACAACAATTATGTAAAATTGGAAGTTCTCGATGCATCCGGCACGTGGATAAAGGCACCCGTTACACAATATAGAGACCCGAGTGCGCCTAAACCCAAAGATGCATGCAACGCATATTTAATCGATATATCGAAAATATTTATAGCCAACAAATATAAGCTGAGACTCAGCTTCCTGTTCAAGACGTATATCGACTCGATCTCATTCGACACAACACTTGATCAGCCTGTGACTGTCAAGGAAGTGCCGCTCGTATCAGCAACCCTTGGTTATTATGGATTCAGCGTGACCACGCCGGGTGAGATTCCACAATACACCTATGGAACCAACAATATGGCGAGTTACTCTCACTACTTTGCCGGAGACTATACAAAATTCGGCGATGTGACCTCATTGCTTAACAAGACAGATGATAAGCTCGTCATCTTCGGAGGAGGCGACGAAGTAACCGCAACTTTCGGTAAAACCTCTCCACAACCGGAAGGGACGTCCAGAAGATACATGATTTACGGATTCGGTTATTACAGAGCTACCGCAAATATTGATGTCGCTCATAAGATAGAGCCTCTTCCGTTTGCCTCCATGAGCAATTATCCATATACGGCACCGGAAACATATCCCATGGATGCGGAACACGTTCAGTATCGACAGGAATTCAATACCAGACACTTTGCCACTGAAACTATCGGCTTCCCGATGGTTCCGACTGAAGCGATGATCAAAAACACTGCGAAGGGGAAAGCCTATGGTGTGGCTGTGAAAGGCCTGCCGACAGGTATCACGGCCGCAGTTGATCGTGCGCCAGTGCCGACCTCTCTGGCTGCTGACTCTTCCGATCGGGATTCCGCTCACAAAACCGCCGTGCTGACGTCAATATCTGAAATCTCAGCCGATTCCGACATCACTACACCGGCGATGATCTCTGCTTCCATGGTCGCCGGAACAAAAGCTATCAATCTGGCATGCACCCCGGTCACAAGTAACAACCCGGTTAAGTATCAATTCATTCGATATGAGCAAGTCATTACGCCATATAAAATCGGTCGGGACTGGACAACTCTCTGTTCCGGCGAAAACTCGGAAGACTGCTGGTTTGAGTCTGCTTATCAAGCCTCCAATGATACGAGTTATGGTTATTCATATAAGCCCGTACAGTATTCTCCACTGTTCGATTCTCCATCGGGAACCATGGATGGAATTCCTGATGGAACCTGGTATTATGCCGTAAAAACAGTGGATGCAAATGGCGTCAGTTCAAAAGTCTCGGCTATAAGCGGTGTTACGAATAAAACGTCACGTTAAACGTATGAGCATGGGATAAATCGATTGAAATTTTCATACGCATGGCTCATGTTGTTGCTGGTCCTGTTTTTGGTTTCTCTGGTTTATTTCCTGGTTTCGCCGACTGTTGAAACCAAAAACAGGATCATTTTAACAACTAATCCGGATGGCAACGGAAGCGTTCCCAGAAATGATGAAAAAACTTTTGGGAAGGCTACTGCTTCCTCCGCGATTACCTCCCAATCCGAACAACTGGTTCAACAAGATAACAACAAGACAGTCGAAAGCAACACTGCTTCAACTGTGATGGCCTTTCATTTATTGCGCCAGGAAAAGCTCCGCCTGTTCAGTGAGAAACAGAAACGTGAGCGTTCGGAATTTAAATCAGCCGTTATCAATAAACCAAAGATGGAGCTACTTACCGCCTTGAAGGGCTTCTATGATATGGAAGGCGCGAAGGACACCGCATTTCGCGAAGAGATGCAAAAAGAGAATCTCGCTTTTATCGCAAGCCAGCCGCAACCCGTGAAAGATCAGCTATTGCCAATAATTGCAAAAGATGAAGAAATGAGGAACTTCCTTGCGGAGAGATACGCCATGAATTCCGCATTTTTTGACAAGATGGCATCAGATCCCGCAATGGAGGGCCAGGCATTGCATCAGGCATTCCAGGCTTTTACGCGTTCACAGGCGGACGCCATCAAACAACATGCCCAGGAACAATACAATAAGGTCACTTCATTACCAACCGGGTCCCTATGGTTATTATTTCCGAATCAGATGATATCGGGCATGCGGTCGATTTATTCATGGATTGTAAGACTTCCATTGCTGATGGAACAAACGGTTCCAGCGTCACCACAAAACATGAAAAATCGCGTCGATAACGATCATGCACGCGACAAAGCCAAAAACTCATCTCCCTCTAAAACTTCGGAAAGGGAACCCAAAGGTCAGGCAAAGCCGAAAAAGCGAAGCCATCACTGACCCTGTTTTTGCCCCCTTTTTGTGTCACCTGGTTTATTATTTCATTCGTAATTTGAGCGGATATGATAGATTATTAAGCAATTATATTCATATTGATCCTTTGAATCAGGCAAAAATGCGGCGTTTCAGAATAACCAGAGTTGTATCGTCGTCCGGAGGATTCTTTGGCGCAACGTTTCCATGCCATTCGCGCAATGCGTGTTCGAAGCCTACAGCATCCGAAGCCTGTATGGTTGGAAGGACTGCGGTCACACGGCTGTAGCCGAGCATTTGTCCCCTTGTATCCATGGCTTCTATGAACCCGTCAGTATAAAGAATCAGTGTGTCTGCCGGACTGATCGTCACTTCTTTTTGTGTAAAATTACGAGCGGATTTGGTGCCCAGCGGAAAGCCCGGCACTGATAATTCCTGCAGTTTTCCTTCTGAAAGGAGATACGGATAGTTATGTCCGGCATTTGCAAAACGCAGAATACCTGTATCCGGATCGAATATCGCGCAAAAGCAGGTCATCATTTTTTTTCGCTGGAGAGTATTTAATAACACGGCCTGCATTACAGACAACACTCGTACCGGATCGAATTCGCATAGAGGATGAGCAATCAGTGCCTTTGCCATCGCCACTACAATCGCGGCGGAAATGCCGTGTCCGGAAACATCACCGATAACAATGCCGATTTTTCCGTCAGGTAGAGGAAAGTAATCGAAATAGTCGCCGCCAACGCTGCTTGCAGATCGGCAGCTTCCGAAGATTTCCCAATTTCCGAGCGGTAATGCAAAGGAGTCACTACCAACCCTGTAGTTGGAAATAGCGCTTCCGAAAATTTCCGGACTTCCTATAACGAGTTTATCGTTTGGGAAAAAGGTGTCCTGGACAATTCGGGCCACTTCGAGGTCAGCCAGGCCTTCGAACATGCTGTTGAAGGTTGCCGCCAGTCGCCCGATTTCATCGGGAACAACGACCGGAATTCTCCAGTTAAAATCCCGGCGACGTAACGCATCGACGCCGTCTGAAAGATGTCGTGCCGGAACGAGAAAGCCCGAGGTCAGCCATCGACCGACCGTCGCCCCGACAATCATGAGGAGCATGCTCAATACGGCAAATCGACCATATTCAGCTTTTGACGCAAATCGAAGTTCGTCGTCCGGTGAAAATGCCCACAGATAAAATTTTGTCAAAAGTCCCGGCTGCATTCCGGTCATCAGCCATGTCTTGCCGTTAGATTCAAACTGGTGATGAATCGGAACTGATTGTTCAACCAGGCGGTGACGGTGTTTATATATGACTGCGCTGAACGATGCTGATTTAAATCCGGGCGAATACATCTTACTTTCATCACTCTTGCCACGAGCATGCAAAAGAATATTGCCATGCTCCCTCGAAAATGAAGATAGCGAAGATTTGATATATTTCGATTCGAGAGTACGACCATCCCAGCCTATCATCGCGAGAAGACGAACGTGATGAGAACTGTCCCGAATAGGAATTATCAGCAACTGCAGACGAAAGTCCGCAAGTCTGAATTCCCGCAGGACATTGAGATGTTTTGTGAATAACGCCATGGTAAAATCGGCGTCGATTCCGAACATTTCCGCGGTGGCTCCGGCCATCTGCCCTGACACATCGGCAACGGGCGAAACGGTGCTTCCGTTCAGCTCGGCCATAAGTTTCGTTGTTCCTCCACGCAACATGACATTCATCATCCTCGAGAACGCTTCCCATGATGAGGGTATGCGCAACACGCGGTTCCCATGCTCATTAAGAAGCTCACAGAAAGACGGTGAAGTCTTTTGCCAGACATCCAAAATACGTTGCTTCATAACATCTTCAAATGTCGCATCGGCTGATAAAGGACGCTGAAAATATTGAGTAATCTTTTGTTCCGCATTGGCAAGATACTTCAAATAGCCCCCATCGAATTTTCTAAGCAAAGATTCCTGAAAGGAATAGAGATCACCGACTCTAACAGCTTTCCGTTCATCCACAAGACTGCGGCTCGACAGACCGAACAATAACAAAGGCAGACCAACGGCATAAAACAGCAAAAACAGAAGACGCATCCGGATCGAACGTAATAACGCGATGCGTCCATCAAGAGCGAGTCGGGAAATCCATGTTCCGCAAATGAAAAGAAGTGCGATCATCATTCCAACCCGCTGTCGCGTCGTCTTCCCCCACCCTGTCGATCTATCATCCCGGACTATCAATATCCGATATCGTGATGAAACAGGCATCTGAACCCACAAGCGATTATCAATCGAAATCGTGACTCCGGAGGACATTCCGAGGCGGACAAGCGCCTTATCGAGCGACCTCCAGGCCGAACCAAGCAGCAAGCGGCTTTCGCGGGCAGGTTTGTGGAGGTCAACGAAGGCAAAACGATAGATCGGATGCTGCCATCTCATGTCTTCAAGCCACGCCTTCCAACCCAGCTGCATATAATCTGTCGTTCGATTCAAAAAAACGAGAAATCGTCCCATTTCGCAAGTCGGAGAAACGAACAGGAATGAATGGCTATCGTTATAAGAAACCTGGAAATACCGAGTCTGATTGCTGATGGATTTGTTCTGTCCGAACAAAGGCCCGAAGAAACTCCGATAACGTGGAGCATGCGCCAGTAATCTTTCCGGGGATCCGGATTCGTAATCGCGAAAGTCCCGGTCAAAATTCTGAAGAAGTTCGGGAGGGGCGAAAATATCGGATACATCCTGAATCGGTCGTCCGTCTTTGTCCAGAGCAATAAAAGTGAATATTCCCGGATACCGATTGCGTAAGGCACCCGACCAACGCTTGAAATTCGCGGCCGAGTCGGAATTTCTAATTTCTTCATTAATTCTATCAAAAAGAAAGGCACTGAAATGGTCAAATGGTGTATCTACGGGTTTCATTTCCCAAATCAGGCATTCAAGATTTCTTTGCTCAATAAGCCGGAGACGATCTGATTCCGAGTTCAGGCTTCGATCGAATTCACTCCAGAATAACGCCATAGGCAGAACCACGAATGTCAGTGTAACAAAGAACCAGCGCAGGCGCGGAAAGGTCATATCGTTATCTCGCTGTCCTGATTCTGCAAAACTACCAGAGTTATATCGTCATCAGCCGGACCCGGTCGCGTCATGGAATGATGCCAGTCATGTATTGCTCGACGGGTGGCGGAAGCATCAATGCCGATCAATCCGGGCAGTGCTGCCTGAAAACGCTCGTATCCGATCTGCTTTCCATCTATATCCATTGCCTCGACCAAACCGTCCGTGAAAAAGACGACAACATCTCCCGGTTGCAATGACCATTCCGCAGATGAGGCAGGCTCGGCGCTCTTGGTTCCGAGCGGCCGGCCGATAAGAGAGAGCTCCTTTGCAGAGCCAGCGCGAACCAGAAATGGAAAACACTGGCCGGCGTTTCCCATTGTCAGATGGTTCGTGTCGGCGTCAATTATCGCGACCAGACACG
>JADFYG010000025.1:17749-82658 GCA_015233155.1 Candidatus Rifleibacteriota bacterium
CAGACCCGTGAGCGGATGAACGGTCAGCGCCTTTGCCATAGCCATCACCAGAGCCGCCGAGACTCCGTGGCCGGAAACATCTCCAACGATGATCGCAGCGCGCCGCTCTCCAATGGCAAGATAATCGAAATAATCTCCACCCAACTCTGTAGCGCTCATCGAAACCCCATCAATACGCCAGCTTCCAGGCGATGGAGGAATACGAGGAAAAAGGTTCTCCTGAACGATTCGCGCCACTTCAAGATCGCTGAACCCTTCCATCATTTCATTGAATGCGCGAATCAGGTCGCCGAATTCCCCTTGATCACCCTCCGGCAATCTCTCTGCAAATCGACGTTCACTCAGCGCCTCAACGCCATGCTGCAATTTGCTTATGGGCTCCAGAAACGTTCGTGCAAGCAAAATCCCGATGGTCAGACTGATGAGGCTCATTGTCAATCCGGCAAAGCTGAATCGCCAACCAAGGGCCTGCAGCTCCGCGCGAATCATTCGATCGTTTCCGACGGCGATCAGATGATAACCGGTGATATTCTCAGCTCTTACAGCTGTTATCAGACGAACTTCACCATTGTCTCCCTGTGCCCGAATACGAATAGTCGAGCCACCGACGCGAATGCGACTCAGAAAAGGTTTCACCCAGGGTTCGACTCGGGATCGAACAGGCACGCATGATGTCGGAGAATCCGGATTCCATGCCCATAATTCGGTATCGGTAAGTCCACGCTGACAATTTGCAAGACGACGGTTCAAAAAATCGCGAACAAACTTTTCGCCGGTCCAGACCATGAGAACGAGGAAATGATTGTAGCGTCTGCTATCTATCATTGGCCATCCGGACACTATAATGTCGACGCCGCTGACCGTAAATCGGGCAACCCGGCACAGCATGCCACTCATACGAGGCAGTAATAAATCAGATCCGGCGCCCGGATCAGCGGTAAACGTGCTGCTGGAGACATTCACGCTGTCACGATGCATTTCTGCGGCTTCCGGGAAATTATTCACGGAAGAAGAGCCGACCTGGAGGGTGGAAGATTGAAGCGCCGCCAGGCTCCGCTCTCCGGTATTCATATTTTGCAAAATTTGACGCGCAAGTTTTGCCCAGAGGTTCAACCATTTGCCGTCCAGCGCTAATTTTGTTCCCCGACGCAGCTCAAGGCGAGGTCGACCGTCCGGATCATATAAAACTTCAAGATCCGCTGAAAACTTTTTGCTCAATGGTGTGATAAATGCAGCGGCAGAGGCAAATGGCGAGATATCCGGCAGACACAGCGGACTGAATTCCTTTCCAAGCTTTTCCGCCAAAGCTCCAAAAGACATAGGAAGCATTCGATCGAAACTCTGGAGTGTCTGCCCGACTTCGGAATGCCGGATTCGTTCAAGCACCTGTCGTCGTTCCGCGACATACGTTCCTGCCGTTGTCGCCATCACGATCAATGGTAAACCGGTAGCAAAAATGAAACCGGCAATAAGTCGCAATCGAATAGAGGGAATTCGACCGAAATCATGATAAAACGCGGTGCGGGTAAGATACGCGAGTATTACTGACAAGGCAATTGCGGTCAGAAGAACGAATTGTCGTTCCTCTTTCAGCCTTTCGACCGGATTGGCGCGAAGCACTGCTGCAAGCAGAAACGATGGTCCGCATCGGCGCCATTTCCAGACGAATCCATTATCATTAATGACTTGTTCGTTGGTTTGCTCATATCTGAGCCGGCTTTTTTCCAACAGATAACGATTAAGCCCGGGCGGAACAGCTCGGGAAATGATACTGTCGGAACTCTCACATAAGGCCAGTCTCAATCGCGAATGCCGGGTGACGGCGCGAAGATTCGCCCGATATACCCTGTCGCGAAGCGGGAAGGCTTCCCAGTCCTGGACATGGTTCAGATGGACTATGAGCATTCCGCCATCGTAAGGTTGGGAAAGATACAAATAACGCTTCATATGGGATGAAGCCACATGATAGATATTCCCGTGAATCTGACTGCCTACGGGAGTGAAAATACCGAAAAAATTCCTTATCAGGAAACTCTCGCTGTCAAGTGCTTTCGAATCTCCGCGCAGAAAACGTATATAAGCTTCGAAAAATCGTCGTAACATTCTGGATGGAACGACATCATCGCAAAGCTCAGAAACAACACCGCCCTTTCCGTCAAGGAAGGTAAAAGAGAAAACCCCGGGAAATCGGTTGCGCAGATTGTCTCGAATCTGTCTGAATGACTTTTGCGAATTTTGTCCTGAAAATACCAGCCTCTCGACATTTCTTAACAGTCGGCAAAAAAAACGCTCGGGTTCGACATCGGCTGCTAAAGCCGCAAGGGTATCATCCAGGCTCATTTCTATAGTTTGCTGACGTAATTCTGATCGTTCTTCCCAGGTTCCCAGGTAACCGAGTAGAGCGATCAGAATCGGAACCCCGAATGCAATTAAAGCAAATGACAACCAGTCGCGACCTTTGTCGACCGCTGATTTAATCATTATCGCCTCGTCGCCTGTCGCTACAGATGCTTAGTTGGGGCTTGTTAAGAAACAGTCAAACCATGCTCAATCGCAATCAGAACCCGGGGGCGCGCCAGATCGGAAGGCCATCGAACAATGTAAGGAGTACCTTCGCAGTATGGATTTCGAGCGGATGCATTTCGAAAAGATTCCGGTCGAGGAGTATGAGATCGGCTCGTTTTCCCGACTCGACTGAACCGGTTTGCGAGTCGCGAAAATCGGCGAAAGCGGCACCACGCGTGTGTGCATCGATCATCTGTGCGAGAGTGACGCATTCGTTCGGGACATATGTTTCATCGATTCCGCGCCCGATGCCACGTCGTGTCACACCCGTGCGAATCGTATCGAGCGGGTTGAAAGTGATTACATCGCCTCCGAAGGGCCAGTCACTGGAACACGCCACGGAAGCGCCTGACTGGAGGAAGCTGCGCATCGGATATAATGCGTGGGCTCGCTCTGGACCAAGGGGTCCGAGCACACTTTTAGTAAAGTTGCCATCCATATAAAACCAGGATGGCTGGATATTCGCAACTACGCCAAGTCGGGCGAATCGCGGCAGATCATCACGGGAAACCATGTCCGCATGAGCTATCTGGTGGCTCGAATCACGAGGTCCGTTTTCGGAGCGGGCTTGTTCGAGACCGTCCAGTGCAAGTTTTACGGCCGCATCTCCTACCGCGTGAATATGCGCCTGCAATCCGACGCGATCAAGCGCGGACACGACACGACGGAAGTTCACGGCATCCCAGATAGGTTCTCCGAAATTGCGTGGTTCGCCCTCATATGCTTGCCTGACCCAGGCGGTTTTCCCCTCGATAACGCCATCAAGGAAGAGTTTTCCGGTGTGGATGCGTAACAGTGAACGATCGTAACGTGCGCGAACGTCAAGCAGATCGATAATCTGCTCAGGACCTCTATCCGGGTCGCAGAAGAGCGATGCGCAAACGCGGGCGGTCAATTTTCCGCGTTCCCAGAGGGTAGACCAGGCCTTCAAAAATGGCGGCTTGCCCATCGCTTCATGAAATGCCGTGATGCCGAACGAGGCGGCCTTTTCGAGAAACAGCCGAGCGCCTTCGAGCTGCTCAGCGGGACCCGGCTTGGCCATGAGCCCTGACACAAGCCCCATGGCCGACCATTCACGCAGGGTTCCGGATGGCTCGCCCGTCGTCGCGTCGCGTTCTATAAGGCCGCCCGTCGGATTTGGAGTGTCGCGGGTAATACCGGCTATCATCAGCGCTTTTGAGTTCACCCATGCAGAGTGACCATCAATGGCCTTTATAAATACCGGACGATCAGGAACTACGGCGTCAAGCAGCTGTTTCGTCGGTCCCGAGGGCGGAAATGCGTTGTACAGCCAGCCACTACCCCGTATAAATGGCTTGTCGGAATGTTTCACGGCATACTCGCGAACATTTTCCAGATATGCGTCGACACCCTGAACTCCCTGGAGGGCGCATTCGAGCATGTCCAATGCTCCGATGAGAGGATGCAGGTGAGCATCATGAAAGCCTGGCAGCAGAAGTTTTCCATGCATATCGATGGTTTCGGTGCGCAAGCCGACGAATGGCTTGAGATCTGTTTCAGGCCCGACGAAAACAATTCGTCCCCCGGAAACAGCAACCGCCAGCGGCCGGGGACTTCCCCATCCCGGACTGTAAACGAAGCCGCCCCGGAATACGATGTCGGCCGGTTCAGATGTGAGTATGGCGTTCATGCGGTTTTGCTTCTGTGTCATGACGGCATTAGTATATCATGGATGAGCAACTTTCAAAATTACTGTAACATGTTGATATGGAACGACAGAAGGAGAATCCTATGAACGCCCCGATTCATCCCGTGATTAAGCACCCGCTTCTTAACTCCCCGCTTACTGCGCGCCTGAAAAAAAACAAAATAGTTACCGCGGAAGAAGCAGTCCGTGTCATTCGCGACGGAGACACTATTGCAACGGGCGGTTTCGTCGGGATCGGTTTTCCGGAAGGTATTGCCGTAACAATCGAAAAGACATTTCTGGAACATGGGCGCCCATGCAACTTGACGCTCGTGTATGCGGCCGGTCAAGGTGACGGCGGAGATCGCGGCCTCAACCACCTGGGGCATGAAGGTCTGGTGAAAAAGGTGATCGGTGGCCATTGGGGATTGGTTCCGAAATTGCAGAAGATGGCAATCGAGAACAAGATTGCCGCATATAACCTGCCGCAGGGTGTGATTTCCCACCTGTATCGAGATATTGCCGCGAAAAAGCCGCGCACGATCACTGGCGTTGGTATCGGAACCTTCGTCGATCCGCGTTTTGGCGGCGGAAAAATTAATGCGAAAACAACTGAAGACCTCGTAGAGTTGATTTCTTTCGACGGACAGGAATATCTGGCCTATCGCACATTTCCCATCAATGTTGCAATTTTGCGCGGCACCACGGCGGACACAGAGGGCAACATAAGCATGGAAAAGGAGGCTCTTACACTCGAAGCGCTTTCCATAGCAATGGCAGCCCGGAATTCAGGTGGTTTTGTAATAGTGCAGGTCGAGCGCATCGCCGAGCGGGGAACCCTGCATCCGCGTCAGGTGAAGATTCCCGGCATTTTTGTCGACTGCGTTGTGGTCGGGAAACCCGAGCAGCATTGGCAGACATTTGCGAGCGTGTATAATCCCGCATACAGCGGCGAACTTCGGGCGCCCATGCAATCTATTGAACCCATGGAAATGAGCGAGCGAAAAATCATCGCTCGTCGGGCCGCATTCGAACTCGCCGTCAACAGTGTTGTCAATCTCGGAATAGGCATGCCTGAAGGCGTTGCAAGCATCGCCAACGAAGAAAAAATGATCGACTTGATTACTCTTACCACGGAACCAGGTGTCATTGGGGGTATTCCGGCGGGCGGCCTCAACTTCGGCGCAGGTGTCAACGTTGATGCAGTAATCGACCAGCCATACCAGTTCGATTTCTACGACGGAGGCGGCCTGGATACCGCCTTTCTCGGTCTGGCCCAGACCGACGTCGAGGGCAACCTCAATGTCAGCAAATTCGGTCCGAAACTTGCCGGTGCGGGTGGCTTCATCAACATAAGTCAGAATGCGAAAAAAGTCGTATTTGTCGGAACCTTTACGGCAAGCGGTCTTGAAGTCGCAACGGAAAACGGGCATCTGAAGATCGTCAAAGAGGGGCGCGTCAGGAAGTTCATCAGGAAGGTTGAGCATGTCACGTTCAGCGGCTCAGTTGCACGTACGCGGCGACAGCAGGTCTTTTATGTCACAGAACGAGCGGTGTTTCGGCTCGCGGATGACGGAATGGAGCTGATCGAAATAGCGCCAGGCATAGATCTCGAACGCGACATTCTCGCCCAGATGGAGTTCAAACCGATCATTCGCGGCACTCCACGACTCATGGATGCCCGCATTTTCAATGATGAACCAATGGGACTGAAAGAAGAACTCCTCTCTTTACCTCTGTCGGAACGCCTTGTATATAACACTGCGGACGAAATTTTCTTCGTTAACTTCGAGGGTTACTCCGTCAAAACCTCTGCCCAGATTCGCGATATAGAAGAACGGGTCATAGCGATTCTTTCCCAGCTTCAGAAACGGGTGAGTGCCATCGTAAATTACGACAATTTCATGATACTGCCCGATGTGGTTGACGAGTATTCCGCTATGGTCCGACGACTGTGCGACAAATATTATTCAGATGTCACACGCTACACTACGAGCACGTTCTTGCGCATGAAACTCGGAGATGCTCTTTCCAGGAGAGGAGTCGCTCCGCATATCTATGCTTCGCGTGAGGAGGCGGGTTCGGTACTGGCCGATCTCAGAAAGCCTGACTCTGTCAGAAAGCCAAACCAGGGCTGAAACCATCAAAACACTGGTTTCATCTCACAAGCGAATATTTACGGCTTTTGTCCGGTGAAATAAAGGGCATGGGAATCAGGCTTCAGCGCACTTTTGTCAGTATCAGCAAACAAAGTGATGTTTTGAAAACCGGAACTTTCCAAACCTGTTTTCAGTTCCTGCATGGTCAGCGGATAAAGAAAAACTCTGTTGGTCTGGCTTTCTCCTGACGCAAATTCAGTCAGGACAGTCTCAAAGATCAATCGGGATTCCTGTTCGGGATAGATGTAACGTCTTTCAAACCTGATTCCGTTCTGCTCGATGACAGGCAGACCTGGAAGCCTGTCGCGGAGAATTCTATCGTAATGGATAATCTGACCGAAGAAGATTCCGTCAGGTTGCAGTATAGAAAATACCTGGCTGGCCATTGCTCTCACCGAGGCCGGATCCGGAAGATGGGCCATTGTATTCCCGAGACAGACTACCGCTTCGAACTCGGCGGGTGAAAACAGGTTTTTCAACTGTAGCATGTTTCCCGCCTGAAATGAAACTCGGGTATTTTGATATTTCCGCGCCAGACGGACCATCGCAGCATCAAGGTCGATACCGGTGACTGAATGTCCCATCCGGCCCAGGGCATTGGCTAGTACGCCCGTAGCACAGCCTATGTCAAGGACTTTTCCACCAGCGGCCGGCAGATATCCGTGAATAAACGGAGCCAGATCTTCATCGAGAGGAAATATCCGGTTATACATTGCCGCGATATTTGAATAAAAAGCCACGACAGCCTCCTTCACGAAGATGGTTTTCCATAATAATCCAATCAGGGCGTGGGAACAATCCCATTTTCATCAGCCCCAGGGTCATTTAATTCTCGACAGGTAGAGCAGCGACCGCCGGGCGCGCCGCATTTTTTGCCACGAGCTTTCTCGGCGGGCCCGGCGGTCCCGCCCTACCATTCGTTGAAATCAGTCTATTCAAGCCATTCTACGGTCGAGAATTAAATGACCCTGCATCGTTCCCGGGAATCAGCTGAGTCAGGTTATAACGGGTTGATTCAAAGATAGATTCGCTGTATTATTTCGGCGGTAATTTCATTTTCTGACGGAGGAGTCAAAGATGTTCAAGTCCAACGAGTATTTTGATGGAAAAGTAAAATCCATAGCCTTCACTACCGATGAAGGACCGGCGACCATTGGCGTAATGGCACCGGGCGAGTATGAATTCGGAACATCAAAACTTGAAATAATGACTGTAATCAGTGGCAAGCTAACGGTAAAACTTCCAGATTCCAAGGAGTGGAAAGAGTTCCGGAAAAACGACAGTTTCACCGTTCAGGCCGGGAAAAAATTCAATCTGAAAGTGGAGGGTGATACCTCCTATCTCTGTTTGTACAAATGAGCTGAGTCTTCAACATGAACGCACGACACAATAAGCTGCGACAACAATCAATTCTTGTTCTTGTTCTTTTTTCATTCCTTTTTTCCATCTTCAGTCCGGCTTTTGCCGGAAACCAATCACCCCTTACTACCATTGAAGCAAGCTATCAGCGGGCTTATCAGGCCTATTTGTCGAGCGTGGTCTCAGGTGCTTCCAGCGACGAAATACAAAAAAACCTTGATGCATACCTTAAGGTTTATGGTGAGTATCTAAAAACTCAGAGCCCTAAGGGGCCTGTTCAAAATCCGGTTACATCGAGTTATTCAACCGGCTCGGGCGCTGCTTTAAAAACAGCTGATCAGCAGGCATTATCGGCCACTTCCATCGCCACGGGGCCACAATCGCTGATAAAAACCACACAGAGCTGGCTTGGGAAGATTTTTACAAAGGCCAAACAAATCCTCTTTGGCGGCGAAAAAAATGCAATGCCGCTACCGGAAAAAATCCTCTGGAATATTGGCAAGGCACTTGTTCCTGCTTTCGGAGTGATGTTCAGCGCGGCACTGCTTGTTTCGGTATCCCCGCTGCTGATGATTTTCGGTGGAATCGCTGTTGGAGCAAGCCTCGGGGGACTGCTTACATATTCATATGAAAAAAGGATGAATTCCAAATATCGCGAAACCCCCAAGGAAAACGGTAAAATCTGGAGGGATGTCGCCGTCCAAGCCGCTGTTGATGCAGTCATAGCACCTTTTAATCTTGCCACGGTCGGATTGTTCGGAATGATAGGGCCCACCGTTGGCGCTGCCATTGGGCGGGTCGCTTTG
Organism: Candidatus Rifleibacteriota bacterium; assembly: GCA_015233155.1. Classification (GTDB taxonomy): domain Bacteria; phylum Muiribacteriota; class Ozemobacteria; order Ozemobacterales; family Ozemobacteraceae; genus JADFYG01. The sequence goes on from JADFYG010000025.1 coordinate 26,287, forward strand.
ACTCAGGCCGGACTGACCTTTGCCGGGAGCGCCGTTTCTTCCGGAGTGGGCGGACTGGTTAAACACGCTTTTGCCACCAATTATTTCCATTACCCGGAAAAGATTGCCTCCGATGAAAAAAAGATCGATGATATGCTCGATGCACATATTGCCGCTGGAACCACCCTTTCTGACGCAGAACTGAAAGAGCTTGATCGACTCAGGGCTGACATCGATTCCATGAAAAGTGAAGATTATACACCGGCCGATCTTGGGAAAGATTTGAAACGTGCGGCTGTTTCTGCGGTCATAAGCGGTTTTGCCGGATCAGTTTTCGCCGACAAGGCTTACACTGCTGATTCAGGCCGATGGGCCGACCGGATTGCATTAAAAGTTTTTGGAACCGCAGCCCACGGGAAACAGATTTCCGCTCTGGTTTCAACCGTTCCGGTGAATTTCGTGAGCGGAGTCTCCGGAGCCGCTCTTGAAAAACATTTTATCAGCCAGGACATCCTGAATCTTCAGAGTCAGCAGAGCCAATACCAGGCCGGTACCATCGGACATCAATATTATGATGGACTCATCAGGCAAATGGAAGCAAAGCGCGACTCCATTAATCTGACGAACGCCGGTGTTGATTCCATGGTGAACAATTTTGCAATTCGCGCCGCCCAGATTACTGTACAGGGTCTGAAATACAATCTGGTCGACGCCCCACAAGCAAAAAAACAAATCCTTGATGATAAATATCGATCCCAGAATCCTGAATGGCAAAAGGCTTCGGGGCTTTATGACAAGTATCAGAATGTCATGAAAGGGATTCCTAATCCCGTTAAATTCAAGAGTCCCGTTGCATACGCCAAAGCCCAGGCCGATTATGTAAAAAATCTCGAATCTGCCAGACGTGAATGGCTGGGACAATGCCTGAATGCGCAAAATGTGGAAAATCAGCCCAACAATCAGTTGTTGAAGCAGCAAATCGAAACCCAGTATGATCATGATCTGAAAATGAACCAGATACTCGAACTGGGCCGCTTAAAGGGGGGCATGGCCCACATCGATGCCATGAAAACCATCATCAAGGACCAAAATCCAAAACTTCAGATGAATGATCAGGATTTGACCAAATTAGCTTGTCAGGCCATTGCCAAATCTTATTCTGACAAATTCACTTCCTGCACTACGAAAGTTCAGGAAATTGAAGGCACAATAAAAAAATATGATGATTACAAGGCCGGACGCCTTACCCTCAGTGACGCTGAAGCCAGAAGTCTGGAAGCTCAGCGTGATCTCATAAGTCCTTCTCAATACAAAGCGGCCCTTGTAGAAAAACAGGTGTATGAACTGAAATCCAGCAATGTTCGTTGGGATGATGTTGAAAAAAGAATGCCGGAAATTCTTGCCCAATCCGAAAGGATGACACTTGATAAATACGGCGGCAACTGGGGAAAAGTTCTTATTGCTGAAATGTATGCCAATGGACTCGCTCAGTATAAATATAATCCTGATGGATCTGTCCATTTTAAGGATGAAATGAAAAATATCGCAGCGAAAGTGCCGGGTATGATTGAATCCGGAGTGGTAAATGACTACAAGACACGGGTTAACAATGCCATAATTTCATCCATAATCCCTGCAAACTCTGCTCAGCAAAATGTGTTTGAAAGAAATATGCAGAGTGTTGCCAAAACCGCGATCACAGAGGGAACTGGTGGGATCATCGATTCAGTTTACGGCGCCTCCAAGGACAAGATCATTGGAGGATTCTCCGGACATTAGGGGATGATCATAGATGCGCCTGGGAATATTTTTGTGCCTGGCCGGCGGTTTCACACTCATATTTCTGAACCCCGAGGATTTCCTGGCACTGACTTTTCGTGCCCTGATCTTTGTTTTTCCCGCCCTCTTTTGCATATATAATGCCGTGGCTGACAAGGACTACTTTTTTGAATCAGACAGTGCGCTGCCTTTTGTCTTTCTTTTTGGTCGCGACGGGGCGCGAGTCTATTATATTTGTTTTGGCATCTTAATCCTTTATTTGGCCTTCACTTATTTCAGATGATGGGGGCTGCGATGGTTTTCATCACCAACTCAATTGTCGTTTTTCCGGATATCAGCCTTTTTGAGTAAGAAAAACACCTGAAATGACAAGAGCAGCGCCAACGAAAAAGGAGATTGGAACGATTTCGCCGAGAACCAGCCAACCCATCGCAGTTGCAACAACCGGTTGAAGATTAGAAATAACAGCCACTTTTCCGGTTTCAAGATAGCCCAGGGCCCATGTCCAGACAAGGTAAGCCACGATGGAAGTCAGGAAAGACTGATAAAACAAGGAGCCAACCCCTGCCATGGATACGTGGGAATAATCCTCGACCAGAAGATGGGGAATTCCAAGGGGCAAAAAAAGTACGGAGCCGATCGATAAAGAAAGCGCCGTGACATAAAGTGGACGATATTTTTTTAATAATCGCTTATTTATAATCGTGTAGAAACCCCAGGCAATAACTGCCAACCCTATAAAACCGTCTCCTCTGAGCGTCAGCGCTGAAAGGGAAACACCTTTTTCAAGAAGTATCACCAACACACCAGAAAACCCAAGTGCGATGCCAACGCACTTCAGCAAGGTAATACTCTCACTCAAAAAAACAAAAGACAAAAACATTACCACCATTGGCGTGGTTGCATATAATAGCGCTCCATGGGCAGCTGGAGCATCTTTGATTCCATAGAGAAACAAACCCTGATTCAGTGGAACCCCAAGTAAAGCGGCGAGAAAAAAATCGCCATAATCCTCGCGTCGCGGTAATTGCATCTCGCCCAGAAAGGCTAAAATGGAGATCAGTACAACTCCTGCAAGCAGAAACCTGATGCAACCAAACGAAATCGGAGTTAATTCGCGCAACCCTATTTTAGCTACAATGTATGTGGATCCGGTTATCAGTTGACAGGCAACCAGAGACCAAAGGGCCACATTCGCCTGAGAAGAAATCTCAAATTCAAGATTATTCATTTGTGAGAAATCATTCTATCACCCACCATCCCCAAAAAACGACGAGATTAAGATTAATAGGGGTCAGACCACATTAATCAGATTAATGTGGTCTGACACCTATTAATTCACATCTGCGTCAAACTGTGCCATCTGCGGATGGACTCTCCCTATGTTGGTAACAGAGCGAGTTTTTCTTCTTGATGACTGAAGACAACGCCACGTTCCTGTAGTCCATCGACAATGGCCTGGAAAATCTTTGGTTGTCCTCCAAACCGCTCGGGAGGAAAGACTCCATGACTTTCGAACGAGCCATTCAGTATCAGGCGCGCCATGATCGCGTTGGGGAAGCCGGTCGTCCTGGACATCGAGGAAAAACCTGTCCGCGGATCGTTCCGATCAAGCAGATCGTAAGTGTGACGAATCCTATCACCTTTATGAGTACCGGTGACCTGAACCCGCATGACGGTAAATTCCTCTTCTCCGGGCTGCAATTTCCATTTGGGGAAGAGAAGTCGCGTGGTGAGATCAAGAGGCGCAACGTTATGCCCTTTTACATCGATCGGCGTCTTGGAAAAGAAGCCCGTCTCCCGCAAAATCCTCATGATTTCAATGTGTCCGGGAAACCGAAGGGTTTTTTCCTTCATGTTGGGACATCGGATAGTATCAATCAATGATCGCAGGCCGTCGGTGTTGAATGCTTCCAGAGTTCCGACGCCCGGCAGATCGACGAGCTCCGGCTCAGTCAACGCCGGCATGTTGACGATATTTCCATCGCGGACATAACGGGCCGGGCGTGTGTATTCCTCGAGGACATCGATGGGAGAAAACGGGGCCTTATACTCATATGGCCATGTTCGCACACGTGGAAGGCCGCCCACCAGTATCAGAGCCTCTTCAAAGGAGTCAAATTCGGCGGCGTGTTTGCCCAGAATAAGATTTGACATTCCTGGCGCAACTCCGCAATCTACAACTGCCGTTACCTTTTTTTTCACGGCCAGGCCGTCCAGTTGCAGATAGTCCTCGGGCATGAAGGCGATGTCGGCGAAATTTTTCCCCGACTCGATGACCAGTTTCAGAGTCTGAAATCCAAGATATCCTGGAACAGCACCTATTACGAGATCTGCAGGACCGATAAGTTCTCGCACCTTGGCCTGATCGGCCAAATCAGCGATGACTGTTTTCACTGAAGCCCGCGCAGCAAGTCTGGACAAGACTTCTCCGTCACGATCCGCCACGGTGACACGGAAGGACGACTCACGAGCGAGATCCTCCGCCATTACAGCGCCAACCATTCCCGCGCCCAGGACAACGATGCTTTTCTGGTTTCCCATGGTTCCTGTTTTCCTTTCCCTTGTTCGGTTCCCGAACCATATTCGTTCCGACTGCGTAGAATGTAATATGAGCGGCTCGAATAATCAACCCGCTGGTAGCGGAAATTCAGTCAACCCTGCTTGTCCTTCAGAACCGGGTTTGGTATCCTGAGCCCGCTATAATTATTCCTGTCACGCAGATTAGCAGAATGCGTTTTATCTGAATTATCATAGGAGGTTCTTGTGGAAGGTTTTGTACCGTCAGTAGTTTGGGCAACTGGCTTTACTGTACTCGGAGCATTGCTTGGCATATCCGGGCTGTTGTTGGGGGTTTATTTCGTTCCCAGACTGGTGGACAGATTTACGCCACACATCGACGAAGAAATGGAGATCCTCAAAGGGAATCAGGCCGTTGCCACCTATTTTGGCTGGATCGTTGGTTGTACTATTATTGGAATCAGTCTGATTATTTCCGCGTCGATTATTGCCGGAATACATGGGTAGCGCAGTGCGCCACTTTTTTCCACACTGGGGCGTATGTCTAATGCGAAACCGGCGTGGGTGAAGAAGCTGGCGGAGCTGCTTGTATCGCGGGTTGAGCGACAACTGCCGGCACGGATGGTGGTGATGACTGTGCCGGAGGCGAAGCCGGTGCCGCCTTAGCCGCGTGCTGATCGGGTTTCTTTCGTTTGGTCGTTCCAGCTTTCTTCTCTCTCACCGGCTGTTCGCTTTCGACCTTGACCGGCTGCTCGCTTTCGACCTTGACCGGCTGCTCGCTTTCGACTTTGACCGGGCGAACTGGTTTCGATCTATCTGTCCTCGGCTTTTTTAATTTCACTTTTACTGGCACTTCTGCCGGAGCTACTACGGATGACTCCGCAGCAATATTATTTTGCCCCTCGACAGTCACTTGAATTGCATGATCTTTAACTGGTTCGGCATCATCAGTGATACATAGCTGACCGCTTTCATCGATCCAGGTATGGAATTCCGCAAATGCCGGAATAGCCATACTTATTAAAACTATCATCAGCAAAACTAATCGGCGATTACACATACAATATACTTTCAGATATCATCGAAAAAATAATACCTCAATAACAAGATAAGAAGACAAGAAGTTACGAAATTCAACTACGGAAATAATATACCTGAAGCTTCACTCTCGCAACATTTCTCTTATCAATTTATCGAATAAGCACCACCAAAGTTTGAGCAACTCCTTTTCATTTCTTCACTCTGCCGAGCAGACGCAGCAATCCATCAAGAATTGTGATTGGATGCGGCGGACAGCCTGGAATATACAAATTGACTGGAAGAATATCAGTTATACCGTTGTTCTGTTCCGGGTGATCCCGATACACTCCTCCGCTGATGGCGCAGGCTCCGACTGCAATGACGAGCTTAGGGGCGGGGACGGCAGCGTAGGTTTTCAGCGTGGCCAGTTTCATGTTCGTCGTGATGGGACCGGTTACAATGAGCCCATCGGCATGACGTGGCGACGCCACGATATTGATTCCAAATCGGCTGAGATCGAAAACGACGGTAGTGAGAACGTTGACATCGACTTCGCAGCCGTTGCATCCGCCGGAACTGACCTGGCGGAGCTTTAACGATCGACCAAATATGCGCATCATTTCTGAATTGAGTTCTGCCGCCAGCTCTATTTCCCGTTGACCTACGGTCAGGTGTTCCCGTCTTCGAACAGCAAGACGATGGTCATTTGTAAAATTCAGAGCTCCGCTGGGACAGACTTCGACGCAGGCATTACAGAAAATGCACCTCCCGAGGTCGATGCGGATTCCATCCTGATTGGTTATTGCCTCGGTAGGACAAGCTTCTATACAAGCCGCACATTTCTGCCGACATAAATCCGCACGAAAAGCAGGCAGTCCCCGCAGGCGATCCGGAACGAGTGGCGCCGAATCCGGATAAGAAATCGTTCGATGTCCCTGTTGCCAGCGGGCTCTCAGAATGCTCAGCATTGTTCACCTGCTACGACTACGGAACACAGTTCCTTGAAATTACACAGTATCCGTGCGCATTTACAGGCGATCCACCGGGGCGCCCCTATGCCAGGAATGTGTTTTTTATGACAGATCTGGTTCATAGATCAAAACCGCAATAAGAGAGATTGAAACTCTTGTTACAGAGAGGAAAATCAGAAATTTCCTGATTGCGCATGGCCATCTCCAAACCGATCCAGTTATGGAACGAGGGATCGACAATCTTGTACCGTGCAAATGCTCCGTGCGCATCGGTAACGATCGTGTGACATATCTCGCCCCGCCATCCTTCGACGAGCGATACGACGAGGGAATCCGGCTCGAGTGTTCGAGACAGATGCGCTGCCTCGGGTTCGATAATTTCTCCCGGCGGGAGTTGCTGCAGAATCTCCCGCAGGAACAACAGTGAGTTCTGAATCTCTGCCCAGCGTACGAACGCACGGCTTGCGACATCTCCGATTCGCCGCTCAAACGCGGGCAGTAAAATTTTGGAGGTCCGGTATGCTCCGCGGGGAAAATCCCGGCGTATGTCCTGCTCGCTTCCGCAGGCACGCGCAGCCGGGCCGACCAACCCGAGTTCAAGACAGACTTTCCGTGATACAACCCCGGTATCCTCAAATCGCGACATCACCGAAGGTGTTTCCCAGAGCACTTCGACAGCCACGTGAACATCTTTCGAGGCCCGGGAGAGTCCGTCAGTGAGTCTGGTCAGTCTCTCCGAATCGACGTCGAAGCCCACTCCGCCGGGACGGATAAAACTTCGTCCCAGCCTGCTTCCGCAGATCAAAGCAGTAAGATTCAGAAAGTCTCCGCGAATTCTTCCGCAGTATGAAGCCGTCGGAAGAAATCCGACGTCTCCCGCCAATGCGCCAAGATCGCCTGTATGGTTTGCGAGTCGCTCGAGTTCAAGACCGACTGCCCGCAGAACTTTGGCTCGCCTGGAAACCTTGCATCCGCTCAGAGCCTCGATGGCCTGGCTGTATGCCAGCGTATGACCTACCGTTGTATCTCCCGCGAGAGTCTCCATATGATGCAATGTTCTTCTGTGAGGACCCCCAAGAATGGCTCTTTCGATACCGCGATGCTGGTATCCGAGCGATATTTCGAGGTGGAATACATCCTCTCCATGGCATTGAAAACGGAAATGTCCAGGTTCTATAACCCCGGCATGTACTGGCCCGACAGCTACTTCGTGGATTCCCTCTCCTTCAATGCGAAAGAAATCGGTTACTCCCGGCAGACCAGCTGTGTTAGCTGATATAGGATACCCGTCGTTCGATCTGAGTGGAGGTTGGAAGCGGACAGGCGTTAATCGTGGATGTCCCTCGGGCAGGACGGACCATTGCTCCGCTATTTCCCGTTCAAACATATGGGCTTGCGGACAAGTGGGCGTGAGAGCTGGATAGCTTGTGCCTATATCAGTGGATATTACGGTCAATGTTTTTCCGGCGTCATTGGCAAGAATCGCTACCAGTCTAAGTGGGCGAATGAGCGTCGGTGGCGTCTTGCCGGAAGAGGGGGCCGATCCACTCGTTTCCATGACAAACAGTGAGCTGATTCTTGTACCGTGATGCCCCGTTTCGACGATATGTCTATGAAATTCATCGAAGGGAACACAAGGTACCCTGGAAAACGGGATAGCCTGGCTGTTTTCGATGGGACAGGCTTTCGCTAAACTCATGGGGCGTCTCCAATGTCATGGGTGTTGTGGATGACGGCAGCGGCCTGGCGCATTAAGGAATGCAGAGGCTGGGGCATCCAGAGTCCTAGGACTAAGAGAACGATCAGAGGGGCTGCGACGAGAAGGCGATCGAGCCAGTTGATGGACGCAGAGTCGACATATTCGCCGGGTTTTCCCCAGGCAATCGAGAGGGCGTGACGAAGAATGCCAACAAAAACTGTACTGATTCCCAACAGGAAAAGAATGACGACCCCGACCCTCTCCCCGTCGACGGCGGCTTTAAGAATCTGGAATTCGCTCATGAAGACGGAAAACGGAACAACGCCGATAAGCGCCAGAAGACTGGCAAAGATGCCCAGACCCCAGATCGGTGAAATCTTGACGCTGCCAGCCATGCGATCCATTTTATAAGTGCCGTAGACTTGTCCAAGGCGGCCTGCGGCGAAAAATGAGAGGGTTTTACTCAGGGAGTGATTCAATGTGTGGAAGAGTGCAGCGTAGGTTCCTGCCCCGCCGATTCCGAAGCCAAGTGTTATGATTCCGATGTGCTCGACGCTGCAATAAGCCAGAAGTCGTTTGAGATCGTGCTGATGCAGGATGAATGTCGATGCCAGCAGAATGGAAAAAAGTCCGAATCCTGTCAGGAGTCGGAGAGACCACCCGGTGTTGCCCGTGGTCGCCTCGACGATCGGAACGAAGCGCATGATGCAGTAGAGAGCGGCGTTAAGCATAAACCCTGAGAAAATCGCTGAAACCGGTGATGGAGCCTTGCTGTGAGCATCAGGAAGCCATGTATGCATTGGGGCAAGACCGGCTTTTGTGCCGTAACCGACCAGCGCGAAGATGAATGCGGCCTTGATCAGGGCAGGTGCCAAAGATTTGGTGTTAGCCATGAGATTGGTCCAGAGCAGTGCCTGATTGGGATCGAGTGGAAGATCCTTGGCTGCAAGTCGAAGCAAAAGAGTTCCAAGAAAGGCGAAGGCGATGCCGACTGAACAGATCAGCAGATATTTCCACATAGCTTCAAGGGATTCGCGGGTCATGTGGACACAGATAAGAAAAGAGGTCAGCAACGTCGTGGCTTCCATGCCCACCCACATAATGCCGAGATTGTTTGAAATGAGAACGAGTATCATGGCCGCCATAGCCGGAGTCCATAATCCGGAAAAGGTTCTTATCTGGCTGAGAGTGAGATAACTGTGCTCTAGTTCCTCACCGAAATACCTGATCGAAAAGAGGGAACTGAGACCAAAGACCATCAGTAGAACCGCAAGGTGAAAAGCGGACAAGGGATCGAGAAAAAGCCAGTCAGAAAGACCAAAAATAGTTCCCTGAGTGATTGTTCTATGTATGGCTACGGCTCCGAATGCGGCAGTGATCATCACACCAGTCGCCGATATGAGTAGTGTCAGCCATTTGGAGGCAAAAAACTGAGACACCAATCCCGATACGAGAGGAATGATAACCAGCAAGGACAGGAGCAGTTCGTTACTCACGTGAGTTAATCAACCTTTCAGGCGACTCAGTTCATGCGTGTCGATATGATGGAACGCGCGATTCATGTCTGTGATCAAAACCGTCATGATCAGCACTGCGAGAAACATGTCCAACAGGACTCCGCTTTCGACGAAGAAGGGGGCATAATAGAGAGTGCCGACACCTATCATGAAAGCTCCGTTTTCCATCACGAGGAATCCAACAGCCTGCGAGATGGCCATTTTTCGGCTTATTATCAGAAACTGTCCGGTGAAAATAGAAAACAGGGTTCCGGGAACGAGCAGATGAGATGTATCTGTTCCGGGAATCGGGAGACGTGTTCCGAGCCAGAGAGAAACTACGAGAGCAACCATCCCGATCAGGAGCGAACCGATCGGACCAACATAAGGCTCGGTCTCTCTGCTTGTAACAACTATCTTTGTCGTATGGAGCAGAAAGGCGGGAAATACTAACCCCTTCAATAAAAGAGCGCCGAGCCCAATGATGAAGACATCGACGGAGAGATGGGCCTGGCGTGAGTATAATGCGAAAACTCCAAGGATGACTCCCTGGACGGCTGTCCAGGAGATGAGCGACTCGATACGACCGGTCGCCAGAAGCCGCACGTTGATCAGTATCACCAGGACGATCAGAAAATCAAACATGAAGCATTACTCTCCAACGCTCATTGAATCAGGAATCCGATAACCGAGAAAATGCACGCCCCAACCAGGAGTTGTGGAACCTGCAAGAGTCGCAGTCGGGCCATGATTGAGCCGACGATCCCAATGATGACAGCCAAACAAATTAGTCCGAGACACATGGCGGAAATGTCGATTCCCGGGATTCCGGTGCGTACGGGAATGGCGATTCCAACTATGACGGAGCCGAGTATCCAGAGTTTGAGGGCTGCCGCGTATTCGATGAATCCAAAGTCTACGCCGCTGTGATCAAGTACCATCACTTCATGGATCATAGTGAGTTCTAGATGAGTGGAAGGGTCATCAACCGGAATGCGTGAGTTCTCGGCAAGGAAGACCAGAAACAGTCCGACGACAACCAGAGCGAGAGAACCGACGTGAGTCTGCCAAAGGTTGATATTAATGCCATGGATGAGCTGATCAAGAGAGAGAGTTCCGGTCAGACGCGCTATTGTTGCCAGACCGAAGAAAAATGCGGGTTCAGCCAGAGCGGAAAAGGACATCTCGCGACTGGCTCCCATTCCTTCAAAAGCGCTTCCTGTATCCATCGCGGCAATGACGGTAAAGAATCTATGCAGGGACAACAGATAGATCAGAAAAATCAGATCGCCATGGAAGGAAACCATGGCGGGCATGTTTCCCAGCGGTAAAAAAATCAGACACAGAATGCCGATAGTCAACCCAATCGCTGGCCCGGCACGAAATACCCAGGTTGTCGTTTCACTGAAAACGGCTCCTTTGCGAAAGAGTCTGGCGAGATCATGATATGGCTGGATGACGGGAGGCCCCTGTCTTCCGGCAAAAAAGGCCTGGGTTTTCATGATAATCCCCTGCAAAAGCGGAGCAAAGAGCAGCGCCAACAGCGGATGGAGAAGCCTGATCATGACTACATCAGCCCTCCGATCAATAGAAATACCAGGGTAATTGTAATGTAGAAAACATAGGCTTGAACAACACCGTTTTGAATCCAGGAAAAACGGTGAGAAAGTGTTTCGATTCGAGTAAAAGCGGGCTTAAACAGCTTTTCGATAAAAATGTTGGCGGAGTGTGACAGGAAACTGCCTTTCCGGGGAAAATACCCGTCGACTCCGCTCATTTGCGTTTCTGTACCAAGAACCGAGTTGAATAGTTCAACGAGGGGCTGTGAAAAGGAAGATCCAGTGTACTGCATCTTCACGGAAGGTTGAGCATATCCGCAGTCCCATGTGACGCTCGTCTCAACCTTTCGATTTGCAAGAAGCCCGACTCGCGTCATGACTATTGATCCAAGTATTGTGAAGAAGAGAAAACCACTGGCTGTGATTATGAAGAGAGGCGTTGCTACCTGGGCAAGTGAAGAGGTTACATCAGGTCCCGTCGAAAATTCGGGGAAGACCCCGAGCACCCGTTCGAATATTCCCAGGAGTGAGGGCGCGACGAACGAGATCACGGCACATAGCGAAGCAAGCACCATCATCGGTCCCCTCATCGACCACGCAACTTCCTGGGCCTCAGCAGCCCGAGCCTGGCGTGGATTTCCCAGGAAAATAATGCTGAACGCCTTTGCAAAGCAGCTGGCCGCAAGCCCGCCTATGAGAGAAAGACCAACGATGATGAATAAACCGGGAACTGCCAAAGATAGAGATCCATTCAAAACTGCCGCAAATGCGGCAAAATATATGAAAAATTCACTGATAAACCCGTTGAAAGGCGGCAATCCGCAGATTGAAAGACAACCGACGAGAAAGGTTGCCCCTGTATAGGGCATCCGCTTCAGAAGCCCTCCCATGCGATCCATGTCGCGGGTGCCTGTCTGTTCGAGAACTGCTCCTGATCCTAAAAAGAGCAATCCCTTGAACACTGCGTGATTCAATACGTGAAGAAGCCCTCCCGCGAAGCCCAATACGGCAACGTCCCGGTTGCCAAGGCTTAATCCGAGCAATCCCAGGCCCAGACCCATGGCGATGATTCCGATGTTTTCCACGCTGCAGTAGGCGAGGAGTTTCTTTATATCGTTCTGGGAAAGGGCAAAGAGTATGCCCAGAACGCCGGAAACCAGGCCAATTGTGATGAGAAGCCAGCCCCACCAGGGCGACGGATGTCCAAGAAAATAGAGTATCCTGACAATGCCGTAGATGCCGGTTTTGATCATTACGCCGGACATCAGTGCTGACACGTGGCTCGGCGCTGCCGGGTGAGCTTCCGGAAGCCATACGTGAAACGGAATAAATCCCGCTTTGGTGCCAAAGCCCAGGACGGCCAGCAGAAACAGGAAACCTTTGAAAGCCGGAGAAAGAAGCGCTGCGTGGGAAAATGCTGAGAAGTCGAGTGATCCGGTTTCCCGCTCAAGCAGTAAAAAGCATAGGATTATGAACACGGTCCCGAGGTGTGACGCCGTCAGGTAGATCCAGCCTGCTTGTCGATTGACCTCATTATCGCGATCGAGAACGACGAGAAAAAACGATGAAAGAACTGTCAATTCCCAGGCGATGAGGAAAAGCAGTCCGTTTGCGGCAAGCATGACAGTGACCATGCTTGCCACAAGGATGTGAAAGCTGCACCAGGCAGCGCCAAGGTTCGCCTCGTCAGTGGCATGGCGAAGATATGGCACTCCGAAAACTGCAGCCGCCATGCTCAGACCCAATATCGGAACCAGGAAAAAAGCGGACAATGCATCGAGATTTAGAGCAAAAGAACAGAACGGCATCTGCCATGGGGCGACGAAGGTCATGCCCGGATGCCCTGTAAGTACGCTTACACAGGGGACAAGTCCGATGCCATCGGCAACGACTGCAATAATCGCGGATAACTTCGCACGGGTCTGCGGCTTTGCTACAGGCACAATAGCGACAACTGCCGCAAACAACATCAATCCAAGCGATACCAAAAGCGGAAACATTACCAGAGCGCCTCCGAGTATTTCGGCGAAGAATATACGCCCATGTGACCCGAAGCGCAATAAAATTCTAGAGAATGTCTCCAAATCACCAGAGGATCTTCACGCCATAGTGGGCGAAGACTCTGTCTGCCGATACAATAGTCAGCTTTTCCGTCATCGCTTGGGAGATCAACAGTCGATCAAACGGATCGCGATGATGAAAAGGCAGCTTTTCTATCTTTGCCGCATGGTGCAACTCGATGTTCAACAGCGTAAAACCGTTGGCTGCCAGATGCTCCGAGACAAAACGCTCTATTGGCATGGCCAACTGTAACTTGCCAAGACTCGATTTTATCGCCAGCTCCCAGCAACTGGCCAAGCTCAGATAACACTCATTGTTTACATCAGCTATCGCTCGCCGGGCCGCCGCAGTAAGCTCTGGAGCGTCATCGACCCACCAGAGGAAAACATGTGTATCGAGGAGAAAACGCAACATCAGACACAATCCTTGAAATCCGCCGGTAGTGCATCAAAATCGGGTGCTATGGATAGAATCTGACCCTTTGCTGAACCGGGACGCCGCTTTCTTATTATCTTGTTCACCGGCAGCAGCCTGAGGAGAGGCTTGTTATCCCTTGCTATAACAATTTCTTCTCCAAGCAAAGCCAGTTTGACAAGCTCAGAGAAATGGGACTTAGCTTCAGCGATATTGTATTGCTTCATGATTCACCTCTATAGTAGTCATTTTATATGACTACTATAGAGGTGTCAAGATCCAAATAAACCCGCGTTCAGTTCTTCGCGCCTGACATTAACACAAAAGCTTCTACAGACCGTGTCTTTCCCTTGATAGGTGGCAGCTCCAGTTTTCGCAGACAATCGTGAGCCAGAGTTACATGAGTTTTTGCGAAGCCTGTCGCCACGACGGCTTCCACTACAACAGCTCCGACACCATCGCCTGCATCTGCACGCACCACGCCTGCGTCATCGACACTCAAAGCAAGATCCCCCAGACGTGACGCCAGATTCACCGTTTCACCACCAAATTTTTCCAAACCGGCCTTATAAGCGCTTCACCAATATAGCTGCACTGGATACTGTTCCTGGAAATCATAAGACGCCGAAGTATCGGGGAGAAAACACGACATCAGACATAATTTGCACTAAAAATTCAGATTTATGATTATCTTGCCACGCGGTTAGACAGCTATTACAATGTATTCATGTCTCCAAGAACCCTTATATTGAAGAAAGACAAGGAATTTTCACTTCTGCGCGGCCACCCATGGATTTATCGCGAGGCCGTGAAAGAGCCGCCGCCTGATCTGGCCATGGGCGAAGAAGTAATTCTTCGCTCACACAAAGGTTTCGACTTGGGATGCGGCTATGTTGATCCTGACTCGCCGATCCTGGTTCGGCGTGTGGAAGGCGCCGCCAATGCCGATCTTCGTGCCCGACTTTGCGACCGCATCGCTGCCGCGGTGGCATTACGGCGATCTCTTTTTGACGAAAAAACGACGAATGCATGGCGTGCCATAAACGGCGAAGGAGACGGCATCCCCGGACTGGTCGTAGACAGGTATGGAACAGCTCTTTCCCTGCAAATATACAGTCTCGGCCTCGAACCCTATCTCGATATCATTGTCACTGCGCTCCGGAAGGCCCTTCCCGAGGTCACATTGATCCGCAGACGCGATCAGGTGCGGCGAGCCCGAACCGCGGCGGGAAGTAGCCATGGTCACGCTTTCGATCCTCATTCCAGATTGTCAAAAACGAACGAAACAAGCGATCGATCCAGAAAAACCGGAAAAGACCAAAAGAACACGGAAGACCACGATGCTTTACTTCTGGGTCGCACGATGCCTCCATTCGTGGCTTTTTCCGAAAATGGTATGAAATTTCGCGCAGATCTCGTCGGTGGCCAGAAAACCGGCTTCTTTCTCGATCAACGCGATAATCGCGATCTCATTCGTCGGGTCGCCCGTGGGCGGCGTTGCGCCAACGTCTGCGGATACACAGGTGCTTTCACCGTCGCGGCATTGGCTGGCGGCGCAAAGAGCTGTGTAACCGTTGATATTGCCGAACCTGCGCTGCGCGAAGCCGAAAAAATAATTCAGTTGAACGGATTTGCAGCGGCAAAACACGACTTCATCACTGCCGACATGTTCAAATTTCTCGAAAATACAAAGAACGGCCCATATGACCTTTTGATCGTCGATCCACCTTCTATGGCGAAAAGCCGGCGAGATGTTCCCCTTGCATTGAAGGCTTACACAAGGCTCAACCGGCTCGCTTTCTCGCGAGTCGCCCCCGGAGGCCTGCTTTTCACAGCTTCATGCTCGGCACAGGTGGGTCGCGACGATTTTATCAGCGCAGTAACAGACGCACTGCGATCGACAGGTCGTTTCGCGCGCTTCCTCGTGGAATCGCATCATGCTCCCGATCATCCTATCGCCGTCGGACACCCTGAGGGTCGCTACCTTCATGGTTTATTGATCGAGGTGGGACCATGAGACTACCCCCCATCGAAGTAGCGGCGGCGGTCATCGCACGCGACGGGAAGATTCTCCTGGCAAAGCGTCGCGGAGGAGACCTCGACGGCCTCTGGGAATTCCCCGGAGGTAAAATCGAACAGGACGAAACCTGGGCGCACGCAGTCGAACGCGAGATTCTCGAAGAATTGGCGCTCCCGGTCATCGCCGGAACCAGACTGCTGATCCTCGAACATGAATATCCCGACAAACGGGTGCGTCTGCATTTTGTGAGATGTGTGCTGAAACATGAGTTGCCTGCTGACGAAACGAAACATTCAGTACATGAAACTGAGTTACATTTTGTGCAATCCATGCCGAAACATGAGTCACATACAGAAGAAAGTGGCTGGTTCGAACCCGGCCATTTTCCACTATCCAACTTTTGTCCCGCAGATCGGATAGCCATAAACCACATCGACTGGAAATCAGTCCTGGAGCATTCAAAGGATATAAACAGCAGATGAAAAAGCCATTGATTCTCGTTATCAACCCCGGTTCCACATCAACGAAGATTGCGATTTACAATGACCAGGATTGTGTCAACTCCATGGATATATCGCATACGGCAGAAGAACTGTCTGTATTTAAACGGAATCTTGACCAGATGGAATTTCGAACTGAAGCGGTTCATGAGGCTCTTGCCGACTGGAAAATCGAGATCGGAACGCTTTCCGCGATCATTGGGCGCGGAGGCCCTCTCAAGCCACTCACAGGCGGAGTCTATCGGGTCGACGATACGCTGATGTCTGATCTTCTTTCCGGTGTATTCACTGATCACGCCTCCATACTTGGCGGAATCATCGCCGGAAAACTTGCAAAATCTGCTTCCCTGCCTGCGTTCATCGCCGATCCGGTATCCGTCGATGAATTCGACGACATCGCCAGAATCAGCGGCTGCCCTGAGCTCCCACGCTATTCACTTTCACACGCGCTGAACATAAAGTCAGTAGCATCACAGTATGCCCATGAGACAGGAAAGCGCGTAGAAGATCTTAATCTCGTAGTCGCGCACCTCGGCGGCGGTATATCGATCGCCGCCCACAAGCAAGGCAGACAAGTTGATGTAAATAATGCAAATGACGGCGGTCCGTTTTCACCGGAACGCGTGGGCACTCTTCCCCTTACCGGACTTTTAAAAATGTGTTTTTCGGGCGAATATACCCACAATGAATTGAAAAAGAAGCTGATCGGAAAAGGCGGTCTGATGGCTCATCTCGGCACGGCGGATGCTCGCGAAGTTGTTGCCCGTATCGAGTCAGGAGACAAAAAAGCCGCTTTGATACTCGATGCAATGATCTATACGATCTCCAAAGAAATCGGAGCCATGGCGGTCGTCATGTTCGGAAAAGTCGACGCGATAATACTCACGGGCGGCCTCGCTCATCAGAAGCGAATCGTCGACGGGATTTCCGAACGCGTTTCGTTCATCGCCCCGATTATAGTGAAGCCCGGACAGAACGAGATGAAGGCGCTGGCCACTCATGCATTGAATGCACTTGAGAATCCTTCCATAATCAAAAAATACGTCTGAACGAGTTTTAATAAGACATGTCTGCAGTGACATTTTATGAAAAGGTTCTTGCTAAATTCACGATATATGATAGGTAAGATTACTGTATCGTCTGAAACCGGGCGAATGGTTATTCACCCCCGCGAACACCATGGTCTGCTATCAGCAAAACGATGATTAAAAGCAAGGAAAGGATGATTCACTTATCATGAACTTCGCCTGGCTCGATACACATCTCGAGGCTCGCAGAATACCGCTCGCGGTCTGCATGCCCGAGGAAGCCGAGATAGTGTCCGCTGCAAAGGAAGCCTCGGAACTCGGCTACGTCGATTGTCTGTTCGTCGGAAACCGCGAAAAAATGCAGGCAGCCATTGCATTGGCCGCTCCCGGTTTCGCTCCTGAAATGATAGAAACGTCAAGTGATGAGGAAGCCGCCGCCGCGTCTGTAAGGCTGGTTCGCGAAGGACGGGCAAAAGCCCTCATGAAGGGCGTCATTCCTACGCCAACGCTTCTCAAGGCCATCTTGAACAATGAAACCGGCATCAAGAAATCGTCCGTGCTTTCTCATGTGCTCATATTCGAATATCAGGGCCGATTTCGTTTTTTAACGGATGGCGGCATGATTCCACATCCCACCCTGGCCGAGAAACAAGAAATACTGGCTAACGCCGTTTTTCTGGCCCAGCGTCTTGGCTTCGAAAAGCCCCGCGTTGCGGTACTTGCGGCCATCGAGACGGTGAATCCTAAAATGGCTTGCACGAGCGATGCCGCTATTCTATCCAAGATGGGTGAGCGCAAACAGTTCGGCTCATGTATCGTGGATGGGCCGCTCGCACTGGATAACGCCATTTCACTCGAAGCGGCTCATCATAAAGGCCTGTTCAATGAGGTGGTAGGCGAAGCGGAAATACTTATTTGTCCTGATATCGACTGCGGGAACATTCTCGGAAAATCCATCATTTATTTCAGCAAGTGCCCGGCCGGCGGGATGATCGTCGGCGCGCAGGCCCCAGTGATCCTGCTTTCACGCTCAGACACCAAGGAAGTGCGGATAAACTCCATAAAACTCGCACTTGCGGCCGGATGTTGAATAAATCTCGCGAGCGGGGGCCGGCATTGCTGACCTTTGACGAGGCATTGGAACGCGTTATCTCCGAAGCCTCTCACCACAAGCTTTCTTCGGAGGGTGTGTCTCTCGATGCCGCATGCGGAAGAGTTCTTGCAGCCGCCCTGGCGGCTCCGGGAGACCAGCCTGCATGCGATAATTCCGCAATGGATGGATATTGCATCCGGCATTCAGATGCGGCGTCTGCAAGGCCCGAAGCACCGATCACGTTGCCTGTCGCGGGTGAAGCCATGGCAGGGCGTCCGCTGGCTGCACTTCCCGACATGAACGCTGCATACATTGCCACCGGCGGCATGCTTCCAGAAAACGCTGATACCGTTGTCAAGATCGAAGACGTCTCCGTCAGCGCTGACGGCAAGTCGGTGACCTTTTCCTCCATCCCACCCGTCGGAACCTATATTCGCCGCCAGGGAAAAGATGTGCGAGCCGGTGATATTGTACTTCCGGCCGGTGAATCTTTATCACCTTTCGCCATCGGAACTGTAGCTTCGCTGGGTCGGATGGTCATTCCCGTAACACGACAGCCGCGCATCGCGCTCATGACATCCGGGGACGAAATTGTGATGCCCTTTGACGAGCCAAAGCCGTGGCAGGTCCGCAACGCAAACTCGTATGCGCTCGCGTCTCTGATTCGCGAATCGGGAGGAGTACCAGTCGATTTCGGCATCGTGCGCGATTGCCCGAAACGGGCCATGGCTGTTCTTCGCGATGCTTTCTCGACCTGCGATCTTATTGTGACATGCGGCGGCGTATCCATGGGAAAAAAAGACCCTTTCATCGCGGCGTTTCGCGAACTGGGAGTAGATATCCGTGTTCACGGCGTCGCCATCAGGCCCGGCAAACCTTTCTTTTTCGGCCTGTTTGAGGGGAAGCCACTGTTCGGCCTGCCGGGAAACCAGGCGAGCTGCGTCGTGACTTTTGAAATATTTGCGCGACCATTCATACGCCGCGTTCTTGGCGATCGCTGCCCTGACAGGCTTTTAATGCGCCTCTCCCCTACCCTGCCCCTTGTCAATCATACGGGCCGCGATCACTTCATGCGCGCACGCCTGACCGTCGATCCCGCGAACGATGGCCGACCTTGTGCTGACGTTTTTCAGCAGCAGGATTCCCACCTTCTCACGTCTTTGATCGGCGCCAATCTGCTGGTTCGACACCCAGGCTCGCTTGAATCTGCCGGTACCGATACCTTGCTTGAGTGCCGCCTTACTTCCTGATTTTCCGAAGTTTCAATTTTCAGTTTGGAGGCAAAAAGCCAGTCATTATTTCCCGGACTCAGTGGTTCGGAAAGCTCGAATTTCCGCCTTTTGGCTGCCGCGATGAGGAACGGCAACGAAAAGCGTTCCTGAACTCGCGTCCAAAAGCGAAGTTCGGGCTCCATTCGCGGTCTCGATCGTACCGGCACTCATGTAACTGTCAGCGTCGATCTGGGTGAATAGGCTGACCTGGCCTGCTCCACCGGAGACATACACTTTTTTGCAGGTCGGATCATAGAACACATCGTCCGCATCGCCGACAATTTTAAGGCTCGCAACCGCTTTGCCGTTATCGGTGTTGTACACCAGGAGCATGGCGGGTTTCCGGCATCCGACGAAGAGGCGGTGGCTTTGCTCATCCAGGGCCATTGGAAAGTTTGACCTGGCATTCGTAATCGGCCACCTTGCAACCACGGCTCCTTTATCCCGGTCAATAACCGCGACATGTCCCGCTTCCGGGACGTTTACGAATATTCGCCTCCCGTTTTTTTCCAGCTGAAAGGATTCCGGATGGCCGTCTAGTTTTATCTCTCCGACCTTCGTACCGGTTTGAGGATCAATAAGGGCCACACCCCCTTCCCCAAAGCCGACAAACACTTTTTTTGCGATCGGGTCATATCGGACGTTGTCGGCGTCCGGGAGATTGTCGATCGACGCCAGAAGCTTGAGCATCGCATCGTAGATCCGGCACTTGCCGTCCCCGCCGCTTGCAACGACCAGGCGCTGCACATCGGAAAGAAATTCAAGCCCTTGCGGTTCCTCGAAGCCCTTGATCGAATCAAGCTTCTTGCCGGTCGTCATATCGACAACTTCTACCGTATTGTTCCCAAGCCCCGCGATAAAGAGTCTTCCGGCCTTGGCGTCGACGGCCATATGGTCGATTCGACCTTCCACCTCGTCCAGCGCGATGACCTGCGCCGGTTCGTGTGTCGGATCAGCGACCGCCGACGCGGCAAACCCGCAGACCATGAAAGCCGTCAGAATCATTAAGAGGAAATGTCGCATGGTTTCTCCTTTGCGAAGGCCGAGGTCAAGCCGTTGGATGTTAACAAGTTCTGCTTTTACCACTTCCCTCGCGACGGTTAAAATGAATCGTCAAACGCCGTTGCCGACGCCGAATCAAAACCCTCGGAGGTGGAGGCCGGACACGGAAGGTTAAAGGAATAGGTGGCAATGTTCCCTGTTACATAGAAGCGGAACCCGTTCGCCCCGTCGAAAGAAACGACTGGCTGGCGCGGATCGGCCGGAATATTCGCGGAGGCTTTCATCATCACTTTTCCATACGACTTATTTATTGATTGGATGATATATTCAAAACCCCTCAATGTCCTGGCATCCTCATCGATATTGACCGGAGTAACGCGAATCACCCCGGAACCGTTCTTGAAATTCTTGTACATGTTGAGTTGAGATGCTTCGTCCAGGCTTTTCTTGTTCGCAATTTCACCGTAGGGCGCACGAAACAGACCACCCACATCGAACATCAGCGGCCTTCTTTCGAGAATTTCAAGAGCGCTGACGGCGGCATACACGGCTCGGTCCTCCCCTTTCACGATAATGTGTTTCTGTCCGGTATCAAACATCGCTTTTCCGTCGAAACCTAATGAAGCCATGATATCGTTTATTATTTTTGAAGCCTTTTCCACAGAAACCTCTTTTAAGTCTGGCGAAACAAACGGTTTTAAATAATAGCCTCTCATTCCGGAAATGGCCTTGGGAAGACCGACCAACCAGGTGCCTCCCTCATGGGATGCTTCGAAGTCTCTCGATGCGGCAATAGCCTGAACCAGAGAGTAAAATGGAATACTTTCTCCGTAACAGATTAACGTCACGGTTCCGGAAACCACATCATCGCAAAGAAGTTTTTCCCCTTCTGAGGCAATTATGGATTCAAGTATTGAAGTGATCGGGGTTTCAAAATAGGCAAATCCGGAAGGAATTAGCGAAGAGTCACTGACATTACATTCTTCTTCTTTTGCATCTCCAATGGATTCACGTTCATTAAGGGAGATCATTGGAAAAGTCGCTGGCGCGGCTTTGATAAAGCCGGAAGAAACATGTTCAACTCCCCATTTGATGATGAACTCCCCGGAGGCAAGCCCAACGCATTGCGTTCCCATGTGAAGTTTCAGGGGATGATCCTTTATAAAAAGTGAATGTTCAAGCTGAATTGATTCAGACGAACTCTTATTTGAAAAATGGAGGTTCGTTTTAAGAGTTGCCTCCTCGTCAAAAGTGATGTCACCGATGCCTTCGCCAGAAAAAGACCATTCAGAAGGCGTCTGAGGAACAATGGCGAATTTGAACGGCTGATTTCCCTGCGCATAAAATGAAAATGAGGCAATCATTATTGATTCAGGCTTCTTTTCCACGTTGCATGAAATCCGTAATGAGCGACAGATTAAATCGTGAGAATATTGAAACATTTCAAAATCTGATCTTTCCGGAGATCTACCCGCCAAAAAAATTAGATTTCCTTCGGGACTGAAGAATTTTTTTGCCAGGGGAAAAGCCTTCCGGTAAAGATCGAACAGCTCCAATTTATTTCGTAAAGTCTTCCTGATAATCTTAAACTGTTCTTTTTTACATTGCTCTTCCTGTTCGTCTGAATGGAGCAAAAAAACGTTCGCTATTTTCGTCATCCGGAAAGGAATGACTTGTCCCAAAAGATTAACCATCTCTTCCCAACAGCCATCACCGGAGCATCTCAAAATCAGCTTTTCAATTTTTACCGGAGGAAGGGCGGTTATAACGTTGAACTTTCCCAATTTAGCCATTTCCAGAAGAGCTTTGTGAATGGTTTTTCCGGAATAATCGACTTGTCTGTCTGCCTCTTCTGCCGCTAGAAACGATTGTAAAACTATAATCACAATAAACAGAGCGAAGAAAAGAATAATGTGCCGCCCTGTTTTACATTCTCTCATGATTCTTTCCTCTCCATTCATCTCCAACTCATTCCACTCTACTAAAAACTGCTGTCAAACGCATGATCAAATGCGTCTTTATTTGTCGTAGATGTCGTAGATGTCGTAGATGCCATGGATGCAGAATCGCTTGAAATAATGTCTGAAACGAGAGAGTCGTCCGCTTTTGCCTCATATGTCGGACTTCCGATACCCCCGAAATACAGTTTAGCCTCAGCAGGATTTTCCAGATGTATCATCAATCTATCGGGGGCGGGGCCAAAGGGGGTAAAGGCTTCTATCGCCGTTTTCCCCCAACCCGTGTTCAACAGTTCAAAATCAACCTTTGCACCGGCGTATCCTTTGCAACCGAAAACAAATGGAACAACCTCAAACCTCGAGACCTCTTGAAGTTTATTCAATCTGATCATGTAGGGAATATTCTCAGGAGCGGAAGCAATCTGTTTCACCCGTTCACCGGAAGTTTGGATTATAACGTTCAACCCAAACAGAGTCGGCGGTCTGTCAAGAATATCGATGAGATCGCGAACGCATTCCGCGCTGATCAATCCATCCCAACTGATGAAGACTGAATTGATTCGCGGATCAGCACTCATTTTCTCCGAAAGACCAAGCCGCGCTGACATTTCGTTGACCATCCGGGTAAAGCTTTCCGAATCGTTGTATGAGAGGTATTTGGAAAAAATGATGCAGCCGCGATCTATGCACTCCCTTTTTGCCAAAACGTATTTGTTCCCAACGATCCAGCAGTTACCGACTTTTCGAATGGCGAGCCCTCTGATACTGGCGAGAAGGCGCATTAATTCCTCGTAATAGATCCCGGGGCCGCGTAGGATAAGCGTTATCGGTTCTCTACAAGCCTGCGCACAGACAAGGGAGCCGGACGAGGCGGAAGCGACGAATTCGAAAACTTCGGAGAGAGGCCGATCAAGGTACGTGAGGTTTTTCAGAGCATCCGGGTCTGAATCAGAAGAGACAGAACCGCCACTCCCCGCTGCTTTTTCATGGCTCTTCGAATGGTCCTGCGAATGATCTTTCGAAGATTCCGAGCCAATAACGTCCAGTAATGGGTGCTCGAAATCTTTCATGGGTATGAAAATCGGCGTCATCTCAAGCGAAAGCATTTTGGCACCCAGCTTCACAACCTTGGATACCAAAACTCCGCTTTTGGTCTGCGATGCCTCAATGGATTCGCACTTCATTCCCGAGGAAGGAATGGAAAATGAGATACTGGAATTCAGATAAATCGAGCCGCCGTTTTTTTCAAAATGAGCAGTCACCGTCCCACGAGCATTTAACGCCTCAAAAGCGTTGGGGGCCAAGGAAAAAGTAACCGGCCGGTTGTTCAGTGTTATAACCGACAAAGAGGCAATAACAGAGGAGTCGCCGATACTCTTAACTTGAAGCGACAGTTGAATAAAATCCTTGGGTACATCCATGGAAAGGAATTGCCGATGGACTTCATTCATGTCATCTCGAAAGCCGAACATTACAAGAATGTTTCTGGAAAGATCGCTCCAGATTCTTACGGGATAAGATGAAATGCAGGACAGTTTCTGAGAAAAGTCTTCGAAAATTCCATAGTGAGAACGGAGGATCGTTGTGTTTTTGCCAATGAGACGGCCTTTCTCACCATGAGGAACCAGACACCATGTACCATGATAATCATGAGCTTCCACGCCACAATGCTCTGCCAGGGTTGACAAGATCTCGTCGCCATTAACTGCCGATTTAACGGAAAAAGAGGCAATCGGGGAAAGCGGTACATCGGCAATGATATTCAGTCTTCCGGCTGAGGCAATTTCCACAAGAGCTTCACCCAGGTTTTTCCCGGTGAAGTCCCATGTCCTTGGTTTATCCTCTCCAAAACATCTTGAGAAGCAAATTACAAAGAGCATAATCGAAATAAATAAAGACTTAGAGCTTGCTCCGACTGCCATTAGCACTACCTCACCTGACTATTTTAGAGTAAATTATATTGAAATACAAATCGAAAGTGAAGTTACGTACTTTTTCCAGAAGCAGGATTCACACCTTCTCACGTCTTTGATCGGAGCCAATTTACTGGTTCGGCACCCCGGTTCGCTTGAATCGTCCGGGACCAAAACCTTGCTTTAATGCCGCCTGACCACCTGAATTCCGGAAGTTTCAGGAACTCCAGGATTCCAACAGGTAGGCAAGCGTCAACAGGCCGTCTCCGAAGGGGCCATGGCCCTGATGGGCGATAATGCCTGGTTCCCACCAGCCCATGAGAAGGTCGGCAAAGCCTGCCCTGTAACTCATTTCCAGAGGACCGTCATGCACTTCGATGATTTCGATACCATCGGAGAAGGGCTTTACCAGATCGACAGTACCGGGGGGGCCGATTATCGTCCCCCGTCCGGAACGCTGTTCATGTAAATATTGGCCGACCGCTGCCACCATTTCTGTAGTCGCGAAATGCTTTCCGGCCGGCCATTCGATTTCGAGACCCTGGCCGTCCGGGGAAATTCTGGCGCGAGGGCCGGAAGTATTACGCTCACGGAGAACGATGCATCTCCCTGAATCGGCCTTTTCCCGCAGATATTGTTCGATTTCCGGGAATGGACATTCCAGGGTTGAAAGGCGAGGTCCCTCGCCAATATTGGGATCAAGCAAGCCTTCCAGTGTCTGCAGATATGGCTTTATAATTTCGGTTTCGCCAAGCACACCGGTCTGACGCAATGGTTTCGTGACAACCTCTTCCTGAATCGCGTTTTCGACCGGCCCGCCGTGCGCGGCCAGCGGAAGAAGAGTCCAGAAACCTTCGGCGTCCTCGTCGAGATACAAGCCGATCTTCATTCCGCGGCGTGCTATCGCCACGGAAAGTGCGATAACCGGAACCGCCGCGCGCGGATGAAATACATTCAGCCCCAACGCAGTGAGACCCTGAGCTACAGTATTTGTCACGCTTTTGGCTCCACCGCGCGCGGCGTGAGCAAGAATCAGCGACGGAGATGACGCTCCTGTGCGAAGAAGATGCGCCTTTAGTTCGAGACCGTTTTCCAGATCGTCCAGTTTGAAGCCGTTGCCAATATCACCGCTCCGGAAGCGGCATGGCATTACGATATTTGTCGATTTGTCAGCACTCACCAGAGTTCATCCATAATATATCAACGCCCCGGATGAGTAGCGCAAAAAAGAGCAGCACTGCCGATGACGGCGGCATCCTCTTCACATGCGGCCATAACGACGATATTGTCACGCAATGCCACCGGAAGAATATGTTTTTCCATAGCTTCTATTAGGGAAGGCATTATGAATTCCCGCAACGCCATCACACCCCCTCCCAAAGCTATACGCTGAGGATTCAGCATGGTATGTACATTTGCAATAGCCAGTCCAAGATACATTCCCGCCCGCCGGAGCGTCGCAAGAGCCAGTTCATCACCTTCCCGGGCAGCCATGCCAATTACTTTCCCGGTCACTTTGCGCGGATCGCCTTCCACGATATCGTTGATGCTGCTTTTGACTCCGTGTACGAGCTGCGTCATGACATAGCGTTCCATGCCACGTCCCGAGGAAAAAACTTCGAAACATCCTTTTTTTCCGCAACCACAGGGTGGCCCGTCGGTTTCGAGACAAATGTGGCCAATCTCGCCGGCGGAATTGGTGGCGCCGTCGAGCAGCTTTCCGTTCAAGACGAAGCCTGAGCCGATACCCGTTCCGACAAATATATTAACGAAATCGGACAGTCCTCTGCCGGATCCATATCGATACTCGGCTATGGTCGCGGCCCGCACATCGTTTACTACCTTTACGGGCAATGAAAGACCAGCTTTCAGTTTTTCCGCAAGCGGAACATGATTCCAGTATAAATTCGGCGCATAGATGACCTCGCCTGTTTTCGGATCAATCTGGCCTGCTGCGCCAACACCAACGCCCGCGACCTCAGACGATTCAATGCCTGTCATGGCTTCGCGCGCAGCCTTGATCATGGCATTAATAACAGCTTCGGGACCACTATTTGCCGGAGTAGGGGTCACGATTTTCTTTTCGATCTGCTCGCCTCGACAAAGTCCTACGGCTATTTTGGTACCGCCCAGGTCGATGCCGAGAGCAAAAGGCTTGTTTTGCCTGACTTCCATGAAATCATCCTTTCAAACAATCAACCATTTCAGCCACCGATGTCAGAAAGCGATTGACAGCCGGCACGCCTGAACTCCGGACAGCTTTTTCCAATGGCGAGCTTTTCTTCGGCCAGGCGACGAATGACACTTCCCACTTCTTTTTTCGAGAGATTGTGCACGTCGATCCCGTGGTCTGCGTCAAGGCATGGAAGCAAGGTTCCGGATGCAGTCAGACGCAGTCGATTGCATCTGCGACAGAATGGATTCGTGCGCGAGCTGATGAAGCCAATCCGACCTGAACCTCCATTGATCGAAAACATCTGTGCAGGCCCACCAGCGGCTGATTCCTGGGCCGGCGTGAGTGAGAATCGACTGGCAAGACGTTCCATCAGATATTCCTGAGATACAAATTCTTTGTCAGATTTACTCTGGCGTATAGGCGATGTTGGCTGTGCGATGGAGAACGGCATCCGCTCTATGAACCGCACATGGATGGATTTATCCATTGCAAGCGCGGCGAAATCGAACAACTCGTCGTCATTCTCTCCTGGAATCAACACCACATTGATCTTCACAGGACTGAGCCCGGCTTCGATTGCGGAATCGATGCCGCGAAGAACGGCGCCGATTTCGCCGCCCCGCGTGAAAGCACGAAATCGCTCCGGCCGGAGAGAATCGAGACTGACATTTATGCGCTTCAGGCCTGCATTGGCAAGTTCGTATGCCCGGTCGGCAAGCAATATTCCATTCGTGGTAAGTGCCAGATCAATAACTCCGGGAATTCGAGCCAATTCTGCGATAAAAGATGTCAGGCCACGCCGCACTAATGGTTCTCCGCCGGTTACACGAACGCGAAAAACGCCTTCAGCTACGGCGGCGCGAACAATCGTAAGCATCTCTTCATATCGCATCACCTGCGAATGCTTGAGCTTCGGTACGCCTTCCGCTGGCATGCAGTAGACGCAACGAAGATTGCATCGATCCGTCACCGAAAGTCGGAGATATTCGAAAACCGCTCTTGTATTAGTTTCCATGGGTTATATACCGAAACATCTCAACAGACCGTATCCAATTTCAGGGCGCTCAGGGCGCGAATCATCGTGCCCTGAGCGCCCTGAAATTGGGGCGCGATGATTCGCGCCCCAGCAGAATTCACTTACTGTCCTTTTTCTCTTCCTTATTCATGTTCATGGATCCGCTGGCGTCAGGACATACACCTGGTTTTGCGCCGGGTTTGATGCATGCCGGGCAACAATAGAAGGTGATCTTGTTGTCATTTATGCTGAATACGTCAGCCTTTGCGGGTTCACCGGTCTGTGGGCATTTGCCATCCTTATTCGTGATAGTCAAAGGAACTTCTTTTGCATCCTTAATTTTAGCGATCGCGGCCTTCGGATCCTTGGTGAATTCAGGAATACATCCCTTGCAGCAGAAGTGATAAACCTTGCCATCATAAATCAGCGCAAATTCGGGTTTGGCCTCTTTCCCCTTGATGGGGCAGAGTTTATACTGAACATCCACAAGTTTTTCCGGAAGTGTTGCGGCTGGGGCAGCGGCATCGGTTTTCGCGGCTGGCGCTGGAACATCAGCTTTCGCGGCGGTCTGTGCCGGGGCCTTTTCTTCTGCGGAAACCATCATCGGGAAAGCAAATAGACCGAACAGTGCAAGGAAAGGCAAACAACGTTTCATAGATTCCTCCTGAAATAATTTTCGATGCTGATAGCACCGAATGAGTTCTGATGATACCACACCCAAAAAATTTGGACAGCTGTTGAAAAACCGTTTTTCATTTGAGGTCAGTTCCATTGCGGCTGGCAAATTGATATAATTGATCCACGGAAGACACAACCCATAGAAAGACGACAGGGCACACATGGCTAATAACTGTGATCTCGCGAACTTCAGCGTCCAAAACATGACCAGATGCGGACGAGATATCCGTTTGCTGGGTGATAGCGCGGATTGCATGGAGGAAGCCGCAAATAGAATTGCGACATACCTGCGTAGCACTCTTTTGTGCGGCGAGACTGGCTCAAAGGCATGTGCCCTCGTCCGTTTATTTAAAACCAGCAGTTTTTCGAGTCTTGAGTCAGATCTGCAAAATTTTGTCCGCAGTCGCCTGGAAAATGAGTCTGTATCACCGGATATGAAATGTCTTGTTCTCCTTGCAACAGCCGGGGAAGAATATGAATGGAACTCAAAAGGTAAATCGACAGGACATATGGTGATTCCTCTTCCGAACGAGGAAGTCATTCGGAAGGTGCCCATGATACACAATCTTATCAGCGAGATGGGATTAAGTATTAGCAGTGTAATCAGGCCTGATCCTGGTCTGATAATGTGCATGGAACAGAAACAATATGGTGTCTTTTTTGTGCCTGAGGCGCGTGGCTGTTCTCACATTCCCGCGCAAAATGAATTTGTCATACCTTATGGTATACGGTCTGTACTTGGATTTGGAGGACAATTTCCATCGGGCGATATCTACGTGGTTATAATGTTTTTAAAGATCCCACTTTCAGTTGAAACTGCCGATCTTTTCAAGCCCCTGGCTCTTGACGTGAAGGTTGCGCTGCTGCCTCACGCAGATGCTGTTTTCGGGAACATGGATGCCACGACAAACAGAGCAAGCCAAAAGCGAAAAGAAGCTCTCAGATCTGAAATCGGAGCTTTGAAAGAGCTGCTTGAAACCCGTGAAAAGAGTGTAATTGAGCAATCTGACAGACTATATAAGGAAATTTCCACCAGAAAACGGGTGGAGAAAGACCTCTTACAAGCCAAGGAAGAAGCCGATGAGGCCAATCGTGTCGTGAACGAATATATTACCGACATGAATTCGGAGTCAGACAAAGCACAATTTGCACCAGGACGGACGCTACCGAAGTGTAGTCAACGCAGTTTGAGAGTACTTCTTGCGGAAGACAATTCCGTGAACCGAACTATAGTCAGGTCCATGCTCGAAAAATGCGGTCATACTGTGACCGTCGCCGTTGATGGAAAAGAGGCGATTTCTTTTTTCGAAAACGAAAAGCCCTTTGATCTCATCCTCATGGATGTGCAGATGCCCGAAATGGACGGACTGGAAGCTACGGCATTTATTAGAAAAAAAGAAAAGAGTTCCGGAGGACATGTTCCTATTATAGCTCTTACCGGTCAATCCATGAAAGAAGCCCGGGATATATGCATGAAAGCGGGTATGGACGACTATATTTCCAAACCCCTCAGAGCTGATAACATTTTCTCTATTATAGAAAGAGTTGTTCCATCACCGCCTGCGAACGCTACAAATACAAAGTCCGCGTTTGACACACCCGGAGGAGATGTTTTCGATCTGGAAGACGCCCTTTCCTTCATGAACAAAGACCTGAATATCCTAGGGCATGCAGTGAAAATATTTATCCGGGAGTGCCCGGTCATGCTATCGGATATCCGTTCCGCCATCGATGCCGGGAAACCCACTGCACTCAGTATGGCCGCACACAAGCTCAAAGGATCGGTTGCTAATTTCTCCGCCCGGCATGTTCATGAGCGTGCCCTGGCACTTGAGAAGTTAGGCAAAGGTGGCGACCTGAACGGAGCGAAGGAAGGACTGACAGCCCTGGAAAAGGAAATTGATCGATTACTCATAGCGTTTGCTCCGTTTGCCGCAACAAATTGAGGCAAAACAGCGAGACTCGCAAACCATTGTGAATTGGCGACATGATTAGACGTCAAACAGGGGATTATCGTGAATAGTATTCGACAGGCGACAATCGATGATTTAGAAATAATTGTCAAAATGCGAATTGCCTTTTTTGAAGAAATGAAAAACAATCCGAATATAAAAGACGATTCACATTTTGTCCAAAAAACGAGAGAATATTTCAATAAGAAGCTTGGAAATAAAGACATAATTATCTGGTTAATAGAGCGAGAATCTTTCGTCGTTTCAACGGGTGGTTTAATACTGTTCGAAGGTGCTCCGACTCTTAAAAATGTTAATGGACTGGAAGGATATATCTTTAACATGTTTACCGTTTCAAAATATCGCCGACAAGGCCTGTCACAAATAATTATAAATGAAATAATCAGTTACGCTAAATTCAACCATATTTCAAGATTATGGCTGAAGTCAACCAAAGATGGCTTCTCCGGATATTTGAAGAATGGCTTTACATTGATTAACGGGGAACTTGACGAAAATCCGCATATGGAGCTGATATTCTGAGATGATTAGTCACGTCAAAAGAGATTGAGCTGTGCATAATATACGTTTTTCCACATGGGTATTTTGCGCTGTCATACTTTTTTCCGTTATCTTCGCCGCCGACTGTTCGACCGGCACCTCCGGCTCAGGAAAGATAAAGACTGAGCACAGAACACTGGGCGAATTCAAGTACATTAACCTTACCGGAAACTATATCGTGACTATCGAAACCGGACAATCAGAACATGCCGTAGACGTAACCATTGATGACAATCTGGTGACCCTGGTCAAGACCGAGACAGTCGACGGAATTCTGAAGGTTTCCCACCAATCCGACATAAAACCAACCAAGCGAATCGGGCTCAGGATCTCGATGAAGGAGATTGCCACCCTGAGCGTTGTTGGCATGGGGCAGATAGAAGCAAAAAACATTTCAGGCAATACTTTCAAACTCAGGCTTGTCGGCGGCGCAACAAATATTTTCTTAAGCGGAGCCGTCGATAACTTATTGGTAGCAGGGGAGGCCGGAAATATCAAAGCCGGCGATCTCAAAGCAAAATGCGTCGACATCGCTCTTGGCTCTGGACACGCCGAGGTTTTCGCGTCCGAGTCGCTGACCGCACAGGGCAACGTCGAGTATTATGGCAATCCACTTAAGGTAGTCAGCAGCGGAAATGTTACCAGGAAAAATTGATGATTTTGGATGATTCTTTTTGATCAGGGAAAAATTGAGAGCCGAAACAGTTGAGATGGAGCGGCTTTTCGCAGGTCTCGTCAGACTTCTCGAAGTGGAAGGTGAGTATGTATCCCATCTGACTGCGCTGTATTTCCTTGGGCAGTGGCCGCATCTTCCGGATGTGTTAACCGTCGTTTCTCCCCGCAGACGTCGGCCAAGAACTCTTGAGGGCCGGCCTCTTGTATTCATTTTACTTCCCCCTGAACGCCTGAAACCGGTACAAAAAATTTCAATGTCGTCAGGTACGCTGACGGTATCAACGCTTGAAAAAACTCTGATAGATATGGCTGCATATCTCGATTATGCGCCCCCAATAGATGATTTTGCAGGTCTGTTCGTCTCGTCGTTCTTTTCTCCATCTCTCCTGTTGCAGACGGCCATCCACAGCACGGATTCAGTGCTTAAACGTATCTCATGGTTTCTTGGATTCACCGGTTTAACGGCCTCTCCTGAAATTCCATGGGAATCCATGACTCGTACCCCCATCAAGCTGGACCCGCGTGTGAATAGCGAAGATACCCTCTGGGACGCGCGCTTTTACTTGCGTTTTCCGAAGAAGTTACTTTCTCTCTGTCTGCCAGAGCCAGTGAGAGGCTTGCCGGATGAAATATGTGAATGGATCGAGTTGCGCCAATATCGAGGCTTTATTGATGAGACCATCAGAGCAGGTTCTGTAATTTTGCGTGAAGAGTCCTCTGCAGTCGCCAAATCCCGCATGGAGGATTTTTTCAGGCAAATGCTGGAAGATGTCGTGAACACTGCTCTTGAATCTTTTCTACTGGCTCATGTCGATGAACTTATATACAACCGGCGCAAAGAATCCCGGGTTCACCCGACGAAGTTGATTGGCGTGAGTTCATCAAGCCCCGCCACACACAGAAAGGCCGGTCATGGCACTCCCGGAAATGGAGTGCCTCTTATTTTCAACCGATGGTTTGAGCAACACCCGGAAGCATTCGAGCGCATTCGCCCAGCCATCACAGCATGGGTCCGCCGGCATCTGCGATCATCCAACCCGGAAAAACTCGAAACAGCATTTTATTTCGGGCATCGCCTGGGCCTCACCGATGAAGTCCTGGAATCCATAGGTTCCAGGGGCACGGCGCTCATGAACAGTGGCCGGGAACGCGTTATCGCGAGTATCGTCACCTGGCATCTCGCGCGTGGCGTTCCCCTCCCCCACTCCGTATATATTGTCGCGGCAAGGTCAGCCGGACGCCGAGGTTGTCTGGACGAAGCCCTGGAGATTGTCGAAACAGGGCGCAAAGTCGGAGAAGTTCGCGGAATCACCGCAACTGAGACGGGTGAGCTTGCCTATGCGGCAGGGAACGCGTTGCGCATGCTGCATCGATTCGATCGGGCACTTCCCGAACTCTTCCTCTCTCGTGAATGCTTCGAAGTTGCTAAAGATATTCGCGGACTGGTGGCGGTTAATACGGCCATGGGAAATCTCTATTTCGATCGGGGAATGAGTCGGCAAGCCCGTACTTGGTATATGCGGGCTCTCAGTTGTGCCCGTGAGGTCCGAGACATGGATGCCCAGGCGTCACTACTCGGACATCTTGCAATGATCGAGAGTGATTCGTGCCATCTGCGACGCGCGATCCTGCTTTTTTCGCGTGCGCTCATGTTGCAGAAAGCCGGACGCAACCGTTGGAGCACCGGCATAATTTTGATAGCCCGGGGGAAAGCGTACCTTCAGACAGGATATATAACGAAGGCCTCGCGAGATTTTCAGGAAGCGCTTGCTATAAAGACGGAGCTACGCCATCAGGCCGGGATTGACGAATGTATGGCGATGCTCGCCTGGATCTCGGAACTCAACGGTCGTTCCGCCGCCGCCAAGTCATGGTGGTCAGCGATTCATGAAAGCAACCAGGGGAAGGAACCGCGTGTCATATTCCTCGTGAAAACCATTCGATCGATGGCAACATTGTTTCGGGGCAACTTCGAAGAAGCTGTTACGCAGTATCGCGAAACGCTTGATTTTGCACGCGCCAATGATATTTCTTCAAACGACGAGGGTGTCTCGCTTCACGGCATCGGAATGTGTCTGGCGTGGCTGGGCAAACCAGGTGCAATCGAATCACTCCTGGAAGCAAAGTCGCTCATAGGACCAGACTCCGGACGTCTTCAAATGAGGCTGGTCAATATCTTCGGATTTCTCCATTTTCCTGAGGCATTCGCCGACGTTTCGATTCAATCTGAACTTGAAGCAGTTATTGAAGCGCAGGCCTTTGACCCCTTCTGGGGCTGGTATGCGTGCAGTCTGCGCGAGCTGAATAATCCAGCCGCTGATACATTTCTGTCATATCACATGCAGCGCACCCCTCCGACAATGCTGCAACTTCTTCAGGAGTTGATTCCTGCTATCGGTTCGGTAATTGCGGGTTTCGAAAAGCGGTTGGAGCGGGCAGCCGAATTTTTCACTCATGTTATTGACGGTGAAACACGGCCAATGCATGTCGACGATTACCGGATATGGGCACACAACCGGCATCCTGGGACTCTTGTATTCGACGCTCCCGGTGGACATGTGACATATGAGGCGCGAAGCATGAAAGTGAAGCATGGCTCGCTCGCTCACGGTATCCTGACAAGTCTTGTTTCAGCGTATCCACGGCCGGTACAAGCGGATGCGCTGTTCCGGTCGGTATGGGGAACTCCTTTCGATCCCGAGTGCGATCCGGCGGCGTTGAAAAGTGCCATAGGAAGACTCAGGCGACAGCTTCGCTCCATTCATCCCGGTATATGGCTTCGGAGAAAAATTTCCGGTCAGGAAACTCATAACATCCCCGGCAGCATTCGACTTGTTTTTCCGTGCCGATGGGAGGCTGTACTCTCATGACTGCGGAAAGGGTACCCTCATGCGCACCGCTTCCTCGCATATTTTGTGTAACATGTTTTAATAATTCCTGGCATCTGGTCTTTTGTGATGGCCTTGTCGCTACACTTGTAGATGCACCCTTTATAGAACTTGTCGGTTGTTCTAACGATTGATATACTTACCTCTGAACGCAGCTTTTTTGTATTGAATAAGGAGTATTGAGCATGCAGATTCGACGTTCTCTCTTGGCAGTGTTGACGCTTTGTCTTTTTATCGGTATGTCTCCGGCTTTTGCTTTTGACGGACTTGGCCCGAAGGATAAGGGATTTGATGTCCAGGCCCAGGTTTTTTCGCTGGTTCACCAGCGCTGGATGATCGTCGACATGCTGATCAAACTCCAGGAAAATCCTTCCACCGAGGCCCAGGAAAAGTATAACAAAGAGCTTGATATCTTCAAGGAAAATGGGGTTGAGCTCGGTAAGCGTATCATCAACAGCCTCGAAGATCCGAATCGCGAAGTCATAGAGCTTGTAAGTGCGATCTACAAGTCCATGGATTCCGTAGGCCGACAGAGTTTGTATGATGCACTTGGTTATATCAAGACCTCATGCAATGTTGAGTTCCAGTCACGACTTTCCGATAAAGAGTTCCGCGATTATTTCCCTGGCTACGGTTATTCCGACCCAGGCTACAAGTATCGCAAGGGGCATGAAGTTTCCCGCGAATTCAAAGGGAATCTCTGGCAGTATGAAGAGCACACAATCACTTCTACTTTCCAGGTTGACCTTACCGTTTCTCTTGATGTGCTCGGCATGCTCAAGGGCTATGCTGCAAACGGCACTATAAAGAATCTGACCATTGGCGATCAATCAGAAATGAATGTCGGTGGGACTCCGATGATCTGCGTTAAAGTGTCATTCCAGATCGTAAAGAGCCTTGTTACGAAGACCAATCGAAAATTTGATGTGAACAAGATCTGGTTCGAGCTTCTCCGCAGCAAGGATTCCGGCTGGGGCAACAGCGGAACCTGGGAACTCTGCGGTCAAACCTACGAAATCATCAATGAAGCTACAGGTGAAGCCGTTACAACTGAAGTAAAGCCGAGCAACTGATCATATAAGCGATAAACCTTAACGGGGCCGGAGCGCGCAAGCGATATCCGGCCCCTTTTATTTTCCAAAAGTGCGAAGTCAGAGCTCAACAGCCCTCAAAAGTCATAGTTTCGCTCCTTCGGGCACTTTTTGCCCCGGGTTCAGATTTTTGCGCTTGAACCCCCTGATCAGGAGCGGTATAATGCCCATCTTCTAAGTTTGTAATTAAGGAAGGTACCCATATGCGAATCGGCGTTCCCAAAGAAATACATCAGGGCGAAAAGCGCGTCGCAACCACCCCTGACATTGCGGAAAAACTTATTAAATTAGGCTTTTCTGTAGCCGTTGAAAAAGGTGCCGGTGATCAGGCGAACTTTGCTGACGACACTTATAAAGAAGTTGGGGTTGAAATCGTTGAAAACGTCAAGACTTTATGGGCGTCTTCCGACATCATTCTCAAGGTCAGGGCCCCGGAAGAATATCCGGAGCTTTGCATAGATGAAACCAAGCTTCTGCGTGAAGGCGGGACACTGATCAGCTTCATCTGGCCTGCTCAAAATCCGGAATTGCTGAAACGCTTAGTCGAGCGAAAATCAACAGTACTGGC
This sequence comes from Candidatus Rifleibacteriota bacterium, assembly GCA_015233155.1. Taxonomy (GTDB): domain Bacteria; phylum Muiribacteriota; class Ozemobacteria; order Ozemobacterales; family Ozemobacteraceae; genus JADFYG01. The sequence continues at coordinate 62,174 of JADFYG010000025.1, forward strand.
AATGGACTGTGTTCCACGTATTTCCCGGGCACAGAAACTGGATGCTCTCAGTTCCATGGCCAATATTGCCGGATATCGTGCAGTCATAGAAGCGGCACACGTTTTTGGGCGGTTTTTTACAGGTCAGATAACCGCGGCCGGGAAAGTGCCCCCTGCCAAAGTTTTTATCATCGGTGTCGGTGTCGCCGGCCTTGCCGCCATCGGGACAGCGAACGGTCTTGGTGCTATTGTCAGAGCAAATGACACCCGCCCCGAAGTAAAAGATCAGGTCAAAAGCATGGGCGCAGAATTCGTCGATGTGGACTATAAAGAAGATGGCTCAGGTGTTGGTGGTTACGCCAAAATCATGAGCGAAGGCTATCAGAAGGCGCAGAAAGAATTATTTGCCCGACAGGCTATGGAAGTGGATATAATTATCACCACGGCTCTGATACCCGGGAAACCTGCGCCAAAGCTGATAACCGCTGGCATGGTTGAATCCATGAAGCCGGGAAGCGTTATCGTGGATCTTGCGGCCGAACAGGGTGGGAACTGTGAACTTACCGTGCCTAATGAAGTCGTTGTCCGGCATGGCGTGACGATTATCGGCTATTCAGACTTGCCCAGTCGACTGGCAAAGCAGTCGAGCACGCTTTATTCCACGAATCTGTTACGAATTATCGAAGAACTCTGTCCTGCCAAAGACGGCGTAATAAGAGTAAATATGGAAGATGAGGTCATTCGCGGAACAACGGTTGTGAAGGAAGGCAGTATCACCTGGCCTCCACCTCCGGTGAAAGTCGTCGCCCCCCCCGCAAAGACTGAAGTTGCCACGGTGCCGAAGAAGGAGCTGAAAAAGCCGGCTGCCGGGCTTCCCGAGCATGTTAAGTCCGGGATCATACTTGCACTGGGCGTCCTGATCTTCTATTTCCTGGGTGTGTCGACCCCGTCAGCTTTTATGGGCCACTTTAACGTGTTTGTACTGGCTTGCTTTGTCGGGTATCTGGTTATCTGGAATGTGAAACCCGCCCTTCATACCCCACTCATGAGTGTCACCAATGCAATCAGCAGCATTATTGCAATAGGTGCCTTGATCCAACTTTCGACTTCAAGCACTTTGCTCACTATCCTGGCAAGCCTGGCCCTGGTTTTAACCACCATCAATATGACGGGTGGTTTCTGGGTTACTCAGCGCATGCTTGAAATGTTCAGGAAATAAGGAGAAACCTCATGAACGAAGGACTCGTTTCAATAACATATATTGGTGCAACGTCATTATTTATATTGAGTCTAGGCGGTCTTTCCGACCCAGAAACAGCCCGACGCGGCAACTTCTACGGAATTTTCGGCATGACTATCGCCATTTTGGCGACGGTCTTTGGCCCACAGGTGACAAATTATGTTCCCGTAATAATCTCCATGGTGATTGGCGCAGCTATCGGAATATATGCGGCGACCAGAGTCAAAATGACCGAAATGCCCGAGCTTGTCGCTTTGATGCACAGCCTTGTGGGCCTGGCCGCAGTTCTGGTCGGATTCGCCAGTTTCATGGACCCGCCAGCAAATTTATTGGGCGCCGAAAAAACCATTCACCTGCTGGAAATATTTCTCGGAATCCTGATTGGTGCGGTAACATTTTCCGGATCTCTGGTTGCTTTCGGAAAACTTTCCGGGAAAATCAGTGGCAAGCCCTTATTGTTGCCGGGTCGCCATTTCATCAATCTCGCCGGCCTCATTGTGGTTATCTTTCTTGCTCAATGGTTTCTTCCATCAGAAGGCAGTGCCCCCCTGTTTCTCATGACACTTATTTCTCTGGCTTTCGGAGTTCATATGGTCATGGCTATCGGCGGGGCGGATATGCCGGTTGTCGTCTCCATGCTCAACAGTTACTCCGGATGGGCAGCGGCAGCCACCGGCTTCATGCTCTCGAATGACCTGCTCATTGTCGTTGGTGCTCTTGTCGGCTCCAGTGGCGCAATTCTAAGCTCCATCATGTGTCGTGCGATGAACCGAAACTTTTTGTCCGTCATAGCCGGCGGATTTGGAACGGAAGGCGGCACAGTTGCGACGGGAGGAGCCGCTCCTGCCGGCGATGTAAAACCGGTTACCCCGAGCGAAGCCGCCGACCTGTTGCGTTCGGCCAAAAGCGTTATCATTATTCCCGGATATGGAATGGCTGTCGCACAGGCTCAACACACAGTATTCGAGATTACCAAACTGCTCCGAGAGAGGAATGTCAATGTGCGCTTCGCAATCCATCCAGTTGCCGGACGTATGCCCGGCCACATGAATGTTCTTTTGGCTGAGGCGAGAGTCCCTTATGACATAGTTCTTGAAATGGATGAAATCAATAAGGATTTCCCTGAAACAGATGTGGTTATAGTCATTGGTGCCAATGATATTGTTAACCCCGACGCGCAGGATGATCCCAACAGTCCCATTGCCGGAATGCCCGTCCTGGAGGCCTGGAAAGCAAAGACTTCTATTGTCATGAAAAGAAGTATGGCATCGGGATATGCGGGTGTAGATAACCCGCTTTTTTATAAAGAGAACAACAGAATGTTGTTTGGCGATGCAAAAAAAATGATTGATGAGGTATTTGCAATCCTCAAAAGTTAATACACGGACTATATGAGATTTTATAAATACACAGCAGTTGGTACATGATATACTTGTTGCGATTCATCTGCCGTTGAGTCTGCCTGCATTAAGCAATCTGCCGATGAATAAGTGAGATTCTGCAGGTCGGGAGGCAATGGGTGCCGCCTATTTCATTGAGGGAGAAGCGAAAGATGTCAAAGTATTCCCTACGAAACCTCTTCATGAAGTACAAGCTGCTTACAGTCATAAGTCTGATGGTAGTGACTGTGGCACTGTTCCAGGTCCCGGATTTTATGGCATCACGGGCGGCGGCTCAAGAACCAGGCGGTTCCAATGCGATTACAGCAGTCGGCTCAACATTGCCGACATGTTCAGTCAAACCAGACGCCCCGGGAGAATTCAGATTTTTCGAGTTTTATTACTCTGATAAATTCAGTAACGGTGAGCGGTATGCCCTCTTTGCGGTCATTTTTATCGCCCTGTCCGGCCTCTTGTATGCATGGTTTCTCATGCGCCAGGTATATGCCGCGGACACCGGCACTGCGAAAATGCAGGCGGTCGCCGATGCCGTCCGCGAGGGAGCTGTCGCCTATCTCAAGCGTCAGCTGATGATCGTAGGATTCCTGATCATATTGCTGGTCATCCTTTTGTTCCTGACCAAAGCCATGACTTCAGAACTCGGCTTCTATGATCCATTTGCCTGGGGCCGCGCTGGCTCCTTCCTGCTCGGCGCAATATTCTCAGGCACCGTCGGTTTCGTCGGTATGCGTCTGGCAACGATCGGCAACCTCCGCGTCGCCGCAGCCGCCCAGGTAGGTTTCGGTCGCGCACTGATCCTCGGCTATCGCACAGGTACGGTTACCGGTATGTTGACTGATGGTCTGGGTCTCCTCGGCGGCACAATCATATTCATGATCTTTGGCGAGCATGCTTACGAAGCACTGCTCGGCTTCGGTTTCGGCGGCACTCTGCTCGCTCTGTTTATGCGCGTCGGCGGAGGTATCTTCACCAAGGCGGCTGACGTCGGCGCCGATCTGGTCGGAAAGATCGAAAAAGACATTCCTGAAGACGATCCCCGCAACGCGGCGACGATTGCCGACAACGTCGGTGACAACGTTGGCGACTGTGCCGGTATGGCCGCCGATATATTCGAGTCCTACGAGGTGACTATCGTTGCGGCAATGATCCTGGGCTGGGTAGCCTTCGGTCATAAGGGCGTCATGTTTCCGATTCTCGTTCGCTCTATTGGCGTAATGGCCTCTATTATCTCAACATATCTTGTGCGGGCTGGCGATCAAGGTGGCGTAGGCGAAGCCATGGATTCAATCAACCTCGGCTTCTACGCCGGCTCAGTACTCTCGGTTTTGGGTTTCATCCTGCTTGGAGGGTTCTATCTGTATTTCGGGCCGGATCCATCGCGCCCCTGGCTTACCCAGGTTCCATACTGGGCCAATTTCAACATGGTGTCGCCCATAGGCTGGGTGCTCGACATGCGCCCCGCATACACATGTCTGATCGGTATCATCCTCTGTGTAGCCCTCAATCGCTGTACTGAGTATTTTACAGGCACCGAGTTTACACCGGTGAAGCAACTTGTGAAGAACTGCACTACAGGCCATGCGACGAACATTATCGAAGGTATGGCCCTCGGCTTTGAATCCGCTGTAGTCACTGCGATCATCCTCAGCATCGCCATTTTCTCCTCAGTCATCGTCTACTCCGGCACCAACGCGATATGTATCGCTTATGGAGTGGCCATGTGCGGTATCGGCATGCTTACCATGACCGGCAACACGATCTCAATGGATGTATTCGGCCCGGTCGCGGACAATGCCAATGGCATCGGTGAAATGGGTTATGACGAGAAAGAAATGGGTCCCGAAAATTACAAGAGAGCGCGACAGGTGCTTTCCGACCTTGATGCAGTCGGCAATACTACGAAGGCCGTCACCAAGGGCGTGGCAATCGGGTCAGCGGTCATTGCTGCCGTTTCTCTCTACGCCAGCTTTATCACGGTTGTAGGGTCGGGTGGTGGCGGGGAATCCGCTGCGATTCCGATTGCCATGTTCGACAAAGTCGCTGGGCTGATGTCTATCTCTGATCCACGTCTGCTCATCGGCATGTTGCTCGGTGGCAGCGTACCGATGCTCTTTTCTTCGATGACCATCCGCGCAGTCGGACGTGCCGCATTCCTGATCGTTCATGAGTGTCGCGCTCAGTTTCGTCGGCCCGGAGTCATGGAAGGAACGGTCAAGCCCGAATATGGCCGCGTCGTGGCCATTTGCACAGCCGCAGCGCAGAAGGAACTCGTCGGCCCGGCCTTCCTCGCCGTCTTCGCTCCGGTCCTCGTCGGCTTTTTGCTCGGCCCTATTGCCTTGGCCGGCTTTCTCGGTGGCGCAATCGTTGTCGGCCAACTGATGGCCTCGTTCATGTGCAATGCCGGCGGTGCCTGGGACAATTGCAAGAAAACCATCGAAGATGCTCCCCGGAATATCGAGCAGAATAGGGGCAAGGGAAGCGAAATGCACAAGGCTTCCGTTACCGGCGATACGGTCGGCGACCCACTTAAAGACACTGCCGGTCCGGCAATCAACCCTTTGCTCAAGGTTATGAATATGGTCTCTATTCTAGCCGTTCCTTTGTTGATCGGCTACGACAGGCGCATAGTCGACGCGGTCAAAAAGTTCGCAATCGAAGAGCACTACAACCTCAATGTGACCTTCGGTTTCAAGGAACACGATGGATTCTACTTCCTCGTCGTATTCGTCTCCACTATCGCCCTGCTTTGGTCATACTGGCAGTCCAGACGTGAAGTCAAGCGCGATGCGATGATGGTGGACATTCCACAGCACCGCTGATCACCCGATAAAGCCTGGGGCATTACCCCACGCGTCTGTAGAGTAATCCATGTGCGTCGGAAATCCTGGCGCACATGGATTATCTAAATACTGATGGGACCTAATAACTCCATAAAATAAACGGAGATCAAACGATCACGGGCATCAGAATAAATGGAATCCCCTCGAGAAAGAAGTTGCGCTGGACAGCGGAAGCGATGTTGTTGTGCAGCAACTGATTGACGAATGAATCCTCCGGAAAGACAAGCTGCCCGCTGAAAAATGTGGTATTTGTAAATCTTTCCCTTATCCTGTTAGCCAGCGTCATGGTCTCTTCAACTACATCCACAGCGATGGCGGATACCCCTTCAGCATAGTATCCCTGCTTGTTCATGAAGTTCACATATTTCTGGACTGCCTCTCTGGAATGCTGCTCCAGTCCCTGAACTTCGCTTACACCTTTAAAATTGCCGGCGTCGATCATGCCAACATGTAGAAAGATGTAATTTCTGAATGAATTGTCGAACATTTTGATCACTTGGAGAAGCGTGTGAACGCCTTGGCCGTTGAAACCGTTCACCAGAAACACTGCTGTCCGGCTTCTCAGATCGCAGGTAAATCCCTGCCCCGCAACATCGATTTCTTTGGGATGGAGCTTTTCTATCTGGGTAACATCCACCAGTGACTGGAATTTCTGAAGCAGTCCATATGCACGGTTGTAATGGCTCTTAATTCTCAGAGCTATTGCCACCAGTGAGCCGGTAATTACAATTGTTAACCAGCCACCCTCGAAGAATTTTATTATGGTCACGGAAATCAGGATAAAAAGGGTCATGAGAAGTCCAATGCCGTTGATCAGGGCTTTTTTCTTCCAGTTAGGGGTTTCAGCCCGGACATTCCACCAGTGCTTGACCATGCCAAGTTGAGAAAGGGTAAAAGTGAGGAAGACGTTGATACTGTATAGGACAACGAGAAAAGAAACAACGCCATGCGTGTAGAACATCAGAAGTCCGGATGCAAAGCCCATCAGCAGTATGCCGTTCTGAGTCACAAGGCGGTCACTCAACATGGAGAATCTGGTAGGAAACCAGCGATCCTGAGCCATATTGGCCAGCACCCTGGGTCCATCAAGAAAACCGGCTTGCGCGGCTACAAAAAGAAGTGTCGCCTCCGAAATCAAAGTAATGAATATAATACCGGTTCCCAGGGGTCCGAAACCTCCCAATGCCTTTTCAAATAGAACTGCATTCAGAGTTTTATCAGGATCAGGATGGACATCAAATAGAAGGTAGGCCGTCATTAAACCTAATACGATTGACGCCAGGGAAACCGCCATGTAGGTCATTGTCCGCTTTCCAGTCTCAACCCGAGGCTCTCGAAGAATTGGAAGTCCGTTGCTTACCGCCTCAATGCCGGTGTAGGTTCCGGCGCTCATACTGTAGGCTTTCATAAGAATCCAGAACATTCCCAGCCATCCCAGTTCAGTATGTGTCTGATGGATATCAGTCATCACGCGGGTTTTTATGACTGAAAATTCCATAAAGTGGGATGAGAGAGCATAAATAATTATTGCCGCATGTGAAACGATAAATACAAGGAAAATCGGCACCAGAGGTATAACCGACTCTTTGACTCCTCGCATATTCATCAGGGTCAGCAGGATAAGCCCAAACACGGCAAACCAGAACTTCAAAGGCTGCCATGCCGGTCCGAAAAAACTGAAAAGGGCATCTGCTCCGCTGGCAATCGAGAGAGTGATTGTCAGCACGTAGTCGACCAGCAAGGCGCACCCGGAAACCATCCCAAGGTTGGGTGACAACAGTTTGCTGGCCACGAGATAGCCCCCGCCCCCCGATGGGAACAGTTCAATTATCTGTGAATAACTGCTGGCTATGACAAAAACAGTGATGGCACTTGCCAGCCCGACAAAAATGCTCAGGCTGGAATGGCCGCTGAGAGCTCTAAAAGCCTCTTCAGGGCCATAGCAGGAGGAGGAAATACCATCGGCGCCAAGACCTACCCATGCGAGGAATGCTATCAGAGAAATATCATGAAAGACATCCTTGTCATGCGGATCGCGTGCATCACCAATAACAATGCGCTTGAAATTATTAAGAAATGAAGTTTTTGTCGGCATGGAATGTCACACCTCATGATCAGCTATTAAAGGCTTCCTGGTATTTTTCCCGTGAGATCAATTAACACTGTTGCATCTTACCCAACGTAGCGGGAACTCAGTTTGTCCGGCCGGGGTACTATCCAGTAGCAACTAGTATGCCATTCACCAAAATGGCAGTAGATCCAAATTTTGAAGAGAAAAAAGCAGGCGTGCATTGCAAAATGAAATGTGTATTGACGTTACGAATTGCGTTATGCAATTATCTGATTGTTGAACGAAAGACAGAAATCGCATAAAATGCACAGGATAAATAAGTTTTTTCTTCTTTTGCGGAGGACAAAATGGATGTCGTTAAATCCAATAAAATGCCTAATGTAATGCTGATTGATGACACCCCAGAAAATCTGTCACTTCTGGAGTTGATCTTACGCGGAGAGTATGAGGTTTGCGCTTTCCCTGATGGCGCGATAGCACTTGAAGCGGCTGATAAATTTCCACCGGATATCGTTCTTCTCGATATCAATATGCCCGGAATGAACGGCTATGAAGTTTGCCGGAAATTCAAAGAGAATCCAAAACTTAACCATATTCCCATTCTTTTTCTTTCCGCACTTGCATCGACTGAGAATAAACTGGAAGCCTTTCGGGAAGGAGGGGTGGATTACATAACCAAGCCATTCCAGGCCCATGAAGTCCTGGCGCGTGTTCGAACCCATTTGAAGATTCACATATTGCAGTCTGAACTAACCCAGAAAAACCTGGAGCTTTCTACAGCATATGCCTCCCTCCGCGAACTGGAGGCATTACGCGATACTTTAGTAAACTCCGTAATCCACGACATGCGGGGTCCTTTGCAAAATATTTCGGGGTTTATTGATATAGTCTTGGAAAGTTTGAGAGATGATAATTTTTTCCAGACAGCGCCCGAATTACTTCGCAAAGTACAGTCAGAGACGGAAATGTTGGTGGAAATGGCCAGTGCCGTCCTCGATGTGAGCAAAATTGAAGCGAATCGGATGCAACTCTCCCTGACGCAATGCAATCTGAGCGAGTTGCTCCTGAATGTTGTAGATAAAATGAAGCATTCTAAAAAAGAACGAAAAATTACGGCTGTCGTTCCCGAAAAAGCAGTCACGGTTCGATGTGATCGAGATATCATCACGCGGGTTTTATACAACCTGATTATCAATGCCATGAAATTCACATCTAATGATAATGGAGAAGTGAGAACCTCTGTTACTTCAAGTGACCGTGGGATAATGGTCTCTGTACAGGATAATGGCGCGGGAATTCGCGCGGAACATCTGGAAAAGATTTTTGACAAGTTCTGGCAGGGAGAAGCGAATAAACATGCTTACAGATACTCATCCGGCATGGGATTGACCTTCTGTAAAATGGCAGTCGAGGCCCACGGAGGAAAAATTGGAGTTGAAAGTCAGTTCGGCCATGGAAGTTCTTTCTGGTTCCTTTTGCCGGACAAGTGATCAGGACGGATCAACACGACGCTGATGGCAAACGAAGATCGATATCGGACTGTCTTTCATCATTTGCACACACGCCATCCTAACGCCCGTTGTTTTATCGAAAATCTTCGCCCCTTATCGGTGATATTTTTTCAGACACAGAGGTTTAATTCGGTTGCCCTGACGGGCGACACAGGGCAAACACCCTACCATATCATAGTTTCGCCCTTGCGGGCACTTCGCAGTGTCGAGAGCCCTGTTATAGACCATTCCTGAGTTTTTAATGCGTTTGCCTTGGCTGATGACATTAGCTCTTGCAATTTTTCACAAGGCATAATAATCTGAATAAGTCTTAAAAAATGACAATTGAGGGGGGCAGAGCATCATGAAATTGGGAATGAAGGTTGTTTTTGCCATTGGAGCGCTTGTCGCCGTGCTTTTAATCATGGGCTACATAGGTTACAACGGTATGGTCGCCATGGATAAAGAAAGCAAGGACATCGCCCTGAATTTCCTCCCAAGCATCTCTTCGCTGGGCGTAATGAATGAGGCCCAGACAGCGGTACAGGCCGCTCAGGAAGTCTTTCAAAACGATGCTTCCACCGATGAGGATATTCAAGTCGCCAAGGCTCACCTGAAAGACGCATGGGAGCGGGCCGATAAAGCATGGAAAATTTACGAGCCCCTTCCTCGGGGGAAAGAGGAAGATGAGCTCTGGAAGAAATTCGTCCCCGTCTGGAATAAATGGAAAGCCGACAGCGAAGAATACGCAAAAATGATTACGGAGGAAGACAAACTCCGGCAGGAGTTAAAAAAAATGGAAAAGCTGGGTGAGGAGCTGCATCAAAAGCTCAGCAGTTGTGCTCTTGAAGATAACAGTAAACTCTTCAAGGAAGCCAGAGGCGCTCTCGACAAGGTTCTTATGCAGTTTTCTCCAAAAGGCGATGCGGGAACAGTCACCGTTGATGCAACCAGTAGTGCAATCAATACAAAGGCCACGATCATACTTTTGCGGGTAAAAGAGTCAATGGGTGAGATTAAAACTGCCGAGAGAACTCTTCTGACTACAAATCTTCTCCCGGAAAGAGTTCAGCAGGAAATAGGTCATATTGCATCTGCCTGGGAGTCCTTAGAACAGGACTGGAAAGAATTTGAAGGTCTGTCGCTGAGTGAAGGTCAGAAAAATGCATTGGCGGCTTTTCAACCGACCTGGAACACATGGAGAGATGGTGATAAGAACTTTGTAAAGACTTCAGATGAATTTCGGAATGTCCAGAAACAAACAGCCTCTTCGTCTAAGATACAAGATCAGGCGGCAAAAAAGAATGACGATTTTATCAATGTGGATCTGGCAAAATCCCTCAAGACTTCAGAAGAGCTACTGAACGAAATTATCAACTTGAACGAGAAATACGCTGCCGATGGTGTAAGGGATTCAAATGCGGCATCAGAAAGTGCCCGACGAAATTTTGTTATCTGTATTTTGGTCGCCTTGATTGTTGCATTCGGTATGGGTTTTTACATCAATCGCAATATTTCTGAAATTCTCAACGGATTATTTGGCCAGACCCAGGAGTTGATCAACGCCACACTTGCCGGAAAACTTGATAAACGTTGTAACACCGATTCGATCAATTTTGAATTTCGCGAAATCGGAATCGGCGTAAATCGCATTCTTGATGCAATTATCGGGCCCTTGAATATGGCAGCCGAGTATGTCGATCGCATCAGCAAAGGCGATGTTCCCAGGAAAATCACGGAAAATTATCTCGGGGATTTCAACGAGATCAAGAACAATATCAATATGCTGATCGAAGCCATGGAGAGCGTAACAAATTCCGCAAAAGAGATTGCCGGCGGGAATCTGACCACTAAAATTCAGGAGCGATCGAGTCAGGATGAGTTGATGAAAGCCCTGTCCAATATGATCAGGAACCTTTCCCAGATGATCAGGGATATTTCTTCAGGCGTTCAGACATTGGGCACTTCTTCAAGCGATCTGACAGAGGTTTCGACTCAGATGACCAGCAAGACCCGGGAGGTGGCCTCCAAATCAGCCACTGTCGCCACAGCTTCCGAAGAAATGAGCGCAAATGCATCTTCTGTTGCCGTCAGCATGGAACAAGCAACCACCAACCTGACCACGATTGCCACCGCTACCGAGGAAATGACCTCTACAATCAGCGAAATCGCCGGAAACTCTGAAAAGGCCCGTACTATCACGACAAATGCGGTTAATCAGGCTAACCAGGTATCGACCAGGATACGCAATCTTGGTAAATCCGCTCAGGAGATCGGAAAATTCACCGAAACGATTTCGAGTATCTCGGCTCAGACCAACATTCTTGCCCTGAATGCCACCATTGAGGCTGCCCGTGCCGGTGCCGCCGGAAGGGGCTTCGCAGTCGTCGCCAATGAGATAAAGGAACTTGCAAAACAAGCAGCGGCCGGTACTGAAGATATAAAGGCCGGAATAGCCGGAATCCAGTCTTCCACCGATGACGCCATTGTCGATATCGATAAAATCGCCCAGGTAATAAGAGAAGTTAGTGAAATCGTTTCCGCCATTGCCACTGCCATCGAAGAACAGACTGCGGTCACCAAACAGATCGCCGGAAACATTGCCCAGGCTTCAACGGGAGTCCGCGATTCCAACCAACGGGTTGCTCAAAGCTCCATGGTTACGCAGTCAATAACCAAAGAAATCACCTTCGTCAGCGCTGCTGCTTCTGAACTTGAGCATTCAGGCACACAGGTTGACGGCAGCGCAAAGCAACTATCGCAGCTTGCGGAAAGACTCAAGGGATTAGTTTCTAATTTCCGCATTTGAAATCTTTGGTGTTACTTGCAAGATAACAATATGCCGTAATCCTTCGCAGGGGCGATTCATGAATCGCTCGTTTACAGGTGGGGCTCGCCCCTACAAAATATTGTGAATATTGCATGAACCTCTTTGGAGAACGATTATGGAAGATGAAGTCCATGAGGATGGCCAGCAAACCCTCATCGTTACTTTTCTTGTCGGAGATTCCCGCTACGGTCTCGAAACCAGCAAAGTCCAGGAAGTAGTCAGGGCAACCGAGATTACTCCGGTGTGCCACGCCCCCGATGAGGTTATCGGCGTAATGAATCTTCGGGGACGCATTGTAACCATCCTGGATCTTGGTAAAAAAATCGGATCAGGGGCACAGGAGATATCCTCTGAATCCCGGATTTTCATCGTTTCCATGGGCCAGGAGTATGTCGGACTCCTTGTCGATCAGGTATCCGATGTTGTTCCCCTTGAAGAAGGGGCTTTGTTTCCGCCGCCTGAAAATGTTCATAAGGGCCATATTCATTTATTGTCCGGAGTCTTTCAATCGGGAGAATTCCTGGTTGCCCAGCTTAACCTCGATGAAGTTCTGGCTTGATTAACACGACACTATGAACTCCAACGTTCCTCTCATACTCATAATTGATGACGATGAAACGATTCATCAGTTATTTCAAAAGATTTTTCAATCCGAGGGGTTTGAGACCAATTCCGCCTATAATTCGCTTCAAGGAATTATACTTGCGAAACATCTGAAACCAGATCTGATCCTGCTGGACGTAAATATGCCCGGCGAGTTGGGAACCGTCGTTTGCAAAAAACTCCAGGATCATCCCGATACCAACCGAATACCTATCATCATGTGTTCCGGGACTTCAAAAATCTCGACCAAAATTGAATCATTTGAGGCGGGAGCGGTTGACTATATTATCAAACCGTTCAGCGCCATTGAGCTGTTAGCCAGAGTTAAGACTCACATCCGCCTTAGACGGGCTTTGCTGGCCCAGGCAGAATTGCAAAGTCTCAGACTCCAGGGCTTGAAAGAGGCCCATGAGGCGATTATGACCAAGCCATCCGATTTTCCGGATGCCAGATTTGGCGTTTATTACAAGCCGCTACAGGAGCTGGGCGGAGATTTCTATAACGTTCAGAAAATTCACGAGGATATTTTCGATTATGTCGTAGCCGATGCCTGCGGCCATGATCTTCAGTCATCTGTTGTGGCATCCGCATTGAAATCCCTGCTGGCACAGAATAGTTCACCTCTGGTTACTCTTCCCGAGCTTCTTCAATCGCTCAATAAACCTCTTCAAAGCGTTTTATTCGAGGGGAAATTCGTGACAATGACAATTATTCGCCTGAATCGAAAAACGAGGCGAGCCCAAATCGCAAGTGCCGGAGGAGTTCCTCCGTTATTCGTTCCTCGAGATTCCACCAAAAGCCAGAGCATCAAGATATCCGGTGATCTTCTGGGAGGATTCGATCGTGTGACTTTTCAATCCTGTGAACTGGAGATTGCAACGGGTGATCGATTCTATCTTGTTACCGATGGCTTAATCGAAATCAACGTTCCCGATTCCCAGGATTGGCGAGAATCACTGGAAGTCCTGCTGACTGATGTCAAAAACCTGAGCGGAAGTGACATTGACGAATGCGTGCGATCCGTTTCCCAAAAGGCAGTTTGCCATTCAACTCCCGCTGACGACATCCTTCTGATGGGGGTGGAAGTTTGAGAGTCTTCCCTTCTCTCTTGTCTATCAAGCGCCGGCTTTTTCCTCGACTTGAAGTTATCGAGCCCCTTTGTGATGAAACAAGTCGGATACTTTCCAGGCGGCATTGGGACCAGGATATTTTTCCATTTACCACTCTTTTGCGGGAAGTGCTTATGAATGCCATCCTTCACGGCTGCAAAGGAGTCAATGACTGTCGAATCCAATGTCAGATATTTTTTAGAAAATCATCCATGAGTTTTACCGTAAAGGATGAAGGTCATGGTTTTTCCTGGCGAAAACAATTAAGACGAGCCGTCACTCCCGATATAGAAGGCGGCAGAGGTCTTCAGATTCTCCAACATTATGCTCACAAATTCACTTTTAATGAACAAGGCAATCGAATTCATGTTTTTCGGAGTGCCAGTGAAAATAGTCCCACGGAGGTACACAAATGAGTTGTGCTCAGGTTAACCGCGAAAAGGAAAAGGCAACCGTAATCCTTCAGACAGACCTGGTGGCAGTTTCAACTGCCGAACTTCGCCCCATATTTCTCAATCTCATAAAAGACGGAGTAACCTCTCTCTGGTTGGATATGACAGCCGCAAAGAAGATAGATTCGCAGGGAATAAGTATCCTGGTAGCTTCGTGCAATTCACTCGACGCAGTCCACGGGGAGTTGGTTTTATTTGGTGTAAGCGCCCCCATTGTCAGTCTTTTCCAAACTTTGCAACTTTCAAGGAAATTCAAAATTAATCCGGCATAATAACGAGAGGACTTTATGAGCTCTGAAATGGATTTTTTGCTCAATGAATTCGTTGCCGAATCCAGAGAAATGCTGTCGAACATTGAGAGCGACCTGCTTATCATTGAAAAAAGCGGCGCCAACTTCAGCGACAAGTTGATCAACAATGTTTTTCGCGCCGCCCATTCCATAAAGGGAGCGAGCGGGTTATTTGGTTTTACCAAGATGCAGGAACTTGCACACAAAACGGAAACTGTCCTTGACATGATTCGTACCCACCTGATCACTCCCGACGCTGAGGTGGTAAATATTCTTCTCATGGCTTTTGACAAATTACGGGATATGATCAATCAACCAAATGCCAGCAATGAGCAGAACATTACAGAAAATATTATTTCTCTCACGGGCCTTGCAACAGCATTTCTGCCTACCGAGGAAAAAGGAGCGTTTTCGCGATCGACCTCTGTTAAATTACCGGACGGATTTTTGATTTCGATCCCGGAAATAGATCTGAATCTGGCAATAAAGCAGAAAACATTTATCTATTTTGCCGAATACGATCTTTTGAATGACATCGATCGGGCCGGAAAAGATCTTCTGGATGTCATGCGCGTATTGGTGGCTTTCGGAAAAGTGCTTGATGCCAGGGTAAACTACAGTGTCATTGGGAAGCTCGATGACGAAGTGAATACAAAGCTTCCCCTGCAGGTTTTGTTTGCCACAGATGTTGAGCCCAAAGAAATCGGATGCGCCATGGAGTTGCCAGGTGAGCGCGTAATTGTTGTGCATGATCCGCGCCAGGGAGAAAACATTTTGTTGCCAATTCCGATAGCGCCATCATCAGGTGCAAAGGAATCCGCTATTCAGCAGCTGCCTTCGACCACCCTCCCCCAGGAAAACAAACCATCGACTCCCCCGAAAACCGCTTCCGCTCAAGCATCCTCAGGCACGTCTTCAAGTGTGCCGTCAAGTCATCCGGCGCCGGAAAACGGTCGAAGTGGCGGTTTGGAAGAGGCATCCCATGGTGATTCAACAATACGAGTAAGTCTCGATATCCTGGAAAACCTCATGAATCTCGCTGGCGAACTTGTACTGAGCCGGAACCAGCTGCGGGAGGCTCTTTCACAAAAAGACGAGAAGGGAATTCTCTCTGGAAGCCAGCGGATCAATCTTGTAACCACGGAATTACAGGAAGTCATCATGCAAACCCGCATGCAGCCAATCGGAAATGTCTTCGGCAAATTTCCACGCCTTGTCCGGGATCTCACCAGAGAATTGAAAAAAGAAATCAATCTTCAGATCGAGGGCAAGGAAGTCGAGATGGACAAAACCCTTGTAGAGGGATTGAACGACCCGCTAACCCACATGGTGCGCAACGCCTGTGATCATGGAATCGAGTTGCCCGAAAAACGCGTTGACTCAGGGAAAAAAGCCGCTGGCACAGTCTCATTAAGGGCCTACCATGAAGCCGGACAGGTTGTCATCGAAATCACAGATGATGGCAAAGGCATTGACCCTGAACGACTTGCCGCTGCCGCAATAGAAAAGGGTCTGGTTTCCCAGGACGCACTTCAGGGCATGTCGGAAAAAGAAAAAATTGCGCTGATTTTCCTGCCCGGTCTGTCTACCGCGGAAAAGGTCACCGGCCTGTCAGGGCGCGGAGTAGGAATGGATGTAGTCAAGACAAACCTTGACCATCTTGGTGGAAAAATCGAAATAGATTCAAAAATCGGCAAAGGCTCTCTGTTTCGCATCAAGCTTCCTTTAACCCTTGCCATAATTCCTTCCCTCCTTTTTTCAGCTGGACAACAGCGTTTTGCCATCCCGCAGATCAACGTGGTTGAAATTCTGCGTATTCCTGTCGCCCAGATTCAAAAGCGCATCGAGATTGTAAGCGGGGTTGAAGTGCTCAACCTGCGCGGCAAACTCGTGCCACTTGTCGTATTCAGAGAGATCCTTGGCCTGGAAACGAGTTATCTGGATAAAGAAACTCTTGAAGAGTTGCCTTCCAGACGTCAGGGAATTGCCAATCGAAGGTCTCGCGATGATTCCCAGAAAAATGCGCCTTCAGAAAAGGCAAAGAAAATGATAAATAAAGAGGACAAGCGCTCCGAAAGAGACCGGCGATTTGATGCTTCCGGGGATTTGAATATCATTATTGTAACTACCGGTCTCATGCAGTATGGGGTAGTCGTAGACCAGTTGTACAACAATGAAGAAATAGTAGTAAAACCTCTTGGACGACATCTGAAGGGGTTACAGGAGTATGCCGGAGCCACTATCATGGGCGACGGGAAGGTGGCCCTGATTATCGACAGCTCAGGACTGGCTGCAAAGTCGCATTTGAAAAGTGTCTCCGAGACCAAGCGTGCCTCCGAAGCCGAGGAAGAGGCGTTAAAAGAGCGACGCCAGGACATTCAGAATTTTCTCCTGTTCTTCAATGGCCCAAAGGAAGAGTGTGCCATCCCCCTGGAAATGGTTCGCAGAGTCGAGCGGATTACAAAGTCCCAGATTGAGTTTCTCGGCGGGCGCAGGACCATGCAGTATCGAGGAGTTTCGTTGCCCCTTGTAACCCTCAGCGATGCCGCCAAAGTCCAGACAATCTCGGAAAATCAGGAACTGCTGGTTGTGGTTTCAAGCGTCGAGGACAAAGAAGTGGGACTACTCGTCACAATGCCGGTCGATGCTCTTGAAACCAAGGTTGCCATTGACCAGACAACCATGCGACAGAAAGGAGTTGCCGGCTCTTTCATTTTAAAGGGCAGAACCATCATGGTTGTAGATATATATGAATTGGTACAAACTGTTCATGCGGACTGGGCCCCTGCGCAGAAGTTGCGAGCCGCCTCACTGGCAGGTGGGAAAGGTCCCACCATCATTCTGGCCGAAGATTCAGATTTCTTTCGCAGCCATGTTAAGCGCCTGATTGAGAGTGAAGGCATTAATGTAATAGAAGCCTGCAACGGACTGATTGCCTGGCAATTACTCGAAAAGCATGCCAGTAAAGTGAATGCGGTGCTGACAGACATCGAGATGCCAGAAATGACAGGGTTGGAACTGACCCGTCAGATACGCAAGGAACAACGTTTTGCGAACCTTCCGGTTATCGGTTTAACTTCCCTTGCCGGCGAACAAAATATTGAGGAGGGAAAGGCGGCCGGAATTACCGAATACCTTGTAAAACTGGACCAGGAAAAATTGCGAACTGCCCTGCATCGCTTTCTTTCCGATGAAGTAATAACTGATGTCTCGTGATGTATAGGGGCACCGTGCGCCGTGCCCGTGGGAGAACGTAATTTTGTCTCTTCGTGTTCTGGTGGTCGAAGACTCGGCAGTTTTCCGCCGGGTCATTCAGGACGCTTTAAGAAAAATTCCCGGGATTGAGATTATCGGCACAGCCGGCACCGGGCACCTCGCTTTGAGTAAGATTCGGGAAGCGAAACCCGATCTTGTCACCCTGGACATCGAATTGCCCGACATGACAGGTCTCCAGGTCCTGGACGAGCTCAGACAATACAATCTTTTACCCGGAGTGATTGTCGTCAGCGCTCTCACATCCCGGGGCGGCAAATTGTCTATGAGTGCCATCGAGAAAGGAGCCATGGATTTCATTACGAAACCTGAAGGGGGAAATTTTGAGGAAAACTGCCAGGCTCTTTTTACCTCCCTCGAACCTTTGGTTCGGGGATTCATACGTCGCCAGGAAATACGCTCCATTCTTCGGGCAAAGCCGTCCGGTGCTTCTGAACAGTCTTCGATTTTGCCAAAATCGTCTGCACAGGAGCCATCCCATCTAGATAATGTCGCTGAACGAATGCGACGCCTGGAAAACTCACAAAAACCACAAATGGTACTCATAGGAGTTTCCACAGGCGGGCCGGTCGCGCTGGGCGAATTGTTGCCGATGCTTCCGGGAGATCTTCAAGTTCCCATTTTTATCGTTCAGCACATACCGCCATTGTTTACCAAACCACTGGTTGAAAGGCTGCAACTCAAATGTCGGATGAAAGTGAAAGAAGCGGAAAACGGGGAATTCGCGCAGCCCAACGTAGCCTACATATCTCCGGGTGGCGTGCATTTGCGTCTATCCAAAAATGCCAATTCCCGGATCATTCTTCAGCTTACTGATGAGCCGCCGGAGAATAATTGCAGACCTTCAGTCGATGTATTGTTCCGCTCAGCCGCACATCTTTTTCCCGGTCAGGGAATGCCGATAATACTCACCGGAATGGGAAGCGACGGCACCATTGGCCTGCGCCTCCTCAAACGCCATCCATGCTGGTCGATCGCTCAGGATGAGGCAACATGCGCCGTTTTTGGAATGCCGAAGGCCGCAATTGAGTCTGGTATTATTGACCAGGTCCTGCCTCTCCAGGACATTGCTTCTGCAATAGTTTCCAGAATTCGGCTGGCCTTCCCGCGTCCCCAAGGAACTCGGATATGATTCCAATAAATACTGATGAAATCAAGGTTTGGTCAAGTCTCATTTATAATCTCTGCGGGATTTGTCTCGATGAAACCAAAGGCTATCTTTTGGAGAGCCGGCTGGGAAATCTCCTGAACGAAACGAATTCACAGACGTTCAGCGAATTATATTTCAAGGTAAAAGCCGATGGCGCCAATGTTTTGCGTAGAAAGGTCATCGACGTCCTGACCACTGGAGAAACATCCTTTTTTCGGGATACTTCCCCCTTTGACCTCTTACGAAATAAAATTCTTCCGGAATTGATAGATCGCCGAAAAAAAGGCCTTACAACCGTGCTTCCGGTTCCGATTCGAATCTGGAGCGCAGCCTGTTCAACCGGCCAGGAGGTGTATACAATCGCGATGGTCGTTCGCGAAATGATCCAGGGGAGTCCTCTGAAAATAGACGTCCAGATAACCGGTACGGATATTTCAGATCAGGCTCTGGCCAAGGCCAGCAGTGGTGTTTATACTCGGTTTGAGGTCGAAAGAGGGTTACCCCTTGATAAAGCGAAAAAATGTTTCACTCAACAGGGTGATAATTTCAAAATCAATGACGAAATTCGCAGCATGGCGTCTTTTCAGCGCATAAACCTCATGGACCCGTTCGATTTTGGCAACAAGTTCGATATCATTTTTTGTCGAAATGTCGCCATCTATTTTCAGGAAAAAGACAAAAAAATCCTTTTTGAACGGCTGGGAAGAGCACTGGCGGCAGATGGAGCCCTCATAATCGGATCAACAGAGTCTATTTCCGGGCTTGGCCTCAATTTTGTTCCACAGCGTTATCTGCGAACCGTCTTTTATCAGCCCGGAAAGCCGGGTGAGGTCGGCCATCTATAGTGGCCCACACAGGCCCATGATCAACAGGGCGGCTAGCCGATCAGTTGAGATTTCTCCCTTCGGTCGAAATGACAGCATTGTATGTCATTCCGACCAGTATTGATTTTCGCTCCGAACAGCATGTCATTCCGAACGAATGTTAGGAATCTCGCCTGGCGTAAAGAGACGTGGACATTTAATCTTCTTTGGTAATCATGAACAGACTTATCAGATTACCCGCGTACTCCGCTGATGTTGCATCCGGTGGCATCAGGAGGACCAGGAGCCTGTGGTGAATCTTCTATATCGTCATCCGGGCGAAGTTCCTCGTAATTATCAGGCGGAGCACCCTCATCATTATGCTTTTTGAAAAACCTTAAAAGATAATCCATGCGCATGCGAAAACTGGACTTCCCGCTTTCATAGACCGGATCTTCGTTCGAGTCACTCTTTGAGTTTTTCAAAAGAGGAGTCGGGTTCTCAAAATAATACGGTACCGCCACCGACTTTATTGTTATCGCCTTCTCAGGTGCGTATTTCCAATAACCTTCTTCGCCCTTGCTGTTCTTCCATTTGAAATAATCTTGAGGATCCGTGATAGCACCGCTCTTGACCTGTGCATCAAACGTCTCCGGCGTTAGCGGAGTGGCTTCGTTCAGGTAGATGTTGGCATAAACTGAAGCATCTTCAAGTTGAGAATAGGAGTCTATGAACTTGTCGGTTTTCCCGTCATAAACCGGCTTCCCATATTTTTGCATTATTTGCCTGAACTCTTCGACGGCTCCGCCAAACTTATCGGACTTGATTTCATAGATATTCCGCGGAGGATTCTCGCTAAGCAGCCGACGCGGAAGAGTTTCGAGTTTATTGATATAGTAATTGCTGTCGCCATGTAATTTCTGTCCGTGAATTTCCAGCAACTCGCGTAATTGCT